>DWUY01000323.1 GCA_019120515.1 Candidatus Blautia avicola | reverse complement strand
TGGCTCAACAAAGCCTCAGTCTGGCATTCACCGCAGGAGCTTTTTTCTGCGGAGGAGGTTTTCTTCTGTTCCTCCTGTGGTACAGATATTCCTTCGGAAAACATAGGAAGCTTTCAAAGTAAAACAGATGGCAGAATTATTCTACCATCTGTGTTCCTTCGCCTAAAAATTCATATACTTGTCCGTTTTCCAGGGTAATCCCTTTCGCCTGGGCCAGTTCCTGCACAGTTACCAGTTTGTATCCCTCTTGCAACAGATCCGGGATCAGCCTGAGGGCCGCCTTCACAGACCACTGGTGGATATCATGCATCAGGACTATAGAACCATCCTGTACTGAGTCCATCACACACTGATAGGTCTGGTCCTCGCTTTTGGTCTTCCAGTCCTTTGTATCAATGCTCCATTTTACAATGGGCATTCCAGTCACGTTCTGGACCGTCTCATTATAACTTCCGCCAGGGGGTCTGAAAGTATCCGGAAGGACTCCCGCTGCATTCTGGATCAGACTGCTGGTCCTTTGGATCTCAGCCGTGATCTCCCCTTCTGTAAGCTTTGTCAGATCTTTATGATCATATGTATGATTTGACAATTCCATTCCCAGATCACTCATGCGTCTGACGATATCCGGATATTTCTCTACGTTCTGCCCCAGCATATAAAAGGTAGCTTTTGCTCCATTCTTCTCCAGGCAGTCCAGCAGTTCTTCCGTATACTGTCCCGGTCCGTCATCGAAGGTCAATGCCACCAGAGGATGTTGTTTGGCGCTGTCGTAAATACCGTTTTCATCAAAATAACAGTCTTTGCCGCCGATTTCTTTCCAGCCGGTGAGCACATATCCGTTCTCATCAAAATAATACTCTGCCCCGTCAATCTCCTTCCAGCCATTCTGATAAATGGTCCCGTCCTGATCGCGGTACCATTTTCCCTTTCCGTCTGTCTGCCATCCTGCCATAGAGATGCCTGAAGCCATCTTTTCTATATCAGCCCCCGACATAACAGGCTGTTTCCAGGCCTGCACTTCTCCTTCCCGGATGATCTGCCAAACCCCCTCCTGAAATCTTTCGTCCTGTATCCTGTCTGCCAGTATATAAGCCCCTGTCCCCGCCAGTGCCAGGACCAGGATGAGCAGAACCGCAAATGGCAGACGGCGGATCATTTTTCTTCTCTTTATCTGCCTCTGCTTTTCCGCTTTCCTTCTCTCCAGCAGCCAGAGAAGCCTCTCTTCAAATTCCTCATCCGTATGTATTTCCGGAAGTCTCTCTTCCTTTTGTTCCTTTTTTCTTCCAGTCTCCGTATTTCTGCTCATGTATCTCCTCTATATCCTCTGTGTTCCCGGATTTCCGGGGCAGTCCTCTTGTGTCCTCTCATTATAACCAATGGCCTCTGCTTTGTATAGAGAATTTCTGAAATTTTTCTACATTTTATCCATCGTCCATATACTGGCAGAAAATAACAGAGCAGCCGTGAAAAGCCTCTGTTTTCTGAAAATCTAGAAAACCCCCAGGTGTTCCAGAAGTATCCTTACTCCCAGAAGCACCAGGATAATACCTCCTGCCAGCTCTGCCCTGGACTTATATCTGGCTCCAAAAATATTTCCTACCTTTATGCCGATGGCTGACATAATAAAAGTGATCACACCGATCAATCCTGCCGCAAGCAGGATATTTACCTGCAGAAACGCAAAGGTGACTCCCACTGCCAGGGCGTCAATACTGGTAGCTACTGCCAGGGGAAACATGGCTCTCACACCCATGTTCCCCTCTGGACAGACTTCTTCCTTATCCATAGATTCCCGGATCATATTCACGCCGATAAATCCCAGAAGGATAAAGGCGATCCAGTGATCCACTGCTGTGATCTTGTCCCGGAACTGACTTCCCAGAAAGTATCCCAAAACAGGCATCAGGGCCTGAAATCCGCCAAACCAGAGTCCGGCAGTCACCATATGCTTTACCGACAGTTTTTCCTGGGCCAGACCTTTGCAGATAGAAACCGCAAAAGCATCCATAGCCAGGCCTACTGCCAGGGAAATCAAAGTAATAATATCCATTTCTTATCTCCTCTCTTTTTCCTTCCTGTATCTGCTGCCACCTATAGGAGCCAGAACCCGACCGGCGTATCGCGCGGACAGGAAAGAGTCCTTCCCTGTCCGTTACCCGGCAAATGGTACTGCGTGCCAGTGGCACATGTCCAGCACGGACTGTAGCGGAGCGAAGACCTGCTCGTGCAAGCACGGCAGTCGCTTGCCGGGCGTATTGCAAAAAAAATAGAAGGCACGGCAGGGCCTTCTAATATTCTATGATACCGAGACTCCGCCTATGGCAATACAGGTATATGAGTCTCGCAATTTAAGGCAAGCCAGGCGGATCGCCAGTATGTTGACTTGCCACGTATCTGTTTGATACGCTTCCTACTCCCTCACAGGATTTTAATTTTGTCTAAAATATCACATTCTTTTTAAAAAGTCAAGAAATACAGGTATAAAATCATTTTTTTCTATTTACCCTGATTTCTCTGTTTTTTATAATAAAGTTACTAAATTTACAGGAGGACCTATATGTTAAAACAAACTTTTCACAATCCATTACTTTCCGGCTTTTATCCGGATCCTTCTATCTGCAGAGTTGGGGAGGACTATTACATGGTCACTTCTTCCTTTGTCTATTATCCCGGTCTTCCAATCTTTCACAGCCGGGATCTGGTACATTGGGAACAGATCGGTCATGGTATCCACCGTCCAGCACAGCTGGACTATAAAAACTGTGAAACCTCCGAAGGGCTATGGGCTCCCAGTATCCGTTACCACCAGGGAACCTTTTATATCATCAATACCTTCGTTTCCGAAGGACGGGAGGCTCAGAGAGACAATTATGTGATCACTGCCCAAAATCCTGCAGGCCCATGGAGCGACCCGATTGTAGTAGAAGGAGCTGACGGCATTGATTCCAGCCTTTTCTTTGATGATGACGGTTCTCTGTGGTATGTAGGCAATTTCATCAGTCAGGAATGTCTGTATGAAGGCCATCACGGCATCTATCTGAACGAGCTGGATCCTGAAACCTTCCAGTTCAAGGGGCCCAGATATATTGTCTGGGATGGCAAGAAAACCCGTTCCAAATGGATCGAGGCTCCTCATATCTATAAAAAGGACGGCTGGTATTATCTCCTGGTGGCAGAGGGGGGAACCTTTATCAACCACAGTGTTCAAATGGCCCGGTGCCGGACGATCAACGGTGATTATGAGATCTGTCCCAGAAATCCTATTCTCACACACCGGCATATGCCTGTACTGAATCCTATCTCTGTTACCGGCCATGCAGATATTGTAGAAACTCAGAACGGAGAATGGTGGATGGTACTGCTGGCTGTCCGTCCCTATGAAGGAGGCCATTACAATCTTGGCCGTGAAACCTTTATGGTTCCTTTTGTATGGGCAGAAGATGGCTGGCCTATGATCGACAATGAAAACGGACTGGTAAATGAAGAAGAACGGCTTCCAGATCTCCCCAGGACCCTCTATCCCCCTATGCCCCAGTGGGATAATTTTGAGTGTTCCACCCTCCAGCTGCAGTGGAACACTATCCATCCCCCTGTGGACCCCTTCTACAGCCTGACAGACCGGCCCGGATATCTCCGGCTTCAGGTCCGTCCGGAAGTTATGGAAGAGATCTGCACCCCTTCCTTTATAGGGCGAAGACAACGGCATAAAAACTTTCTGGCTAAGACAGCCATGGAGTTTGCTCCGGCTGCAGATCAGGAAGAGGCAGGCATCGCCCTGGTACAGGACGACCGTTTTCATTATCTGATGACTCTCGGACAAAAAGAGGAACAACCGGTCCTTCGTTTCTGGAAAACAGAAAACGGAAAGAAATCCCTTCTGGTTGAAAAGGGAATCTCTCCGTCAAAACGTCTGTATCTCAGTGTATACGGCCATACCACCGGTTATTCCTTTTACTATGGATCTGATGATCAGGAAATGCTTCCCCTGATTGAAAATGTGGAAGCTTCCCTCTTAAGTTCCGTGGTCAATAATGGTTTTACCGGCGTATATCTGGGTATGTACGCCACATCCAACCACACAGCCAGCAGAAACCATGCAGATTTTGACTGGTTCTGCTATCAGGGTGAAGTATAGAACTTATGGATTTCTTCGGCTTCTCATAGCTCGCAGGCCCATATATACACAGAGCAGTGCCGCGGCTCCCAGCGCCAGCAGAATGATCATAATGACATTCCAGACATTATATGGCAGCTCCCATTTTGTAAAGTCAAAGGGAATGGCAAGGGAATAAGGCTTCTCAGGCTGTCCGTATACAGGGATCATGATCTGGTCAAAACCGGCAGGCGCCAGCCATATCCACAGCCCTGTCCATGCAAAAGCTACCGCTGCTCTCAGCCAGCGGTTTACAGGGAGATAGCGCAGAGCCCCCATAACGCCCCAGGGAAGGACCAGGAACAACAAGGCATTGGGAAGGCTTAAAGTCCAAAAACCTCTGAGATTTTCTCCCTGAAGGGCCACAATAAATAAAAGAAGCAGGAAAAATACCGTCTCTGCTGAGAGATAAAGGAGAGACTTATGCCGGTACAGAGGCAGATCCCTAAGGGTCTGCCTTAATATAATAGGCAGAAATACCAGCCCAAGCCCAAGAAGTACTCCAAGGGCTGCAGGAAAGAACCAGTTCCCCCCGCCGTTAAGATCACAGACTAACAGAAGAAAAAGCAGTAACGCCGTTTCTATCAGCAGATACATGGACAGCTTCCGCTCTTCCATCCACTCTGACAAAGGAAGCTGATATAAAAGAACCGGCAGGATGAAGAGGCTCAGGCCAAAAAGCACACTTACTGCTGCTACAGGAAACCAGGTTTCTCCTGCTGACAGACAGGAGGTCAGAAGCAGAAGTATCAGAAGTCCTGTCACCGTCAGCAGATATACGGAAGTCTTTCTGTCTGCCATAGACGAAGGTAATGGAAGAAAAGGCAGTAAAAAAGGCAGAAATACCAGGGCAAAACCGAATAGTACCGCCGTCCCTGCCACCCAAAACCAGGTACCGCCGCTGTAAAGACAGCAGACCAGCAGTAAAATCTCCAAAGAACATGTAAAAGAACCAAAGGCCAGAGGCAGCTTATAATTTTCAAATCTGGGATCCAGGGCTGCAAGAGCCGGTACCAGAGTCAGGGAAGCCGCCATCATCACCCCGGCAGCTGCGATAAAAAACCAGTCCAGGGTATGAGAAGAAACCAGGTTCCCAATGCCGCATCCTGCCAGGATCATTCCATAAAGTACATATTGAACGATCCGATAATTCCGTGTCAGTTTTTTGTATTTCTGAGCCAGCTTCTCGGAAACTTTCCGGCTGGTGTCCTCGCTTCCTGTAAGAAGTTCGTGTTCCGTTACCTGAAGAACGGCACAAAGATTCTGCAGGATCGTAATATCCGGGTAGCTGAGTCCTCTCTCCCACTTGCTGACGGCAGACTCTGTCACATATAATTTCTCTGCCAGTTCCTTCTGGGTCATTCCCAGGTACCGCCGCCGTTGAAGAACGTAAGCGCCAAATGTCTTCTTATTTTCCATATATTTCATCTCCTCTCGATCTATTACAGCGAAGGACAGATATATATCTTTGTCTCAGGCTCCGCTGTTTTCTATCTAAAGGATAGGAAGGAAAATTTAAAAAGTCAATGATTCCGGGCAAATCAGGGACTCGACTGTTAGGAAAGTCCTGTATTTAAGGGCTTTTTGCACAAAAAGAAGGAACTGTTGTATTGAATTGAGGCAAGGAATATTTATACATTTTATTCCTGACATATGTCTGATACAACAGTTCCTTTTTATTTATTGTTCTTTTTAGTATGTTACTTTTATCTGTTAAAATGCTTTTCTTACAGAAGTTATGAGATTATCTACATCTTCTGCATTTACCAGGAAATAGCTGTTTCCGTTTACTTCCAGAAGATCATGGGTATCATCATAAGAGTAATACGACACCTGTATTTCCGGATATTCTTCACTATTTCTATGGAAGGTAATTTCCAGTTCCGGATCCCCTTCTTTAGTAATCCTATCTTCCTCAGCCTCTCCTTCCAGCATAATTCCGCAGATTTCCTGATAAAGAGTAGTGAAGTCTGTCTTCTCCACATCCTTATTGCCAAATTGGTATTCACCGTTTACAGAGTCTACATTCATCTCATAAGATTTTTTGCCTGCCTGGATCTCCATACTTTCCACAGTATCAATATTGATCAATACCGGAATCTTTAAAATATAGGAAAATGGATCCAGACCGAAAATAGAATCTATTGTACTGGCTGAAAGCTTATATATCTGGTCTTCAAATCCCTGGATTGCTGCAAAGCGATTTCCCGCGCCGTCTTCATTTCCCAGGATGATAGTTGCTGTCTTATCTGCGTAATCAGTCTGTTTTGCCTTAGAATCATCCAATGTATCTACAAAATCCAGTGTGATACTGGTCCGGGAGTCTGCAATTCCCGTATCCATCTCTGCATCCACTGCTACAGGAGCCTGAAAATTCAGTCCGCAGAGTACGTCAAAAAGCTCATACATAGCTTCTGTATTCACAGTTACTGTTTCATCATAAGGATTCAGGATCTCCCAGTAATCAAAATCCATCTTATATCCCGCCGGCTCATTGGAAAGATTAAAGATTTCCTCTCCATCCTCTACCAGAACTACTTTTCTGATACCATCAGCTACAAACTGAGGGTGTTCCGCCTGGGTTGTCTCCGGTTTTTCTATCTGCGCCTGACTGCTGCCTTCCGCTTTCTCCACAGTCTCCTGGCTTTCTCCCGAGGTGCCTTCCGTCTTTTCTGTAGTCTCTTCTGTATTTCCGCACCCGTACAGGCCTCCCGCCACAAGGGAAACGCTTAATCCAAGGATCATGATTTTCTTTTTCCAGTTCTGCATAGCTCTTCAGTCCTTTCTCTTTCCTCAGGCCATAATCCCTTCCTGTTCTTTTCAGAAACCGTTCTGTCTTCCGTGCTTTCTATTGAAAAGAGACAGGATAGGATATACCTATTCTGCCCCTTATGTTAGCATGGGTAATTTATCTTTTCTATAGAGAAATCTGTCTTCTTTCTTTATCCAAGTGTCACATTTATTTCTGTCGGTTTCTTTCCTGTAAGAGTCAGACTCCTGCTGTCAGGCTGTGAAATACCGGCAAAAATCTTAAAGCTTTTACTGTCAATATGCCGCTCTCCGGCCTCATCTACCACTGCCATAGCCCGGTTTTTCACAGTAAAGGACAGTTTTTTCTTCTCTCCCGGTTCCAGGGAAACTCTTTTAAATCCGCATAAACTGTGATTGCGTACCGCCAGTGGCGACTCCAGATCCTTAATATAAAGCTGTACAACCTCTTCTGTGGCTGTTTTCCCTTTATTCTCCACAGTAACCTCTACTTCAATATCAGAGTCTGCAGTTACCTGATTCAGCAGTTTTCCATCTGTAACCTCTACGTTTCCATAAGTCAATCCATAACCAAAAGGATACAGAGGCTCTTTCTCCATATAGCGGTAAGTCCGTCCTTTCATGGTATAGTCTGTAAATTCCGGCATACCTTCCAGATCTTTATAAAAAGTAACCGGCAGTTTTCCTGACGGAGATACTTTTCCAAAAAGCAGATCCGCCACAGCCTTTCCGCCTCTGGCTCCCGGATACCATGCAAGGAGAATGCCATTGCAGTTTTCCTGTGCGTAATTTAAGTCAATGGCGCTTCCGGCCATAAGAACAACAACGGTAGGTTTTCCCACTGCTGTTACTTTCTCGATCAGCTCTTCCTGTACTTTCGGCAGATGAAGATCTTTCTTATCTCCTGAAGCATCGCTGTTTCCTGTATCTCCCTCTTCACCTTCCAGCGTTTCATCCAGGCCTACACAGATCACAACAACGTCACTATGTTCTGCGGTAATAACTGCTTCTGAAATACGATCCTGGGGCCATGCCAGATTTTCTACCCGATCCTTATACAGATGGCAGCCCTGGGAATACAGAACTCTCACATCTTCGCCCACTTCATCCTGGATTCCCTCCAGTACTGTGATATATCTGGATGAGGTACCATGATAATTTCCGATCAAGGCAGCACGGCTGTCAGCATTAGGACCTACAACGCCGATGGTTTTTATCTTCGATTTATCCAAAGGCAGCACGCCGTCATTTTTCAGAAGAACGCATCCCTTTCTTGCTACATTCAGAGCTTCTTCTATATGTTCTTTACATTCCACTTTCTCATAAGGGATCTTATCATATTCGCTGCCCTCAAAAAGTCCCAGGAGATACCTTGCGGTAAGGGCTCTTTCTGCTGATCTTGTAATATCTTCTTCTGTGATCAGTCCGTCCTCCACAGCTCCCAGCAGATGGAGATAGGTGTTGCCGCAGTTTACGTCACAGCCTCTCTTTAAGGCCAGGGCTGCGGATTCTCTGGCATTTTTAGTGATCTTATGATTTTCATGGAAATCTTTAATGGCCCAGCAGTCTGATACAAAATGACCGTCAAATTTCCATTTTCCTCTCAGCACTTCCTCCATCAGATAATGATGGCCGCAGCATGGCTCTCCGTTTGTACGGTTATAAGCGCCCATTACTGATTCCACATCCGCTTCTGTCACCAGGACTTCAAAAGCAGGAAGATAAGTTTCCCACATATCCTTCATAGTGGCTTTCGCATCAAACTCATGGCGGATGGCTTCAGGTCCGCTGTGTACGGCAAAATGTTTGGCACAGGCAGCCGCTTTCATAACAGGTCCATCTCCCTGAAGGCCTTCCACGAATTTTACACCCAGACGGGAGGTCAGATAGGGGTCTTCTCCGTATGTCTCATGTCCTCTTCCCCAGCGGGGATCCCGGAAAATATTCACATTAGGCGACCAGAAAGTCAGGCCTTTGTAGATATCTCTGTCGCCATGTTTAGAATATTCATTATATTTTGCCCTTCCTTCTGTGGCAATGATATCTCCTACTTTCTTCATCTCTTCCTCGTCAAATGCTGCGGCCATACCGATCGCCTGGGGAAACATAGTAGCCACTCCTGCTCTTGCTACTCCATGAAGGGCCTCATTCCAATAGTTATATGTAGGTACTCCTAATCTTTCCACAGGAGATGCATCATATTTTAACTGAGAGGCTTTTTCCATAAGAGTCATTTTGCTTACCAGTTCTTTTGCTTTCTTCCTAGCCTCTGCTCTTTCCTTTTTAAAGTTCTTCATACTCTATCCTCCGATTTCGTTGGTATATGCATATTTTACACTGGACTTCTGCCTTTTCTCTATGTCTTTTATGCGGAAAACTGCCCATTTATTGCTTTATACTTCTGTTCCGTGTTTTTGCATTTCTTCCCGGTACTTCGTGGGGGATTTTCCTGTATGTTTCTTAAATGCAAGAGAAAAATAATTCGTATCCCGGTAGCCTACCATCATAGCGATCTTCCCTGTTTTCAAACTGGTGGTCTCCAGAAGGGATTTCGCCTTCTCTATACGCTTCCGCACAATGTATTCGTTGCAGCCTTCCTTTGTTACCCGCTTGAACAGTCTTGAAAAATAATTGGGGGTGATATACAGGGAGGCGGCAATATTGGATACTGTAAGATCTTCCGTAAGATGTTCCGAGATATAATACTTTGCCTTATCTACGATCTCATGGACACTTTCTTCTTCCTTTCCAAGCATCTGGTTCAAAAACATTTCCGTCACTTCACAGGCCTCTTCCCGGTTGGCAGACAAAAGACTTTTTGATAACGCATCCAGACGTCCGGCCTCTGTCTCCTTGGACTCTCCCATATAAGCGAAATAGGTGGCCGAAGCCATCTCAAAACATAGTCTGCGCACAGTCTGCTGAGACAGATTATACGATTCCGTAGCTTTTACAAAAGTATGGAAAGCTTTCATAACATACTCTGTATTTCCGGTATTCGAACACATAATCCCCTTCAACTCGCTGAAAATATCCCGGAAAATATTACTTTTGTTCTGTTCTCCAAAGGTCTGGATAATCTCCTGAATACTTTCCTTTTCTGTATTCAGGAGATACTTTGCGTCATTATAAGAAATATACAGATTGGAAAAACCTGACACAGCACTTCCCACCACGATCTTTGGTTTTGTATCAAATTCATCCTTTAGGATCCCTGAAAGTTCTTCAATGTGTTCTATAACAGAACTTTCCTCCTCCGCAAAATAAACAATCCCCAGAATTCCTTCTTCTTCAGAAAAGGTGATACCTTCTCCCTGAGCATCTACCACACTCATACAGATATTTTTTACGGACATTTCATGAAAATCCTGTTCTGCTTCCTGGCCGGAATAATTCTGGGCCGGTATGATCAGTACGATCTGGAGCCCCTGATCCATCTGGATTCCATAATATTGTTCCAAGACATCCATGATCTGTTTGCTTTCCTTCGGATGGCTAATGATACCCCGAATGCATTTTTCCAGCTCCATCTGTTCCGCGGTTCCCTGGGTCCTCTGCTGCAACCGGAAATTACGTTTTTCTTCCTCCGCTTCATCCAGCTGTTTCACCTGTTCGCTGAGAACCCTGGAAAGATTTTCTTCTTCAATAGGTTTCAGAAAAAAGTCCTGAACCTGAAGACGGAGGCTTTGTCTGGCATACTCAAAATTATCATAGCCGGTAAGAACGATCACCCTTAATTCTGGAATAATATTCCTGGCTTTCTCGATGAGTTCCAGACCGGTCATCCCATTCATCTGGATATCTGTGATCATGATCTGCGGTCTGTTCTTATCCAGCACTTCCAGAGCCTCGGCGGCAGATGCCGCGGTATATACCTCGCCAATACCCAGATCTTCCCATGGTATTACTTTTTTCATCCCCATACGTATCATCTTTTCATCGTCTACAATCAGTGCTTTATACATTTATCATATCCCCTTTTAAAATCCCATCATCAACTTCTGTAGTATAGGG
>DWUY01000322.1 GCA_019120515.1 Candidatus Blautia avicola | reverse complement strand
AACGGAGGGATCGGTTTTCATGACGCGGACTGGCGGTGGTATTTTGGAGGGAGCATTTATCTGTATAATGGTTCCCATGGGTGTATAAACCTTCCCGTATCTTTTGCCGGAGAGTTTTACGAAAACCTGGAGGCTGGCTGTCCTATTATCTGCTTTTACAGATAATTTACTTGCAACTGCCGTCTGCCTGTAGTATAATGAAACAAGAGTTGGAGACAAGAGCAGAGGCCGTTTGGACGGCTTTATGGTCTTGTCTTTTTCCGTAAAAGCCTTATAAACAGCAAAGGAATGACTGGAATGAACCATAAGATGATGGAAGTCTTTGAGGACTGTCCGGTGATCGCGGCAGTCAAGGATGAAGAGGGACTGAAAAAGTGTCTGGAATCGGAGATCCCTGTTGTTTTTGTTTTGTATGGAGATATCTGCAATATCGGGGAGATCGTGGGACGACTGAAAAAGGCGGGAAAGATGGTGATCATCCATCTGGATCTTATTACCGGTCTGAGCAGCAAGGAGATAGCAGTAGACTTTCTCAAGTCGGTTACCCATGCGGATGGTATTATCTCTACAAAACCGGCGATCATCCGAAAAGCGAAGGAAGAAGGCATGTTTGCCATCATGCGCTTTTTCGTGATCGATTCTATTGCCTTTGAGAGTATTGAAAAACAGACAGAAAATGTCCGGCCGGATATGATCGAGGTCCTGCCCGGGGTAATGCCGAAGATCATTAAAAGGATCTGCCGTCAGAGCAGAGTGCCGGTGATCGCCGGAGGACTGATCGCTGATAAAGAAGATATTATGGGCGCTCTGGGAGCCGGGGCCATCTCAATTTCAACAACTAACCAGAAAGTATGGTTTATGTAACAAAATATTTTACGCAGGAGAATGGAGACAGTGCGGATACAGGTGAAAAACTCACCGGTATTTGTGCTGTCTTTTTCTATAAATGAAAGGAGAAGCAGATATGTATGATGTAGTGATCATTGGCGCAGGGGTTACCGGAAGCGCTGTGGCCAGGGAATTATCCAGATACCAGATGAAGGTGCTGGTTTTGGAGAGGGAGGAAGATGTGTGCTGCGGAACTTCAAAAGCCAACAGCGCCATTGTCCATGCTGGATTTGACGCAGCGCCCGGTTCTATGAAAGCGATCATGAATGTAAAGGGCAGCAAAAAGATGAAAGCTCTGTCAGAGGAACTGGATTTTCCTTATAAGCAGAATGGATCCCTGGTACTTTGTTTCCAGGAGGAGGATCTTCCAAAACTGGAGGAATTAAAGGCCAGAGGAGAGAAAAACGGCGTAGAAGGTCTGGAAATCGTTACAGGACAAAGGATCTGGGAGATCGAGCCGAACCTTTCTCCTGATGTAAAAGCGATGCTCTATGCCCCTACAGGCGGAATCGTATGTCCTTTTAAACTGACCATTGCTATGGCGGAGAACGCCAATGTAAATGGTGTGGAGTTTTCTTTTGATACTTGTGTAGAGGATATCCAGGCTATAGAAGGAGGCTACAGGATCACTACAGGAAAAGCTGTATTTGAAACAAAATGCGTGGTCAATGCCGCAGGAGTTTATGCGGATGTATGGAATAATAAGGTAAGTGAAAGAAAGCTTTCCATTACGCCAAGAAAGGGAGAATACTGTCTTCTGGATAAAAAGGTGGGAGATTTTGTGTCTCATACGGTTTTCCAGCTTCCTACAAAAATGGGAAAAGGCGTGCTGATCACGCCTACTGTCCATGGAAATCTGCTGGTAGGTCCTACCGCAGAGGATATTGAAGATAAGGAAGGTGTAAATACTACTGCACAGGGACTGGAAAAGGTAGCTTCCCAGGCAAGGCTCAGCGCAGGAGAAGTTCCTCTGAGAATGGTCATTACTTCCTTTGCCGGGCTGCGGGCTACGGAAAAAGGAGAGGATTTTGTTCTTGGAGAGGCTCCTGACGCGCCGGGGTTCTTTAATGCGGCGGGAATTGAATCTCCGGGACTTTCCAGCGCTCCTGCCATCGGAGAATATCTGGCGGAGATGATCGCGGATAAGCTTCAGGCCCGGAAGAAGGATAACTTTATTGCAAAAAGAGAGGATATTCCCTGTGTGGCAGAGTCTTCACCTGAAGAGATACAGGCCCTGATCGCAAAAGATCCCGCCTACGGAAATGTGATCTGCCGCTGTGAGACCGTAACAGAAGGGGAGATCATCAACGCCATCCGCAGGCCCCTGGGAGCCAGATCCCTGGATGGGGTGAAGAGGCGTACCAGAGCAGGGATGGGAAGGTGTCAGGCAGGTTTCTGTTCACCCAGGACCATGGAGATCCTGGCCAGAGAGCTGCGGGTATCCCCTCTTACCCTGACAAAGGCAGGAGGAAATTCCAGGCTTCTTACAGGTGAAAAGTAGAAATATAGGGGAAAGGGACATAGATATGAAGAATACATATGATTTGATCATCGTAGGCGGAGGCCCTGCAGGACTGGCAGCAGGGATCCAGGCAAAAAAGGCAGGTGTGGAGAATCTTCTGATACTGGAGAGAGATCATGAGCTGGGAGGTATCCTGAACCAGTGCATCCATAATGGATTTGGTCTTCACACTTTCAAGGAAGAACTGACGGGGCCGGAATATGCCCAGCGTTATATCGATCAGGCCATGGAACTGTCTATTCCATACAAATTGAATACCATGGTGCTGGATATTGCCCGGGATGGAAAAGAGAAGGTCGTTACCATAATGAACCGGGAAGACGGACTGGTCTTTCTTCGGACCAAGGCAGTGATCCTGGCTATGGGATGCAGGGAGAGACCAAGGGGAGCTCTGAATATTCCCGGATACCGCCCAGCAGGTATTTATACTGCAGGAACCGCTCAGAGACTGGTGAATATGGAAGGTTATATGCCCGGCAGGGAAGTGGTGATCCTGGGTTCCGGAGATATTGGCCTGATC
Source organism: Candidatus Blautia avicola (assembly GCA_019120515.1). Taxonomy (GTDB): domain Bacteria; phylum Bacillota; class Clostridia; order Lachnospirales; family Lachnospiraceae; genus Blautia; species Blautia avicola. Next base: position 4,722 of record DWUY01000322.1, on the reverse strand, counting down.
ATGGCCAGAAGGATGACTCTGGAGGGAGCCAAGGTAAAAGTAGTGGCAGAGCTGATGCCTTATTCTGGCGGTCTCCAGAGAAATATTGTTCAGTGCCTGGAGGATTTCCATATCCCCTTAAAACTCAGTCATACAGTGGTAGATATCCAGGGAAAAGAAAGGGTGACAGGGATCACCATTGCCCAGGTAGACGAAAACAGAAAGCCAATACCAGGAACGGAAGAATTTTATTCCTGCGATACCCTTTTGCTGTCCTGCGGTCTGATACCGGAAAATGAACTGTCTTCTAAACTGGGAGCTCAGCTTTCACCTGTAACCTCAGGCCCGGTGGTGAATGAGAGCCTGGAAACCAGCGTAGAAGGAGTCTTTGCCTGCGGAAATGTCCTCCATGTACATGATCTGGTGGACTATGTGTCTGAGGAAGCAGGAAGGGCCGGCATCCATGCGGCAGAGTATATCAAAAACTGGAAGAAACAGCAGGAAAGGGAAGAGAAAGAAACGGTGATCCGAATCCAGACGGAGGGCGGGATCCGGTACAGTGTTCCTCAGCTTATCCGGCCGGCACATATGGAAGATCAGGTGACCCTGCGCTTCCGGGTCGGGAGTGTATTTAAAGATGTATATGTCAGCGTATTCCGGGGAGAAGAGAGGATCGTCCACAAAAAAAGGAAGAAAATGGCTCCCGGGGAGATGGAACAAATCGTGCTGAAAAAATCAGATTTGACAGCAGCAGGCGGATTGGATAAAATTGTGATGAAAGTGGAGGAAGCATGATGACAGAAACAAGAGAACTGATCTGTATAAACTGTCCTTTGGGCTGCGGACTGACAGTGACTGTGAAGGACGGAGAAGCCATAAAGGTTGAAGGCAATACCTGCCCAAAAGGAGAAGCCTACGGAAAGAAGGAAGTGACGGATCCCACCAGGATCGTAACTTCCACAGTAAGAGTTTCAGGAGGCGTCCTTCCTGTAGTTTCTGTAAAGACTGCCTCCGATATCCCAAAAGAAAAGATCATGGACTGTGCGAGAGTTTTAAAGAACGTTAAGATCCAGGCGCCGGTAGCGGCGGGAGATGTTGTCTTAGAAGATGTATGCGGTACAGGGGTTTCTGTGATCGCTACAAAGAACGTATCTGCGGCCTGAGATTCGGACAGGACATAAGGACAAAGGAGAGATTATGCAGGATATAACAGGGAAAAACAGCGACGGTCTCAAGGAGAAGACTCTCTATCTTCTGGACATGGACGGAACGATCTATAATGAAAATGAGATTTTTGAGGGAACCCTTGATTTTCTCAGTGAGATCAGGAGAAGAGGGGGAGAATATATTTTTATCACCAATAATTCTTCAAAATCTGTGGCAGACTATGTGGAGAAGGTAAGAGCTATGGGGATCCAGGCGGATCAGGAAAATTTTTATACGTCCAGCCAGGCCACTGCCATGTATATTAAGGAAAATTATCCGGGACAGAGAGTTTACTGTATGGGAACCCGCTCTCTGGTGGAAGAACTCCGCCAGGAAGGGATTGATGTAGTCACAGAAGTAGATGACAGAGCTACGGTTGTCCTGATCGGATTTGACACAGAGAATACCTCAGAAAAAATACGAAATACCTGTATTATGCTGGGAAAGGATGTGGCCTATCTGGCTACCAATCCGGATCTGGTATGTCCGGTAAGTTTCGGCTTTATCCCGGACTGCGGTTCTATGAGCATCATGCTGAAAAATGCTACAGGCAAGGAACCTTTTTTTATCGGAAAGCCGGAGCCTATTATGGTAGACTGTGTTCTTAAAAAATGTAAGAAAAAGCCGGTGGAAGCGGTGATCGTAGGAGACCGGCTTTATACAGATATTAAGACAGGCGCAAGGGCCGGGGTAGATACTATCTGCGTATTGTCCGGAGAAGCTACTATGGAGGATATCCGCCAGGGGGAAGTAAAACCGGACTATATTTTTCAGAGTGTGAAAGAAATATATGAAGGGCTGACAGAAGACGAGAGATAAGAACAGGAGAAAAACATGAGATACGAAAATGTAGAGACTGGAATTTTTAAGAAGAGGCCCAACCGTTTTATCGCTCATGTGGAGATCTGTGGCAGGGAAGAGATCTGTCATGTAAAGAATACAGGAAGATGCCGGGAATTATTGATTCCCGGCACCACTGTTTTTGTGAGTAAAAGTTCTAACCCGAACAGAAAGACCAAATATGATCTCATCGCAGTGCAAAAAGGTGAACGGTTGATCAATATGGATTCCCAGGCGCCAAATCAGGCGGTAGAAGAGTGGCTGCTGAAAGGAGAACTTTTCGGAAAAGATGTGCTGGTAAAAAGAGAGACTGTATACGGAAATTCCAGATTTGATTTCTATATAGAAACAAAAGACAGGAAAATCTTTATGGAAGTAAAGGGAGTGACTCTGGAAGAAGATGGAGCGGTGCGTTTTCCTGATGCGCCTACCCAAAGAGGCGTGAAACATATCCAGGAACTGTGCCAGTGTATAAAGGACGGATATGAGGCATATATTATGTTTGTCATACAGATGGAAGATGTAAAATATTTCGTGCCTAATGACGTCACTCATCCGGAATTCGGCCAGGCCCTCAGGGAGGCAGAGAAAGAAGGCGTCAAGATCCTGGCCTATGACTGTATCGTAAGAAAAGACTTGATTAATTTGTCAAAACCTGTTAGGGTTTTACTAGCTAATACAAAATAATCAGGAGTCATTATGTTAGAAGAGATAGTAGGACCTCTGCTTTCCTGGTATCAGGAAAACAAAAGAGAGCTTCCCTGGAGGACGGAACCTACCCCCTATCATGTATGGGTATCGGAGATCATGCTCCAGCAGACCCGGGTGGAAGCTGTGAAGGGGTATTACGCCAGATTTCTGGAGGCCCTTCCCGGGATTGAAGATCTGGCCGGGTGTCCTCAGGAAAAGCTTTTAAAGCTCTGGGAAGGACTGGGATACTATAACCGGGTCAAGAATATGCAGAAGGCGGCGCTGGAGATCGTAGAGAAATACGGAGGGGAAATCCCGGGGGATTATGAAAAGATCCTGGCGCTTCCCGGGATTGGCAGCTATACAGCCGGGGCCATTGCCTCTATTGCTTACAAGATCCCAAAACCGGCGGTAGACGGAAATGTTCTCAGGGTGATCGCCAGACTGACGGAGGAACCGGGGGATATTTTAAAACAGAGGACCAGAAAAAAGATCGAGGATATGCTGGAAAAGATCATGCCGGCAGACCATCCGGGAGAGTTTAACCAGAGTCTGATGGAGCTGGGGGCTACTGTATGTGTTCCCAACGGACCGGCCAGATGTGAAGCCTGTCCCGTAAAGGATTTCTGCCTTGCAAAAACCCATGAAAAAGTGGTAGAATACCCACGGAAAGCGCCGAAAAAGGCCAGACGGATCGAAGAAAAGACTGTTCTGATCCTTCAGAACGGTCAGGAATATGCCATTCACAAACGGCCGGCCGGGGGGCTTCTGGCAGGACTTTACGAGCTGCCTAACCTGGAGGGGTATCGTTCCAGAGAGGAGATCCTGTCCTATGTGGAAAGTCTGGGACTGACGCCGCTTCATATTTCCGGCGCAGGAGAAGCAAAACATATCTTCTCCCATGTGGAATGGAGGATGAAGGGCTATTTTATTAAAGTAGCCTCTACAGAGGAGAAAAAGATCGGTGAGCTGATCTTTGCAGATAAAAAGGAATCGAAAGGGAAATATCCTATTCCTTCCGCTTTTTCAGCTTACAGAAAGTATATTGAGGAGGACTTTTAGATGAAATTGTTATCGGTTGCAGTGCCCTGCTACAATTCACAGGCATATATGAGAAACTGCGTGGATTCACTTTTAGAGGGCGGAGATCTGGTGGAGATTCTGATTGTTGACGATGGTTCAAAGGACGATACGGGAAAGATCGCTGACGAATATGCCGCCAAATATCCCAACATTGTCAAGGCTATCCATCAGGAGAACGGAGGACACGGGGAAGCGGTGAATACCGGGATCCGCAATGCTACGGGCTTTTACTTCAAAGTGGTAGACAGTGACGACTGGGTAAACGCCGAGGCTTATCATGCTATTCTGGATAAGCTTCAGGAGATCACCGGCGGTCCTCAGGCGCTGGATATGATGATCAGCAATTTCGTCTATGAAAAACAGGGAGCCAAGCGGAAGAAGGTTATGAAGTATACCAAATATATGCCTGAGGGGAAGATCTTTACCTGGAAGGAAATGGGGAAAATGCCTTTAGGAAAGTATATCCTTATGCATTCCGTTATTTACCGGACAGGCCTTCTCAGAGAATGCGGGCTGGTGCTTCCTAAGCATACTTTTTATGTGGACAATCTTTTTGTATATCAGCCTCTTCCAAGTGTGCGTACCATGTATTATATGGACGTGAACTTTTACCGGTATTTTATCGGAAGAGAGGATCAGTCTGTACATGAGGATGTGATGATCCGGAGGATCGACCAGCAGATACGGGTGAATAAGCTGATGATCGATGCCATTGCGGGAAGAAAAGATATAGAAAAAAATATCCGGAGATACATGCTTCGGTATCTGGAGATCATTACTGCAGTTTCTTCTATTATGCTGATCCGTTCAGGAACAGAAGAAAATCTGGAGAAAAAAAATGAACTCTGGAAATATCTGAAGAACGCGGATATCCATATTTACAGAAAGCTGCGTATGGGAATTTTGGGAAGAGGTGTAAATCTT
>DWUY01000321.1 GCA_019120515.1 Candidatus Blautia avicola | reverse complement strand
TCGGCTACTTCTTCTTGGGAAAATTTATTAAGTTGACGCAGTGTAGTCAAATTATAGGCGATATTACTTTTCTGCATTTTCATACTTTTCACACCTCCTACTCTCATTATACGCTTGACTTTTCAAAAGTTCTACCAACTATGGCAAGCAAAAAATGTTATGTTTGGTTGCGTAAGTATAATAGGTGATACAAGTTGAATAAAAGGAAGGCTCGATACATCGCTGTATCGAGCCTTATCGAGCCTTTCTTTATTGTAGAAGTTTTTCATAAGTGAACCGCCCCATAGATTTTTGCAGCAAAATCCAGGCGAGTACCGCACAAACCACGCCAAGGCCCAGCAGAATCCAGACATTCATAAGAAGAACACCGGTAAACTGTCCCACGATCAGCAGAAGCAGCGGAAGGAGCAGGAAAACGGCAACCTGCTGAGATTCCTCCACACTTTGCGCCTTGGCAGAGCCCCGAACGATAAGGGTAACGGCAATCAGGGAGATCGCAGGAGACACCAGCAACAACACCACCAGCCAGCTGATACTGGGAAGTAATAATCTGCCCATAAGGAAAAACAGTTCTGTTTCGATGACCAGGAACATAGCCACGAATGTGATCAGCGAGACAAGCATACTCAAAAGGAAAGAAGCCCATACCTTTGCCCGAAAAATCTGCTTGAGAGTAAGCGGGCAGTAGAGCAATGTTTCAAGGGTATGACGTTCTTTTTCTCCCACAAAGGCACTGGCCGCCATAATGGAAGCGGTCATAATGGGAATGACCAAAAAGAATACCGGCAGGATATAATTCAGAATCATGCTGGAGAGCGTAAGCTCCAAACTGTCCATGCGGGATGTTTCGGGGAGCAGGTCCAGCAGCCTCATAATATCCGGATCATCCGGTATGAAATGGATGGTAATCAAAAAAATTGAGGGTAGCACAATGGTCAGAATCAGAGGGACGATTAAAAGAGCGATAAATAATCTGCGGTTGGCCGCGAGACCACGAAAATCCTTTTTGATGATCGCATACATTGTAGTTTTCATATCCCTCGGTCCTCCTTTCTGCCGGTAGTCAGCGCAAAATAGATATCTTCCAGACTGGGTTCCATGAGATTGACAGAATAGATATCTTCACCAGCCTCCACGATCTTTCGCACCAAACCCGGAATTTCTTTTTTATCCCGTATATTGACTTCAAATTCATTGGCTCCGCGCTTAATAAAGTTCAAACCGTCCGGAACAGCCGACGCGCAGACACAAAGCGTTTTCGTCGTAAAAACCTGAGCGCGTAATTCTTCCATGGTGCCCGAAGCCAGAAGTGATCCCTGTTCGATCAACCCGTAACGGGTGCAAATCTCCTGTGCATACCTGAGCTGATGGGTACAGAGGAAAATGGTGACTCCCTCTTTGCGGGCCAGATTTTGAATCATCTGGTTGACATTCTGCGCACTTTCCGGATCAAGGCCGGAAGTCGGCTCGTCAAGAAAAAGAACTTTGGGCCGATGCAGCAATGCCCGTGCCAGAGAGAGTCTCTGTCTCATACCGGTAGAATAGGTAGCCAGTTTCCGATCCTTCGCCTCCATCAGATCTAATTCCCTCAGCAGCAATTCTCCCCGCTGCTCTCCTTCTTTTTGCTTTAATCCGAAGGCTGTCGCATAGAACAACAGGTTTTCGATACCGGTCAAGTTGTTATACATCTGTGCGTGTTCTGTCACAATTCCTGAAAGCAAATGTGCTTTCTCCGGCTGGGTATGGGGATTGACTCCCAAGATCTCACAAGAACCTCCAGAAGGGGTAAGGACTCCGGTAAGAAGTTTTACAGTTGTTGTTTTCCCTGCGCCGTTAGGACCCAGAAAACCGAATACTTCCCCTGCACTCAGCGACAAGGAGAGCTGCTTTAACGCTTCTTTCCCGCCGGTATATGTCTTAGACAGTGATTGTATGGTAACAGTCTCCATTTATTTTCCCTCCTCATTTGCCCTCAATCGGTCAACCATCGCCTGAAACCGTGGGTTATTTGCCAAGGGCAGAAAGGCGGGGTTTTCACTGAGAGCCTGTGTGATACTGTGCCGGATCAGCGTTTCATCTCTTGGCGGAAACGATCCTAAAACAAGCTCGCCTTCCAGCCACTCATCCAGAAGATTAAAAAATTTGTCCCCATGCAAATGCAATGGGTAAATATCGCTGACGGCAAGCTCTGTATACTGCATGAGAACATCCAGCGCCTGTTCGGTATTTCCAAGTGCCATCCAGTCCTGCGCAATCGTGATATAAACTCCAAAAAGGATGCTGGGGTGCAGCGTTTTCATTTGAAAAATATCTGCTATGCGATAAAACCGTTCACAGGCTTCTGCAAACTGCTCCGTATCATTCAGGCATAAGTTTAGATAGGAAGGGAACAAATCTAATAGGACCATAATCTCTTTGTATATTCCGGCCTGAAGGATCTTTTTTGCCTCCTGGTCATTGCCGGTCATTCGATATGCGGATGCCAGCAGTGGTTCCGGAGAACCGGCCTGCATTTCAACTGGCTCCAGAATATCGATGGCTTCCGCTGGACGCTGGAGCTGAAGAAGGCAAAATGATTCCATTAACAACGCTTCTTTTTGGAGATTCGGTTCGTCCGCCTCGGTCCTGACGCGGTGACACCATTCCAGGGCCTTTTCCATGATTTGTGTCACCTGCTCCGAATTGGAAGCCTGCGCTGCGTGATTGATTAAAAGTGTACCCAACTGAAACAGCAGAGGATAGCAGGAGTAATACTTCTTTGCCGTTTCCAGGCATTCAGCCAGAACATCGTCAAAAGGCAACACGGAAAAGTCCTTGGAAAGGCGGAGATAGAGTTTCTTAATCTCCTCTTTTTCCATCTGCGGCTCATATCCGATCAGTTCATCAATGGTGATATCAAAATAGGAAGCCAGCTGCGGCAACAACGAAATATCTGGTAAGGAAGAGTTTGTCTCCCATTTAGAAACCGCGCCTTTTGAAACGCCAATATGGGTCGCCAGTTCTTCCTGAGTAATTCCCCGTTTATGGCGGTTTTCAATCAGAATCCGGCCAAGATTCATTTCTTTCATCCTGTTCACCTCCCAGTAGCCTTATTATACCGAAAGAGGGACCCCGATACAACGGAGACGTGTTTCACTTTTCTCGTTAGAATCAACTGTCAGGAAACTTTCAAAGGCATGTAACGAGAAGAAAAACTTGGACGATATCGCGTTTGATCAATCTTATCAACATCCCATTGATAAGATAACGATGCAAACTTTCGGAACAGCTGTGATTGACCACATACTTCATCATATTGTTCACAAGGTATTGGTTGCGTATGGTTTTGAAAA
>DWUY01000320.1 GCA_019120515.1 Candidatus Blautia avicola | reverse complement strand
AAAAATGAAAGGAGTCTTGTAAGATGAAAAAAGAAGTATTTACCCCTAAGAGCATGAAGGTTTTTGGAGGTCCGGTGGCAGAAGTTGCTATAGCAGGAGGATTTGCCTTTGTCTCAGGTCAGATTGCTCTGGATCCCGAAACAGGAGAGATCATCCATGGAACTATTCAGGAAGAAACAAGGAGAGCTCTCGGCAATCTGAAACTGATCGTGGAAGAATTGGGAGCCACTATGGAAGATGTAGTGAAATGCGATGTGTTTTTGTCCACTATGAAAGATTTTGATGCTATGAATGAGATCTACGAAGAATTTTTCGGGACAGAATGCCCTCCGGCCAGAAGCGGTGTAGCCCTGGAGTTATGGGGAGGTATGAAAATAGAAGTGGGAGCTATTGTAAAATTATAGAAAACTTAAAAAAGTCAGATCATAGAAAAAATTTTACAGGAGGAAATCAAATGGAGCTTACACAACATCAGCAGGATATGCTGGATGGGAAATATGGAAAAGGAACCGCCTATGCCATGAAGATCCAGGTGGCTATTGGAGAATCCTTTGGCGCAGAGCGGATGGTGCCTATTACCAGAGCTCATGTTGCCCTTTCAAATCAGGAAGCAGACCTGTGGTTCGCAGAAAAAATGCTGGAAGGAGGAGCAAGATGCCGCGTAACTCCTACAGTGAATCCGGGATTTTGTCTGGAATTTTTTAAAAACAGAAATATGGTAGCGCCGGAATTTGCAGATCTGATGCAGCGCACGCACAATGCCTATAAAGCCCTGGGAGCCCAGCTTAGTTATAACTGTACGCCATACATAGATACGAATGTACCGAACTATAAAGAAGTGATCGCTTTTTCAGAATCCAGCGCGACACCCTACGCAAATGCCGTCTGGGGCGCCAGGACCAACCGGGAAGGGGCAAACAGCGCTTTGTGTGCGGCTATAACCGGATATGTACCGGAATACGGACTCCTATTGGACGAAAACAGAAAAGGAACTGTCCTGGTAGAGATTCAGGCCGATGTGAAAACCCCCTTCGACTATCATATCATCGGCATGCTTGGAAAGAAGATCGGTGAGGGGATTCCGGTATTTACCGGCTTTCCAAAGGAAACTATTACAAAAGAGGCCCTTAGAAATCTAGGCGCTCAGTTAAATACCTCAGGGGCCTATGGAATGTATCATATTGTGGGATATACCCCGGAAGCGCCGGATCTGGAGACTGCTTTCGGAGGAAAAGAACCTGTGCGGAAAGTAGTGATCACCAATAAGGACAAAGAAGAGATCCTGAAGGAAATTTCCCTGGAAGGAAACCGGGAAATCGATTTTGCAATGTTTGGCTGTCCGCATTTTACTTTAGAAGAAGTAAAGCATATTGCGGAGCAGGTAGAAGGGAAAAAGCTGAAAAAAGAAATGTGGATCCTGACCTCCAGTCATGTAAAAGAGATGGCCGTCCGGATGGGACTGGATGAAATTATTACTGCTGCCGGAGGATTTATCGTGCCGGACAGCTGTCCGGATCAGCCCTGCTGGAGACATCTGACGGGAAAGGTAGGCATTACAGAATCGCCGAAATGTGCCTATTATCCTCAGCGGAGGGGTATCCATTTTGTTATACGGGACCTTGATACATGTATACAGGCAGCACTTACAGGGGAGGTAAAATAAAATGGGAAAAGTATTTCAATGTCATAAGATTTCAGAAGGACGGGCAGAAGCAGAGGCGGTCGTATCAAAAGACAATATCATGTTTTATCTCATAGATCCAGCTACAGGAAAGGTTATTGAGAAGGCCCACGATCTGGAAGGAAAGTCCGTATCCCATAAAGTATTGATCTTTCCAGGAGGCAAGGGAAGCTCCGTGGTACAGGCAGACGGACTTTATCAGTTAAATCAGAAAAATAATTCTCCTGCCGCCATGATCATCCAGTATCCGGAAACTGTACTGGTGTCCAGCGCTATCATCATGGAGATCCCTATGGTAGACCGGGTGGATCCTGCTTTTTATGAGGAGGTAAAAGACGGTGACAGGATCCTGGTGGATGCCGACCGGGGAGTGATCGAGATCCTGGATCATGCAGAGGAGAAATAGAAGTTCCTTTACCAAAAAAGCGAAAAGCAAAAAATCTGACAACCCTTCGGGGAGAGCTTATTAAAGGAGGAATGTACAGGATATGACAGTGACCGTAGAAATAGAAGAGATAAAAGAATTGATGACAAAGTCTTTGGAGATCCGGGGGATCAGCGGAGAATATGCAGATTTTATGGTATCCGATTATCTGGAATCTGAGTTGGAAGGACATAAGACCCATGGGATATCTAAATTCCTGACTGTGGACGCAGGACTTTCAAGAAGAAAAGGAGATATGAAGCTGGTCAGGAAAACGGGCTGTTACGCCCAGATAGACGGCAACGGAGAACTGGGACATATTGGGGCTTTATACGGGACCAACCTTGCCATTGAGGCTGCAAAAGAGTACGGAGTCGGAATTGTAGCTTTGAAAAATGTAAGCCGATATTCCCGGGTGACTCCTTATGCCAGAAAAATTGCCCAGGAAGGACTGGTAGGAATGATCACCAACAATGGAGGGCCTGCATGTGTGGCTCCCTTTGGAGGAGCCAGAGGCATATTCGGGACCAATCCTTTATGCTTTTCTTTCCCAAGCGGCAGAGGAAAACCTTATATCTTTGACTTTGCCACATCCCAGAAAGTCTGGGGAGAAGTGCGGCAGGCAATGGTGGAACACCGGCCTTTACCGGAGAATGCTTTTATAGATAAAGAAGGAAAGTTTACCACAGATCCGAAGCAGGCAGAAGCAGGAGTACCCTTTGGAGGGCCAAAAGGCTATGCCTTATGCTATGCTCTGGAGATCCTGACCGGCGCTTTTGTAGGAGCAAAGATGGGAAAGGATGGAAAAGATGAGTATGATCTGGGATATCTGTTCCTGGCGTTCTCAACAGAAATGTTTACAGATCTGCAGGACTTTGAAGAGCAGGTGGACCATCTTGCCGAGGAAGTAAGAGCATGTCCGCCTATAAAACCCGGAGGACAGGTTTATGTGCCTGGGGAAATTTTCGGCAATAAGCCTGTCAGTGAAAGAAATCAGGACTTTATAGAGCTTGAAGAGGACGTCTATCAGAGATTAAAGCGTATGAGCGTATCTCTGGAAGGAGGCTATGAAAACAACAGACTGCTGAATTGAATGGAGAGTGAGAATGAAGACTGTAATTTTGGAAGGAAAGAACACGCTGGAACAGGTAATCAAGGTAGCAAGATATCATGCAAAAGTAGAGTTTTCTCAGAAATATAAAGACAGAGTCAGCCGGTGCAGGGCCTATGTAGAAAAGTTCAGCCGGGAAGGAAAGGCAATCTATGGGATTACTACAGGGCTGGGAGATAACTGCAGAAAATTTGTTCCGGAAGAAGAGCGGATAAAGATCCAGAAAAATCATATCCTGGCCCATACCGTATCCGTAGGGGAACCTCTGGAAGAAGAAGGGGTAAGAGCTATGATGTTTATTATGCTGCTTCATTTTGGCAGCGGACATACAGGATTCCGGCTGGAGACCCTGGAACTTCTGAGGGAATGCCTGAACCGAGGGATCCTTCCAAGAGTTCCTAAACATGGATCGGTAGGCTATATTGGACTGGAAGCCCATATCGGTATGGTGCTGATCGGAGAAGGCAAGGCATGGTACAAAGGGGAACTTTGCTCAGGAAAGGAGGCCCTGGAAAGGGCCGGATTAAAACCGGCTGTTCTGGGAGCCAAAGAGGGGCTTACCCTTGTATCAGGAACAACGTCCGTAACGGCGCTGACATGTCTGGCTTACTATGATGCTGTGATCCTTGCGAAAACAGCGGATATAGCAGGGGCATTTTCTTTGGAAATGCTGAAAGGAACCGTTATGGCTATGGATGAGAGGCTTATGCTGGCAAGGCCTCATCCGGGCCAGATAAAGACGGCGGAGAATATCCGGAATCTGCTGGCAGGAAGTCAGATTATCGAAAAATATAAGGATTATCGGGTGCAGGATGCCCTGTCTTTACGCTGTATTCCTCAGCTTCATGGCGCTGTAAAAAAGGCATTATCCGATGGCCTGTCAACGATAGAGATCGAATTAAATTCTTCGGTGGATAATCCTCTCATCTTTGAAGATGAAGGAGATGCAGAGGCAGTGATGGGATGTAATGCGGATGGAAGCTATCTGGGTATGGCTTCTGATTTCCTGTGCATTGCCCTTACGGATCTGGCAAAAATGTCGGAAAGAAGGACAGACCGCCTGGTCAACCGTCATGTAAGTGAACTCCCGCCTTTCTTAAACGCAAATGCAGAGTTCAGCGATGGTCTGATGATGATCCAGTATACCTCTGCGGGGCTGATCGGAGAGATGCGGCTTCTGGCTGCTCCGGCGGTGACGGATAATGTGGTGACCTGCGCAAACCAGGAGGACTATGTAAGCATGGGATATAATGCCGCGAAAAAGGCATATGACTGTGTACGGATCGGTCAGTATATCCTTGCTATTGAACTGATCTGCGCTGCGCAGGCAAAGGAGTTTTATCCGGGACTGAAATCTTCTCCTGCTATAGAAGCAGTATACGCAAAGATCCGTCAGGTTATGCCGGCGGTGGAGGAAGATGTGGCTTTAGAACCATACATAGAAGAAGTAAAGAATCTTCTTTCAGAAGGAGATCTATTACAGGCTGCTGAGAGCGGAGGCATATCCTTAAAATTGTAAATATACAGAAAACAATTCTGAAAATACAAAATAAGACATATAATTAAGAGAACTTTATTTTCAAAATCAAATTGACAGAAGATAAAGAATATGGTATTTTGGATTTAAAGAAAGGGCTTTTGCCGCTGACGTATAAGATGGAGAACCATAATGTGGCAAAAGTTTATAGAGCAGCCGTACGTCTGGGCGACATTTATCAGAGAAAAGATAAATGCCGCCTTTATTTTTTTATCGGAAGACTGCTAAGGGAGCGCTGTCTCTTCTGTGACTGCAGGGAAAGAAAACCTGGAGATCAGGATTCTTTCCGGATAAAAGAAAGGAGGAATTTTTATTGAGCAGATTAAGCATCATTACGCAGAACAAAGCGCAGGCAACGATAGAAGAACTGTATAAAGATCTGGAGCGGCGGATCAGCGCCAGCCCGCCGGGGCTGTGCCCTGTGGATCTTGCTTCGTCTTTTCTGAAACTCTGCCATGCCCAGTCCTGTGGAAAATGTGTGCCATGCAGAGTCGGGCTTGGACAGCTCCAGAAACTGATGGAACAGGTCCTGGATGGACGGGCGGATCTTTCGGTGATCGATCTTATTGAAAAAACGGCCCGTAATATTTTCTATTCCGCAGACTGCGCCATCGGCTATGAAGCGGCCAGGATGGTCCTGAAAGGGATCCGTGGATTTAGAGATGACTTTGAGGAACATATTTTAAGAGGAAGATGTAAATTTGAACTGAACCAGCCGGTTCCCTGTGTATCCCAATGTCCTGCGGGAGTGGATATTCCCGGCTATGTAGCGCTGGTGGCTGAAGGAAGATATGGAGATGCAGTTAGACTGATCCGAAAGGATAATCCTCTTCCGGCAGTTTGCGGCCTGATCTGCGAGCATCCATGTGAAGTCCGCTGCCGCAGGACCATGGTAGACGATCCGGTAAATATCCGGGGTCTGAAACGTTTTGCCGTGGATCATGCAGGGGACGTTCCCCTCCCTGTACCTGCGGTAGCGACAGGAAAGAAGGTGGCTGTTATAGGAGGAGGCCCGGGAGGTATCAGCGCAGCCTACTATCTTACCCTCATGGGCCACCAGGTGACGATCTTTGAACAGAGGAAGAAGCTGGGGGGCATGCTCCGCTACGGTATTCCCAATTATCGCCTGCCAAGGGAAGAACTGGACAGAGAGATCAGCCATCTTTTAAGCCTGGGTATTCATGTCAAGACAGAGGTGACTGTGGGAGAGGATCCCAATATCGCAGATTTAAGAGAAGAGTATGATGCAGTATATATTGCTATCGGAGCACATATTGACCGAAAGATCGGCATTGAAGGAGAAGAAGCCCAAGGCGTGATCTCTGCTGTGGAACTTCTCCGGGAGATCGGGGATGACGAGATGCCGGATTTCACAGGAAAAGAGATCGTAGTCATAGGCGGCGGCAATGTGGCAATGGACGTAGCCAGGTCTGCAGTTCGTCTGGGGGCAAAGCGGGTCCGGATCGCCTATCGGAGACGGCGGGTGGACATGACCGCTATGGAAGAAGAAATCGAAGGCGCTATTGAAGAAGGATGTGAACTGCTGGATCTTCATGCACCTTTAAGGATTGAAGTAGATGACAGTGGCAGGGCGGCTGCCTTGTGGGTACAGCCTCAGATCATCGGCCCTATGAAACATGGAAGACCCATTCCCATGATATCTGAAAAAGCTCCTGTACGTCTTGCCTGTGATATAGTGATCGTGGCTATCGGTCAGGGCATTGAATCCAAGGAATTTGAAAAACAGGGAATCCCGGTGAAGCGGGGCGTTATTGAAGCTATGAGCTGGAGCGGCGTAAAAACCAAAGATATTACCGGCGTCTTCGCAGGAGGCGACTGTGTTACCGGACCGGCGACCGTTATCCGGGCAATCGCCGCAGGAAAGGTGGCGGCGGCAAATATTGATGAATTCCTGGGCTACAATCATGTAATCTCCGCAGATGTGGAAATCCCTAGAGTACGTCTGGATGATAACCGCAGCTGCGCCAGGGTAAATATGAAGGTCCGTCAGGCTTCCGAGAGGATCCAGGACTTTGAATTGATCGAAGAAGGAATGACCTGTGAAGAAGCCTGTCAGGAAGCCAGAAGATGTATCCGCTGCGATCACTTTGGATTTGGCATACTGAAAGGAGGCAGGATTGAAAAATGGTAAAATTGAAGATTAACGGAAAGAGTGTGGAAGTAAAAGAAGGAACCACCATTCTGGATGCGGCATCCCAGGCAGGGATACGGATCCCAACCCTGTGTTTCCTAAAAGACATTAATGAAATCGGCGCCTGCCGTGTCTGCGTAGTGGAGGTAAAGGATTGTGCAAAACTGGTAACCGCCTGCAATAATGAAGTATGGGACGGCATGGAAGTGTTTACAAACAGCCCCAAAGTCAGAGAAAGCCGGAGAAATAATGTGGAACTGATCCTCTCCCAGCATGATTGTAAATGCGCGACCTGCGTACGCAGCGGCAACTGCAGTCTGCAGACCATTTCCAATGATCTGGGGATCCTGGATCTGCCATTTGAGATCGAACTGCCCAGATCCAGTTGGCCAATGGATTTTCCGTTGATACGGGATGCAAAAAAATGTGTGAAATGTATGCGATGCATTCAGGTCTGCGACAAGATCCAGAGCCTGAATATCTGGGATGTGGCGGGAACCGGATCCAGGACAACAGTAGATGTTTCTAGAAACCGGAAGATCAATGAGTCTGACTGCGCTCTCTGCGGCCAGTGTATTACCCACTGCCCTGTAGGGGCCTTAAGGGAAAGGGACGACCGCCGCCGGGTTCTGGAGGCACTGGCAGATCCGGAAAGGATCACGGTGGTACAGCTTGCTCCGGCGGTACGGACTTCCTGGGGAGAGACCTTCGGCCTGTCCAGAGAGTTTGCCACAGCGAAACGTCTGGTAGCTGCCCTGCGGCAGATGGGGTTCGATTATATCTTTGATACGAATTTTGGCGCAGACCTGACAATCATGGAAGAAGGCAGCGAATTTCTGGAACGGCTAAAAAAAGGAGACTTGGAGAAGTATCCTATGTTTACTTCCTGCTGCCCCGGCTGGGTCAGATTTATGAAATCCCAGTATCCGGATATGGTGGATCAGCTCTCCAGCGCCAAATCTCCTCAGCAGATGTTTGGAGCCATCGCCAAAACTTATTATGCGCAGCTTTTAGGAGTGGATCCTTCCAAAATTTTTTCTCTGTCTATTATGCCCTGTATCGCCAAGAAACATGAATGCGATATTCCGGTGATGAATGACGCAGAGGCCGGACAGGATGTAGACGGGGTGCTGACTACCAGGGAGGTTGTCCGCCTGATCCGCTCTGAAAATATTGATCCTTCCAAACTGGAAGAGGAAGAATTTGACACTCCTTTGGGAACCGGTACAGGAGCGGGTATCATTTTCGGAGCTACCGGAGGCGTGATGGAAGCGGCCCTGCGGACAGCCTATTACCTGGTAACAGGCAGAAATCCCGATCCGGATTCCTTTAAAAAGGTAAGAGGAATGGAAGGCTGGAAAGAAGCAGAATTTAATCTGGCAGGGCAGACTATCCGGGTAGCCGTTGCCAGCGGTCTGGGCAATACAAGGAAGCTGATGAAGGCTATCCGAAAAGGCAAGGTGAAATATGACTTTGTAGAGATCATGGCCTGTCCCGGCGGCTGTACCGGTGGCGGAGGCCAGCCTATTAAGGAAGGAGAAGAACTGTCCGCAGTGAGAAACCAGGTGCTTTATGGACTGGATAAAGTAAATAATCTGCGTTTTTCCCATGAAAATCCTTCTGTGATCAAATGCTACCAGGATTACCTGGGAGCGCCCCTTTCCGAAAAAGCCCATCATCTTCTCCATACAGATCATCATGCTTGGAAGATGCCGGGAGAAGAATAAGACTATCTTTTTGCGTCAGATAAGGAATTATTAAATTTTAATACAGTAAAGCTGTGACGAACAGAGTTCAGCAGATAAATAAGCAGAAAGGCTTCCGAAAGAGAGCTTTATATTCTCTTTCGGAAGCCTTTTCTGTATAGTCAGAGGGGCCTTCCAGGCCCACCTGTCCCATCTTATACAGCGCGCTTTTCGATGCGTTTATCTGGAACAGAATATCTTCTCAGGGAACATCCTCGTCGAACATTTTATCTATTTTATCGAAGAGTTTATAGACCATTAGAAGATATGATATACCTATAGTTCAATTTAGCTGTGTCTTGCTTCTTTTGTAAGAAAATCCTTGACTTAGAGCCAGGTACAGGTTATATCCTTATACCAGAAGTATTCAAAGGAAAGGATGAATGACCATGACCATAGCAGAAGTCAGCAAGAAATATGATATCTCACAGGATACTCTCCGGTATTATGAAAGGATCGGCCTGATCCCTCCGGTGCCCAGGACGAAAAGCGGGATCCGCAATTATGACGAAGCTTCCTGCGGCTGGGTGGAACTGATGAAGTGTATGAGAAAAGCCGGGGTACAGATCGAGGCACTTATCGAGTATGTGGATCTTTTCCAGCAGGGGGATGCAACCCTGGAAGCCAGAAAAAATATCCTGGTGGACCAGAGAGACCAGCTCATCTCCCGGATGGATGAAATGCAGGAATCTTTAGACCGGCTGAATCAGAAAATTGAAAATTATGATCGTGATATGAGAAAAGCAGAGGAACACTTAAGAAATTTGGAAGAAAAACGGCAGGGAGCATAAAATGGAAAGCCTGAAAGACATCTGCAGCCGTATCAAACTGCAGAAAGAAGTAGAAGAAGCTGTTTTAGCAATAGAAGAAAAAAAAGAGTTTTCCCGGGCAGATAAGGAAATCCGGAAACTGACAGAGGCAGAGAACTGGCAGAGAGCAAGAGAAGATCTGAAGGAATCCATGGGAGAAGATCCCAGGGGGCTGAAGATCCTTTATTGTATGTTAAAAGCGGCCGTGATCTCCTGGGAAAAATATCAGGAACAGGAGATAGAAGAGAAGGTCTTTGACGATACCATGAAATGCTTTTCCAGGTTTGTGGAAGAACATAAGGTCAGCTATGGCCTTTACGGTTTTGATCGGGATTTCTGGACTGGAAGGCAGCTATCTCTCCAGCTTTTCCGTCTGGGAGAACTGGAGTATGAAAAAGTGGAAGAGAAAAATGGGAAAAGGTATATTTCCATTCATATTCCCTCTGATGCAGTCCTGGATCCAAAGAAGATGAAAGATTCTTTTTATCAGGCGAAAAAGTTCTTTGTAAAACAGGATTCCTCCTGGGATAAGGTTTCCTATAAGTGCTGTTCCTGGCTGCTGAGCCCGGCTTTAAAAGAGCTTTTGGGAGAAAATTCCAGGATACTGAAATTTCAGGAAATGTTTACTGTGGAAGAAGTTTATAAGGACAGCAATGAATTTATGGAATGGGTGTTTAAAAGAAAAGACCTTCCGTTGGAAGAACTTCCGGAAGAAACATCTCTTCAGAAAAATATGAAAGCCCATCTCCTCTCCGGCGGCTGGGTAGGAG
>DWUY01000319.1 GCA_019120515.1 Candidatus Blautia avicola | reverse complement strand
TACTACAGAATAAAAAGAAATTCTTCGGGGCAGGGTGCGATTCCCTACCGGCGGTAACAGTCCGCGACCCGTATTTTACGGCTGAACCGGTGAGATTCCGGTACCGACAGTATAGTCTGGATGAGAGAAGAAATGATAATATTTCATTATGGCTTTCATGGAGGATACCCTGAAGAGGGCGTCCTCTTTTTTGCGCGATACGCCCGGTAAGCGACTGCCGTGCTTGCACGGGCAGACATTTGCCGGGCAACGGACAGCGACAGGCTTTGCCTGGAGCTGCCTGCAGGGCGACCGCCCGGCAAGCCATATGAAGAAGAATTTCCTTTTATGAAGATCATGTAAAGGAGATAATGAAAATGAACAATGAAGCAGCAGTAAACAGAAAAGTAAGGACTCAGAACAGATCTAAACTGAGGACTACCGTGCAGATCGGTATGCTGGGAGCCGTAGCCGCAGTGCTGATGTTTTTTGAATTTCCTATTCCTTTCATCGCACCGCCCTTTGTTAAGATGGATTTTTCCGAGATTCCGGTACTGGTGGGAACTTTTGCAATGGGACCTCTGGCAGGCGTATTTATCGAACTCCTTAAGAACCTGCTGAATCTGGTGATCCATGGAACTACCACTATGGGAGTGGGAGAATTATCCAACTTTATCATCGGCTGTGCTTTTGTGGTTCCTGCAGGGCTGTTTTACAGAAAGAAAAAGACAAGAGCCAACGCCCTGAAAGGTATGGCGGCGGGTACGCTGCTGATGGCGGTAATGGGATGTCTCACAAATGCTTTTATCATGTTCCCGTTGTACAGCACTCTTATGGGGATCCCCATGGACAGCTTTATTGCTATGGGAACAGCGATCCATCCGGCCATTGACAATATGGTCACATTTGTTATACTTTGTATGGTACCATTTAATCTGTTAAAGGGTATTGTGATTTCATTTATTACACTGCTTCTCTATAAGAGACTGCGGGTACTGTTAAAAGGAGAATAAGTATGGCAAAGATCAACGGCATTACCCAGAAAACCCAGAATCCTTTTGTGAATCTCTACGAGCTGGACAGAGAATCAAAAACCGGAAAAAAGGGGAAGTATTATGTGGCTTCCAGGGCAAAAGATCAGGAAGAACTGAAGCTTCGGACAAGAAAAAACACCCCCGATGGAGTGATCATATACAGCCTTTACGGGGAAAAACAGGACCGGGTAGTGCTGGTGCGCCAGTACCGATATAGTATTGATGACTACATTTATGAGTTTCCCGCAGGCCTGGTAGAGCCTGGGGAAAATTTCAAAGAAGCCGGGATCCGGGAGATGAAAGAAGAGACAGGACTTACTTTTACTCCCATGGAAGTGGATCCGGCCTATGAGAAGCCGGCCTTTACCACCATCGGTCTTACCGATGAATCCTGCGCCATTGTGTTTGGAAAAGCGGAGGGCAGGATATCCAGAGAGTTTCAGGAAGATACAGAAGAGATCGAAGTCGTTCTGGCAGACAGAGAAGAAGTAAAGCGGATATTAAAAGAAGAAAATATCGCGATCATGTGTTCTTATATGCTTATGCATTTTCTCCATGATGAGAAACCTTTTGATTTTCTGAAAGAATTATAAAAAACAAAAGCATCCGGCTGTCCGGTATCATCGGAGACTGCCAAATGAGTATAAATGCTCGCCTGGTTCTCCACTTTGTGGTATACTTAGGAAAAGCCGGAAAGAGAGGGGCTATGCCTGAACGGCAGCAGCCCCTTTTTTAACCGGAAAAAAGGGAGAGAGCCACAGTTTTCATGAAATTGAAAAAATATATAAAAAGCATTGTAGTATTTTTTATAACATTGATAGGGATCATTCTGGGGGTTATCCTGGGAATCCGGTTTCTCCAGTTTTTTATGCCCTTTGTCATCGGATGGATCATTGCCATGATCGCCAATCCTCTTGTCAGGATCCTGGAGAGACGGCTGAAAGTAGCCAGAAAGCATACATCGATGCTGATCATCATAGGAGTTCTGGCTCTCGTGGTCACTGTCCTTTATTTCCTGGGGGTGAAGATCGGAGAAGAGACAAGAGATTTCCTGGACCAGGCGCCGGAAATGTATTCTGATTTTACAGAAGATTTCCAAAATGCCGGGGAAAATCTGGAGATCATCATCAGTGAACTCCCGGAGAATATACAGGAAAGTCTGGAAGAAGTCCAGCAGGATATTGGTACGATCACCGGACAGGCTGTGGGAAAACTCAGCCAGTTTACTGTTGATAAGGCAGGCTCTTTTGCAAGGAATATCCCAAGCATATTGATCTCAATTATTTTCAGTATTTTATCTGCTTATTTCTTTATTGCAGACAGGGACAGGATACTGGAATTTGGACGGGCGCATACGCCTCAGATCATCCAGGAAAAATGGCGGATGATGGCAGAGAGTTTTAAAATTGTATTTGGAGGTTATTTTAAAGCTCAATTTAAGATCATGGCCGTGATCGGGGTGATCCTTTTCATAGGGTTTCTGATACTGAAAGTGAGGTTTGCCATTCTGGTGGCAGCGCTGGTGGCTTTTCTGGATATGCTGCCATTTCTTGGAACGGGAACAGTGCTGATCCCCTGGGCGGTGTTCAAATTAGTTTCCGGAGATATCCGTTATGCTCTGGGGCTGGTGATCCTCTATCTGGTCACTCAGCTGGTCCGCCGGATCATAGAGCCTAAGCTGGTGGGGGATTCCATTGGGATGAATCCTCTGGTCACATTGATCTTTATGTATATCGGATACCGTATAGGCGGCGTCATCGGTATGATCCTGGCAGTGCCTGTCGGAGCCATTGTGCTGAATTTCTACAAGGCAGGAACCTTTGACGGTGCCATCAACGGCCTGAAAGAGGCGGGAAGAGACTTGCTTCAGTGGATGTACAGTGATAAGTCTTCATAGCGATAAGATTTCCGGGAACATTCCGGATAGAATGAAGAAGCCAAACAGAAGCAGAAGCAGAGTCAGCAGCCAGGAAAAAAACTTGTATGCAGAGTTATCGTTCCATTTTTTATGGAGAGGGATCTTTTCTTTCCAAAGCTCCAGAAGGCAGAGCAGCAGACCATGGTAAAGAGCAAAAAGCAGACTGGATGGCGTGATCCCATAGAAAATCCCTAATGCACCCATGGTTAGAAGATAACCCAGACATTTCCCTAAATGCGGGCAGGAAAACTGCCTGCTTTTTTTGAACTTTTTTACAAAAGGACAGAAGATAAATTCTTTCAGCCAGCAGGTAAAAGTGATCTGCCATCTGCTCCAGAAATCCTTTATATCGGCGCTGAAAAAAGGCTTGTGAAAGTTCTCTTTTCCTTCAACACCCAGGAGACAGGAGCAGCCGGCGCCAATCCTGGAAAAGCCCGCCAGAAAGAAAAAGAGACGGGCTCCGTAAAGGAGGGCATAGGGGAAAAGAAGATACCAGAGGGCATACCCTTT
>DWUY01000318.1 GCA_019120515.1 Candidatus Blautia avicola | reverse complement strand
GTGATCTTCTTTATCCTGGTACTGTTTGCGGCAGCCACTACCAGTATTGCATTTCTGGAAGTGGTAGTATCTTTTGTTATGAACACTTTTAAACTTTCCAGGACAAAAGCCGCAGTGATCTGCGGGATCCTGATCTCCATTGCAGGGATCCCCAGCGTCCTCAGCTTTGGCCTGTGGAGTGACATTAAGGTCGCCGGAAAAGGCTTCTTTGATCTGGCGGACCATCTGGTCTCTAATGTATCCCTGCCTATCGGCGCTATCCTGGCCTGTGTATTTATCGGCTGGGTATGGAAGACCAAAAATGCGGTAGAAGAGATCACAAACCATGGAAAGAATCCTTTCAGGCTGGCTCCCGTCTGGTCCCTGCTGGTAAAATTTGTCCTTCCGGTGCTGATCGGTATTATCTTTATTACTTCCAGCGGCGTTCTGGATATCTTCGGATAAAAAGAAATGAAACCAAACCTGTTTTTCCCGTGAGTTCTATGATATGATAGTAGGCAGAACGATCAAAACAGAAGATCAATACTGTCAGAGGAGGAACAGACTATGAGTTTGGCAGACAAGCTTTTTATTGATATGTGCCGGGATATTCTGGAGAACGGTACGGATACCAAGGGAGAGAAGGTCCGGCCTCACTGGGAGGATACCGGAGAGGCAGCCTATACCATTAAGCGGTTCGGGGTAGTGAACCGTTATGACCTGAGAAAGGAATTTCCGGCGCTGACTCTGAGAAAGACCGGACTGAAAACCTGTATGGACGAGATCCTCTGGATCTATCAGAGAAAATCCAACAATATCCATGATCTTAACGCCCATATCTGGGATGCATGGGCAGATGAGAACGGATCCATCGGAACCTGTTACGGGGATGTAGTGGGAAGAAAGTTCCTCTATAAGGGAGAAGAGATCGATCAGATGGATTATGTGCTGAAGCAGTTAAAGGAAAATCCTTACAGCAGGCGGATCATGACCAACCTGTATCAGTTTGAGTATCTTCACAGCGGGGCTCTGGATCCCTGCTGTTACAGTATGACTTACAATGTGACAAAAGATAAAGACCAGGAGAAACTGGTGCTCAACGGGGTGCTGAACCAGCGTTCCCAGGACGTACTGGCCGCCAATAACTGGAATGTGTGCCAGTATGCGATCCTGCTGATGATGGTAGCCCAGGTAAATGATATGATACCGGGAGAGCTGGTCCATGTGATCGCAGACGCTCATATTTATGACCGCCATGTGCCGGTGATCAAAGAGCTGATCAGCCGGGAAACTTATCCGGCGCCGAAGGTTTCCCTGAATCCGGAGATCAAAAATTTCTATGACTTTACCACAGACGATCTCATCATAGAAAATTATCAGGCGGGACCTCAGATCAAAAACATACCGATTGCCGTGTAAAAGAGGATCTAAGAGAAGGAGTTGTCGCATTAGTCATATTCTCGATTTTGATTAATGCGACAGCTCCAGTATACTGGAACAGAAAAGAGGAGAATTAAAAGATGAATCTGATCGTAGCTGTAGATTCCAACTGGGGAATCGGAAAAGATAATAAACTGTTGGTGAGCATCCCGGCAGATATGAAATTTTTCAGGACCACAACTTCCGGAAAGGTCGTGATCATGGGAAGAAAGACTCTGGAAAGTTTTCCAAACGGTCTGCCCCTGAAAAACCGGGTAAATATTGTCATAACCGGGAATAAGGACTATAAGGTGAAAGATGGGGTGGTGGTCCACAGTGTAGAGGAAGCCCTTCAGGAAGCAGGAAAATATCCTTCCGATGATGTGTATGTCATCGGAGGAGACAGTATTTACCGCCAGATGCTCCCTTACTGCAGCAGGGCCCATGTGACTAAGATCGACTTTGCCTATCAGGCGGATACCTTCTTCCCAAACCTGGATCAGATGGGAGAATGGGAAGTTACAGAAGAAAGTGAAGAACAGACCTATTTTGATCTGGAATATACTTTTGTAACTTACGAAAAAAAAGATAAGTCAAAGACCCCGATGCAAGCATACGGGGCATCAAACTAGCAGCAATGCAAGCATCGGGGTATTAGACCCTCGCGGCAGTTGCCAAATGGACATGCCAGCATGTCCGCTTGGCTCGTTGCCCGCGGGAATAAAAAGGAACTGCCGGGAACCGGTACCAATAAGAAAATTCACTTATTGATACGGATTCCCGGCAGCTTTTTTATCCGGCCAGTATTACCGGAAATATCTTACTCGATAACTTTGATCCATCCTTCAGGAGCTTCGATCCGGCCCATCTGGATTCCGGTAAGGGTATCGTACAGCTTCTGAGTAACAGGACCCATTGCTTCCATACCGCTTGGGAAGCAGATTTCTTTTCCGTGGTCTACGATCTTTCCTACAGGAGAGATAACTGCGGCAGTTCCGCACAGACCGCATTCTGCGAATTCCGGTACTTCTTCAAGAAGGACTTCTCTTTCTTCTACTTTCATTCCCAGATATTTCTCAGCGACATATTCCAGAGAACGGCGGGTGATAGAAGGCAGGATGCTGTTGGATTTTGGTGTTACCAGCTTATTGTCTTTTGTGATAAAGATAAAGTTGGCGCCGCCGGTTTCTTCTACTTTTGTTCTGGTAGCGGCGTCCAGATACATATTTTCATCATAGCCCTGTTTGTGAGCGTCTACGATGGCATGAAGGCTCATTGCGTAGTTCAGTCCGGCTTTGATGTGTCCGGTTCCGTGAGGCGCGGCACGGTCGAAATCACAGACACGGATAGTAATTGGTTTTGCACCGCCTTTGAAGTATGGGCCTACCGGTGTGGTAAATACACGGAACTGGTATTCGTCTGCCGGTTTAACGCCGATCACAGGGTTGCTTCCGAACATGTAAGGACGGATATATAAAGTCGCTCCTGATCCATAAGGAGGCACATAAGCTGCATTTGCTTTGACTGTCTGAACGACAGCGTCTACGAAACGGTCAGCAGGGAATACAGGCATTTCCAGTCTCTTTGCGGAATTTACCATACGCTCTGCGTTTAAGTCAGGACGGAAGGTTACAATATGTCCGTCCTCTGTGGTGTAGGCTTTTAATCCTTCAAAGACAGACTGAGAATACTGGAGCACTCCTGCACACTCGCTGATAGTTACCATATCATCCTGAGTTAAAACACCGTCGTCCCAGGCTCCATCTTTAAAATTAGATACATAACGGTAATCGGTCTTCATATAAGCAAAGCCCAGATTTGACCAGTCAATGTTCTTTTTTTCCATTTTAGGTTCCTCCATTCCTGCCGCAAGCTGCGGTATGTATAGTAAATTAATTTTTTACCATTATAAAACTTTAATGTGTGAATTGCAAGAGAAGTTCCGTTGCTTTTTTCTATTCTTTCATATATAATCAAGGATAAAAGCAGCCCTTTGTGGCGAAAATCTAAGATCAGGAAGTGAAATTATGGCTGGAAATGACTGGAATAATCTTGGACGGGAAGTAAAAGATATCGTACAGCATGCTATAGATACAGGTGATTTCGGCGCACTGAACCGGGATCTGGGGGTGACTCTGGAGAACGCGCTGGGGAACGTAGCCCAGAGCCTGAAAAACGCCGGACGCCGGGGGATGGGAAATTTTGGAGATTATTCTCAAAATCCAGGAGGACCCTACGGACCGGGAAACGGCTACAGCACAAAATACAGTTACCGTCCTTTTGGGCGCAGCCGCACCCATGACAGATACGACAGTTCTTCAAAGAGAATGAAAGAGGCCAGAGAAGAATTTGCCCTGTTTGTAAATACCGGCTGGGCCAGAGCTATGGGGATCTTGTTTACCACGTTAGGTATTGCCCTGACTCTGATGTTTGGGATAACCGCAGGATCTCTGGGGATCGCTTCTATATTTATAGATTCTCTGGCGGCAAAGATGGGTACGGTGCTGATGATCTTTCTTCCGGCAATGGCTATCAGTTTTATTATGGCAGTCTGCGGCAATCATATGAGAAAGAAGATCAAAAGGTTCCGTTCTTATGTGAAGACACTGAACGGCAAACCTTACGGAACCATTAAGGACCTGGCGAAAGGCGTGAGAAAGCCGGAAAAATTCGTCCGGAAGGATCTGAAGAAAATGATCAAGAAACAGATGTTTCTGGAAGGACATCTGGATAAAGGGGAGACCTGCCTGATCGCCAGCGACGAGGCATATGATCAGTACCTCGCAGCGGAGAAAAACGCCGAGCAGATGAAAAAGGAGGCAGCGGAAGATCCCAGGAAGAAGCTTTCTGAGGAAGCGAAGAAAGTCATCGAAGAGGGAGACCGCTACATAGAGGAGATCCGGAGAAGCAATGACGCGATCCCGGGAGTGGAAGTCTCTAATAAAATGTATCACCTGGAGAATGTGATCCGCAGGATCTTCCAGCGGGTGGAGCAGCATCCGGAGCTGATCGATGACCTCCATAAATTTATGGATTACTATCTTCCTACTACCATGAAGCTTCTGAAGGCATATGAAGAGCTGGATAAGCAGGACGTAGAAGGAGAAAATATTAAAACGGCAAAACAGGAAATAGAAAACACCCTGGATACCATTAACACGGCTTTTGAAAATCTGCTGGACAGCTTTTATAAGGATACGGCGTGGGATGTTTCCACAGATATTTCTGTGCTGAAGACCATGCTGGCCCAGGAAGGCCTTACAGGAGATGAGGATTTTAAAGGAAAGGATAAATAAGCCATGAGTGATGAATTGAAAGATTTTACAGTGACGCCTACACTGACATTTGAGCCTCTGAAAGAGGAAGCTCCTGTGGCGGAGGTAAAGAAAGAAGAACCCAAGGCCCCTGAAATGGACGACAGTATCCTATCTCCGGAAGAGAGAAAGATGGTGGACGATTTCTCCAAGCAGATCGATATCCGCAATTCTGCGGCGATCCTTCAATATGGGGCAGGCACCCAGAAGAAGATGGCGGATTTTTCAGAAGAAGCTCTGGAAAAAGTCCGGACAAAAGATCTGGGAGAAGTGGGAGACCTGCTGGAAAATGTAGTCACGGAACTGAAAAGCTTCGACGCGGAAGAAGAGCGGAAAGGCATTATGGGCTTCTTTAAAAGAGGTACGGACAAACTGGAAGCTATGAAAAATAAATACGCCAAGGCAGAGACCAACATCAGTAAGATCGTTGATGTGCTGGAAAAACATCAGATCCAGCTGATGAAGGACGCGGCCACTATGGATAAGATGTATGCCCTGAACCTGAATTACTTTAAAGAGCTTTCCATGTATATCCTGGCGGGAAAGAAGAAACTGGAAGAGATCCGTTCCACAGAACTGCCTCAGCTTATTGCCAAGGCTCAGACTACTAATCTGCCGGAGGACGCCCAGGCGGCCAAGGACCTGGATTCTCTCTGCGACCGCTTTGAGAAAAAGATCCACGACCTGGAACTGACCAGGATGATCTGTATCCAGACAGCTCCCCAGATCCGTCTGGTACAGGGAAATGATACTCAGATGGCGGAAAAGATCCAGTCTACCATTGTAAACACCATTCCTCTGTGGAAGAGCCAGATGGTCATCGCTCTGGGGATCGCTCATTCTACCGAGGCGGCAAAAGCCCAGCGGGAAGTAACAGATATGACCAACGCCCTGCTTCAGAAAAACGCAGAGACACTGAAAATGGCTACCATAGAATCTGCTAAAGAATCCGAGCGGGGTATCGTAGATATTGAAACCCTGAAAAAGACCAATGAATCTCTCATCAGCACCTTCGACGAGGTAATGAATATCCAGAGAGAAGGCCGGGAGAAGAGAAGAGCCGCAGAGGCGGAGATTTACCGTCTGGAAGGCGAATTAAAGGAAAAACTTCTCCAGATACAGAAATAGAGAGATATAAAATTCCATCGGAACGGAGGAAAAGGACATGTATCGTGATCATACCAAGGTGGTTCAGATCGGGGACCGGAAGATCGGAGGAGGTAATCCTATCCTGATCCAGTCTATGACCAACACCAGGACAGAAGATATAGAAGGAACTGTAAAGCAGATCCTGGCCCTGGAGGCGGCAGGCTGCGAGATCATCCGCTGTACGGTACCCACTATAGAAGCGGCCAGGGCAGTAAAGGAGATCAAAAAGCAGATCCATATCCCCCTGGTGGCGGATATCCATTTCGACTATAAGATGGCCATAGCGGCTATGGAAAACGGCGCAGACAAGATCCGGATCAACCCGGGAAATATCGGGGGAAAAGAAAAGATCAAGGCTGTGGTAGATACGGCAAAAGAGCGGAATATCCCCATCCGTGTGGGAGTAAACAGCGGTTCCCTGGAAAAGGAACTGGTGAAAAAATACGGGGGCGTCACAGCAGAAGGGCTGGTGGAAAGCGCCCTTGACAAGGTGAAGATCATTGAGGATCTGGGCTATGACAACCTGGTGATCAGTATCAAATCCTCAGATGTGATGATGTGCGTAAAGGCCCATGAGATCCTGGCAAGAGAGACCAGATATCCCCTTCACGTAGGGATCACAGAAGCCGGAACTCTTTATTCCGGAAATATTAAATCCGCTGTAGGACTGGGGATCATCCTCTATCAGGGGATCGGGGATACCATCCGGGTATCGCTTACGGGAGACCCTGTGGAGGAGATCAAATCCGCCAAGAGGATCCTGAAAACGCTCAATCTTAGAAAAGGCGGAGTGGAAGTAGTCTCCTGTCCTACCTGCGGACGGACTCAGATCGACCTGATCGGTCTGGCAAATCAGGTGGAGACCATGGTCCAGGAATTTCCTTTGGACATTAAAGTGGCGGTTATGGGCTGTGTGGTAAACGGCCCGGGAGAAGCCAAAGAAGCAGATATCGGCATTGCCGGAGGAAAAGGAGAAGGACTTCTCATCAAGAAAGGCGAGATCATCCGGAAGGTCCCTGAAGACCAGCTTCTTTCGGTGCTTCGCCAGGAACTGGAAAATTGGAAATGATCAAAGGAGGCATTGCTTCATGGAGAAAGAATTTCTGGAAGTGTTCCGGAATCTGGAACTGAAAGGAGAACTGCGGGCTCTCCTGGAAGAGGTAGTAGTCACTAAGGTGGCTATCAACCAGAGAAAGGATCATATCCGGATCTATATCCGCAGCAGGCAGTGGATTCATAAAAAATACATCTATACCCTGGAAAACACCATTGCGGCCCAGTGTTTTCCGGGAGTGCCCATGAAAGTGAAAATACTGGAGAAGTTTGATCTCTCCAGCCAGTATACGCCGGAGCTTTTTCTGGACGCATACCGTTCTTCCATGGCGCTGGAACTGAAACATTACAGCATTCTGGTATTTAATATGTTCCGGAATGCTGTTATTACGTTTCCTGAGACAGATACCATGCATATGGTGCTCCAGTCCAACGTACTGGCAAAGAGCAAGGAAAATGAGCTGATCCAGTACATAGAAAAGGTTTTCTGCGAGCGCTGCGCTTTTTCGCTGAAGGTGGAGGCGGAGTACCAGGAAGCCAAAGAAAGCAAGGTCCGGAAAAACAGCGAGATCCAGCTTCAGCAGGAAGCGGCTCACATTATCGAGATGTCTTCTTTTGGAAAACACGAAGGAGAAGAATTCCAGGCTGCCGGTGAAGAACAGGATCAGGAACAGAAAGCCGCAGAGAAAAAAACAGAGACAAAAGAGAAGAATGGAAAGACCGAAAAGAAGACAAAAGAAGAAAAGGGTACAAAATTCGGAAAATCCTTTAAAGGAGATAAGGGAAGAGCCAGAGGAGACAGAAGTTTCGGCGACTTTAAGCGGAGCGTGAAGCGCTCGGATAATCCGGATGTGCTCTATGGAAGAGACTTTGAGGATGAGGTCATTCCTCTGGAAAGTATCCAGACAGAAATGGGGGAGGTCTGTGTCCGGGGACAGGTTATGACCCTGGAGACCAGAGAGATCCGGAATGAGAAGACCATTATCATCTTTTCTATTACAGATTTTTCCGACTCGATCACTGTAAAGATCTTTGCCAGAAACGACCAGGTACAGGAGATCCTGGAGGGAGTGAAGGTGAAAGCTTTCATTAAACTGAAAGGGGTTACCACCATTGACCGGTATGACAGTGAACTGACGATCGGTTCCGTAGTAGGGATCAAGAAGATCCCCAGCTTTGAGAACAGCCGTATGGACAACAGCCCGGAGAAAAGAGTGGAACTTCACTGCCATACCAAGATGAGCGACATGGACGGAGTTTCCGACGCGAAATCCATTATCAAAAGAGCCTATGAGTGGGGACATAAAGCCATTGCCATTACCGACCACGGAGTGGTACAGGCTTTCCCTGAGGCGAATCATTGTTTCGATGCCTGGGGCGGGGTGGTTCCTCAGGATTCGGATTTTAAAGTGATCTACGGCATGGAGGCTTATCTGGTAGACGACCTGAAGGGGATCGTGGACAACAGCCAGGGACAGTCTCTTCACGGGACCTATGTGGTCTTTGATATTGAGACCACAGGATTTTCCGCTATGAAAGATAAGATCATAGAGATCGGCGCTGTCCGGGTGGAAGACGGAAAGATCACAGACCGGTTCTCCCAGTTTGTGAACCCTCAGATCCCCATTCCCTTCCGGATCCAGCAGCTTACCAGTATCAATGATTCTATGGTCCAGGATGCCCCCACCATCGACAAGGTCCTGCCGGAATTTGAGCAGTTCTGCCAGGGGGCTGTGATGGTAGCCCACAACGCAGGCTTTGATATGAGCTTTATCAAGAAAAACTATGAGGATCTGGGCATTGACCGGGAGGATACTATCGTGGACACCGTAGGCATGGCCCGTTTCCTTCTGCCTCAGTTAAACCGGTTTAAGCTGGATACGGTGGCAAAAGCCGTAGGGGTTTCCCTGGAAAATCACCACCGGGCGGTAGACGACGCAGAGTGTACGGCGCAGATCTTTGTAAAGTTTATCAAGATGTGTGAAGAGCGGGATATTTTTGATCTGGACCAGCTCAATGAAAAGGGGGCAGTGTCTGTCCATACCATTCAGAAAATGCCCACTTATCACGCCATTATCCTGGCAAAGAATGATGTGGGAAGGGTAAATCTTTATCATCTGGTATCGGATTCCCATCTGATCTACTATAACCGGAGACCCAGAGTGCCTAAAAGCCTCTATCTGAAATATCAGGAGGGGCTGATGATCGGTTCTGCCTGCGAGGCGGGAGAGCTTTACCAGGCAGTGTTAAACGGCCGGCCGGATACAGAGATCGCCAGGATCGTAAATTTCTATGATTATCTGGAGATCCAGCCTATCGGCAACAATGCCTTTATGCTCCGGGATCCGAACAGGGACGATATCCAGACGGAGGAAGATCTTCAGGAGATCAACCGGAAGATCGTGAAACTGGGCGAGTCCTTTAATAAACCGGTAGTAGCTACCTGCGACGTTCATTTCCTGGATCCAGAAGACGAGGTATACCGGCGGATCATTATGGCAGGAAAGGGCTTCGATGACGCGGACCAGCAGGCGCCTCTGTATTTGCGGACCACAGAAGAAATGCTGGAGGAATTTTCCTATCTGGGCCGGGAAAAAGCCGAGGAGGTCGTGATCACCAATACCAATAAGATCGCGGATATGGTGGAGAAGATCTCCCCTATCCACAAGGGAAAATGCCCGCCGGTGATCGAAAATTCCGACAGTATGCTCCGGGAGATCTGTTACAACAAAGCCCATGAGATCTACGGGGAAAACCTTCCGAAAGTAGTTGAGGAAAGACTGGAGAGAGAGCTAAACTCCATTATCTCCAACGGCTACGCGGTTATGTATATGATCGCCCAGAAGCTGGTGTGGAAGAGTAACAGCGACGGTTATCTGGTAGGATCCAGAGGTTCTGTAGGATCTTCCTTTGCGGCTACTATGTCGGGGATCACAGAGGTGAATCCTCTGAGTCCTCATTATTACTGTCCAAACTGCCACTATGCAGATTTTGATTCTGAGGAGGTTCGGGCCTACTCAGGAAGGGCAGGCTGCGACATGCCGGATAAGAACTGCCCGGTGTGCGGACAGCCGTTAAAGAAAGAAGGATTTGATATCCCCTTTGAAACTTTCCTGGGATTTAAAGGAGACAAGGAGCCGGATATCGACTTGAACTTCTCCGGGGATTATCAGGGAAAAGCCCACCGGTATGTAGAGGTTATTTTCGGTGCGGGACAGACCTTTAAGGCGGGAACTATCGGTACTCTGGCGGAGAAAACGGCATTCGGCTATGTGAAAAATTATTATGAAGAGCGGGGAGAGCGGAAGCGGTACTGTGAGATCAACCGGATCGTCCAGGGCTGCACCGGAGTGCGCCGGACCACGGGCCAGCATCCTGGAGGGATCATTGTTCTTCCCATTGGATGGGATATTGAGGAGTTTACTCCTGTCCAGCACCCGGCCAACGATATGAACAGCGATATTATCACCACCCATTTTGATTATCATTCCATTGATTCCAACTTGCTGAAGCTGGATATCCTGGGACACGATGATCCTACCATGATCCGTATGCTGGAAGACCTGACCGGGATCAACGCCAGGGAGATCCCTCTGGATTCTAAGGAAGTTATGTCCCTGTTTAAGAATACAGAAGCTCTGGGAATTACTCCGGAAGATATCCGGGGCTGTCCCCTGGGCTGTCTGGGTATCCCGGAGTTTGGAACAGACTTTGCCATGCAGATGTTAATCGAGGCCAATCCCACCTCGTTCTCCGACCTGATCCGTATCGCAGGACTTTCCCATGGTACAGATGTATGGCTGGGGAACGCCCAGGATCTGATCAAATCGGGAACCGCTACCATTACCACCTGTATCTGTACCCGTGACGATATTATGATCTATCTGATCAATAAAGGACTGGAATCGGGAATGGCTTTCACCATTATGGAAAGCGTCCGGAAAGGAAAGGGACTGAAACCGGAATGGGAAGAAGAGATGAAGAACCACGGGGTGCCGGACTGGTATATCGGCTCCTGTAAGAAGATCAAGTACATGTTCCCCAAAGCCCATGCGGCGGCTTATGTTATGATGGGCTGGAGGATCGCTTACTGTAAGATCTTCTATCCTTTGGCTTATTATGCGGCTTACTTCAGTATCCGTGCTACGGCCTTTTCCTACGAACTGATGTGCCAGGGAAAGGAAAAGCTGGAGTATTTCATGGACGACTATGAAAAGCGGAAGGACAGCCTTACCAAAAAAGAACAGGATACATATAAGGATATGCGGAATGTCCAGGAGATGTACGCCAGAGGTTTTGAGTTTATGCCTATTGATATCTATAAAGCAAACGCTCATACCTTCCAGATCATAGACGGGAAATTAATGCCTGCCCTGGATACCATCGAAGGACTGGGAGACCGGGCGGCAGACGCGGTGGTAGCCGCCGCAGAAGAAGGACCTTTCCTGTCTCTGGACGATTTCCGGAACCGGACCAAGGTTACGGCTTCCACTATCGATCTGATGAATGACCTGGGGCTTTTCGGACATCTGCCCAAGTCTAATCAGTTGTCCTTATTTGATTTTCAATAAGAAAATTTGCGGGGTTTTTACGGAGGTATAAAATTTATGTATCAGTATCAGAAAGACTATCCCAGACCCCAGCTTTCCCGGAAAAGCTGGGAAAACTTAAACGGGGAATGGGATTTCGCCTTTGACGATAAAAAGGAAGGGATCACAGGCAGATGGCAGGAGGATTTTCCTCAGGGGGAAAAGATCCTGGTGCCTTTTACTTATGAAACCAAAAAAAGCGGCATTGGCCGTCAGGAGAAACATTCCAGAGTATGGTATGAAAGAAAACTGTATCTGGAAAAGAAAGAAGAAAAACGGTATCTTCTTCACTTTGAAGGCTGTGATTTCTATACAAAGGTGTGGGTGAACGGAGAACTGGCCGGTTCCCATAAAGGGGGATATGCCAGATTTACTTTTGACGTGACAGAGCTGCTTATCCGGGGAGAGAACCGGATCACCGTTATGGCAGAAGATTCTTACGAGATCCGTCAGCCCAGAGGAAAACAGCGGTGGAGAAAGGAAAACTTCGGCTGCTGGTATGTCCAGACCACTGGGATCTGGAAGACCGTCTGGCTGGAGGAAGTGCCGAAATTATATATATCCGGTCTGAAGATCACCCCTCTTTTGAAGGAGAGAGCTGTGGAGATCGACTGGGAGATAGATGGAGATCTGGGGGCACTTTTGGAAGATGGACAGAAGGCGTTCCTGACACTGGAGGCGGGCTTTGAAGGCCGGGAGATCTCTGCGGTGAAGATTCCTGTATCCAGAACCCATGGAAGGATCCGGCTAGAGGTGTTCTGCGACCAGGAGGACTTTGGAGAGTGGGGGATCCTGGAGTGGAAGCCGGAGGAGCCTAACCTTTACGATCTGGACTGCACTCTGGAATCTGGAGAGGATATGGATTCCGTCATGTCTTACTTCGGTATGCGGGAGATCGCAATCGAGGGGCAGAACATTTTGTTAAATGGCAAGCCCCTTTATCAGCGGCTGATCCTGGATCAGGGCTACTGGGAGGATTCCCACCTGACTCCTCCCAGCGAAGAAGCCCTGGTGGAAGACATTGACAAGATCCTGGCTCTGGGATACAACGGTCTGCGAAAACATCAGAAAACCGAGGACGAAAGATTCCTTTACTGGTGCGATAAGAAGGGCGTCCTGGTGTGGAGCGAGATGGGGGCGGCCTATGAGTTTGATGATTATGCTGTGGAGGAATTTACCAGGGAGTGGATGGAGATTGTACGGCAGAATTACAGCCATCCCTGTATTATTACCTGGACGCCCTTTAACGAATCCTGGGGAATTCCCCAGGTGAAAACAGATCCCAGGCAGCAGCATTTTACAGAAGAAATCTATCATCTCACCAAGGCGATAGACCCTTACCGGCCAGTGATCGTCAACGACGGCTGGGAGCATACAGTGTCGGATATTATTACCCTTCACGATTACGAAGAAGAGGGAAAGATCCTTCTGGACCGTTATCTGAACTGCAAAGAAGAGATATTAAAAGGAGAAGTTTACCACTGCAGCTCCAAATCCGCTTTTGCCCAGGGCTACGGCTACCGGGGACAGCCGGTGATCATCAGTGAATTCGGAGGCATTGCCTTTGCAGGAGAAGATCAGGGCTGGGGCTATGGAAACAAG
The DNA here is from genome assembly GCA_019120515.1 of Candidatus Blautia avicola. GTDB lineage: Bacteria > Bacillota > Clostridia > Lachnospirales > Lachnospiraceae > Blautia > Blautia avicola. Next base: position 935 of record DWUY01000318.1, on the reverse strand, counting down.
GTAGCCGATAAAGAGGCCTTTATCCGCCGGTTTGATGATATCACCACAGCGGTGAAATCCCTGCCCTATGTGTGCGGCTACTGCTATACTCAGGTCAGCGATGTGCAGCAGGAGATCAACGGGCTTATGGACGCCCGGCGGAATTTCAAAGTGGATCCGGAGATCATCCGGGAGATCAATGAGAGGAAAGTCGGGTATTGGAGATCCTTTATGTAGAAAAATCTACTTTTTTCTCCTTTCCTATTCCCTTTTTCGGGAAATTTGGTACAATAGTAGAGGTAAAAAATAAATCATAAAGAAAGGTGAATCGTATGCAGGAGTACAAACCATTTAAAGAAGGAAAAGTTCGTCAGGTCTTTGATATCGGAGAGAATCTGGTAATCTATGCCACAGACAGAATTTCCGCATTTGATTATATTCTGAAAAACACCATTACCAACAAAGGCGTAGTCCTTACAAAAATGTCCAAGTTCTGGTTTGATTTTACAAAGGATATCGTGCCAAACCACATGATCTCCACAGATGTAAAGGATATGCCGGAATTCTTCCAGAAACCAGAATTTGAAGGCCATGTGATGATGTGCAAGAAGCTGGAAATGCTTCCTATCGAATGTATCGTAAGAGGCTATATCACAGGAAGCGGCTGGGCCAGCTATCAGAAAGACGGCACTGTCTGCGGGATCAAGCTGCCGGAAGGTCTGCAGGAATCTGACAAACTCCCTGAGCCTATCTACACACCAAGTACAAAGGCTGAGCTGGGAGACCATGATGAGAATGTTTCCTTTGAGGCTACAGTGGAGATCCTGGAGAAATCTTATCCGGGCAAAGGAAGAGAGTATGCAGAGAAGATCCGTGACTATACTCTTGCATTATATAAAAAATGTGCAGAATACGCTCTTACAAAGAACATTATCATTGCAGACACCAAATTTGAG
>DWUY01000317.1 GCA_019120515.1 Candidatus Blautia avicola | reverse complement strand
ATTTGCCGCGGTGGGCGGCTGGCTGGGGTATTACCTGGGCGGCTGTGATGGCCTGCTGCTGGCTTTGGTGGCTTTCGCGGCGGCGGATTATCTGACCGGCGTGATGTGCGCGGTCAGCGACCGGAAGCTGTCCAGCAATGTGGGTTTTAAGGGCATCTGCAGGAAGGTGCTGATCTTCCTTCTGGTGGGGATCGCCAATATCCTGGATGTCCATGTCATCGGCACCGGGTCGGTGCTTCGGACGGCGGTGATCTTTTTCTATATCTCCAATGAGGGCGTAAGCCTTCTGGAGAACGCGGCGCACCTGGGGCTTCCGGTGCCGGAGAAGATCAAGACGGTGCTGGAGCAGCTCCATGACCGGGCGGAAAAAACAGAAACGGAGGAGAAATGAGATGAAGTTAGTACAGAGTATTTTAACGAAAAATCCCTGCTATACGGCAGGGAGGAAGATCGCGGTGAAGGGGCTGATGCTCCATTCGGTGGGCTGTCCCCAGCCCAAGGCGTCTGTGTTTATCAATTCCTGGAACAGCCCGTCCTATGATAATGCCTGTGTGCATGGGTTCATTGACGGGAATGACGGGACGGTGTACCAGACCCTGCCCTGGAACCACCGGGGCTGGCACTGCGGCTCCGGCAGCAAAGGGAGCGGGAACAATACCCACATCGGGGTGGAGATGTGCGAGCCTGCCTGCATCCGGTATACGTCCGGGTCAAACTTTACCTGTTCTGATCTGGCGGCGGCAAGGGCAGTGGCGAAGCGTACTTACGAGGCGGCAGTGGAATTGTTTGCTTACCTGTGCAAACAATACAATCTGAACCCAGCCGCGGACGGCGTAATCATCAGCCATAGGGAAGGACACAGCCGGGGGATCGCTTCCAACCATGGGGATCCGGAGCATCTGTGGAAGGGGCTTGGCCTGGGCTATACCATGGACAGGTTCCGGAAGGATGTGAAGGCGGCTATGGGAGGGGCCGGGACAACGGAGCCGGAGAACGGCGGATGGTACCGGGTCAGGAAGTCCTGGACAGATGCGAAGTCCCAGAAAGGGGCGTTCAAAGTGCTTGCCAATGCTAAGAAGTGTGCGGATGAGAATCCTGGGTATACGGTATACGATGAATCCGGGAAGGCTGTCTATGGAGGATCGGGATCCGGAAGCGGATTTTCTCCGTATCTGGTACAGGTATCCATTACGGATCTGAATATCCGGAAAGGGCCGGGGACGGATTACGGGAAGACCGGGAAATATACCGGGAAAGGTGTCTTTACCATTGTGGAGGAGGCAAACGGACAGGGAGCCTCCCGCTGGGGGAAACTGAAATCCGGCGCCGGATGGATCTCCCTGGATTACGCCCGAAGGATTTAAAAATAATGGCTGGTGGAGAACTTGATATAGTTCTTTACCGGCCATTATTTTTTTTGCTCAAAATCGGAATATACAAGAAACTTATACTTAGACCTTCAGAAAAGAAGAATTGGAGGTTAGTCAGGTGATTGTTTTAAAATATAAGGATGGGGAGAAGCCAGAAAAATTGGCTCCAAAGGCAAAAGCCAATATGGAGCACTGTGCAAATTTCCTTGTGAGTATGGTTGAAAAGTATGGGAAAGCTGTCTTGGAGGAGATAGAGACAGAGGAGCAGGTTATAAAAGAGTAGCAGGAGCCGCCAGTCATAGAATTGTGATCCGACGGCTTTTGAGCAAAAAACGAAAAAGGGTGCTGGCAGACGGAGCAAAGCACGACATAATGAAGTTCCAAGGGATACGGTGAAAAGGGGAAAATGCTATATTAACACACGTGTTTCTAATGTTGCTCAGACGGAGGGCTGGTGGATTTGAAATAGGAGATCGTAAACGTGATCAAGCGGGTCAGCAACCCGGAATATCAGACGATTTTGGAGATGTGATACTTATGCTTTTATTCCTGGGAGAAGATTGCCGTGGAAATGGATTACGATCTGCGGTATATGCACAAGTTGCATAAGAAGACGTTGGATCAATGCTTCGCTTTTGTACCGGCGGGAAAGGAATAAGAAAGAGGGCGCATTTCCGGGGATGGAGAATGCGCCTTTTAAGCAATTCTAAGTATTTCTTTTTTTCTTCAGCAAAGAGATGGAACCGAATACTATAGATACCAAACTTAAAGGAGCTAAGTAAATATTATCTTTATACCATCCTGAAAAAGTTGGAAATAAGGTCATATTGGATATATAGGCTTCATCTACTTTTCCGTTCATGGTTAGCACAATATTGTCTTCCAAGGAATCTTCCGTTATCATTATCGAGGCGTCTAATTGAGTTGCTACTCCATGAAAATCAACGGTTTGTTCATAAATACTGTAAGTTTCAGGGGAAACAGATGGAGAAAACAAGAGGTCTCCATTTCCCACATATGTTGCATTATTTACCCCTTTAAAGTCTGCAGAGCAATAATTAACATCTGGGAGTTCGTTGTATTTTCTTAAGATATTCGGCGTTTTTATGGTCGTTTTTACATCTGTTGTCAAATATGCTGTTCCATTCATATCCTCATTTATTTCAAAGCAAAAGTCAGTGGCTTCGAATATTTCTGTGTTGTTTGAATCCAATGCCGTGACATCAGCTCCTGTTATCCAGACTTTATATTCAGCATTTTCCAATCCGCCTAAAAGTATCCCATTGTTAAAAATTATGTCTTTGTTAAAACATCTTACAGAATCTTCTATTCCTATCAAACTTTGATCTGTAAAAAAAGCCGATGTAATAATACCGTCATTTCGTTGGATACCAATTAGACTAAACGGTGCGTCTTTTTTGAGGGATAGAAGTAAGTACTGAATATTATCATACCTTTCATTTTCATAGTTTATGCAAAAATTATCTAATCTTATTTTACAATCTGTTTCTATTTGTAAAGTGATATGATCAGTTTCAAGAGTGCCGCTTACTGACTGTGCGGAAAATTCTAATTCACTTACTTTGTCTGAAAAATATACATTCGCTTCTGACGGAGAAAAAAGGAATAAAACATATACTATACCCAATACAAGAATAGTCATTATCACAATATTAAAAAGTAAGGTGTTTCTAAGCCAACATAGAAATCGACTATGATAGATATTCTTAACAATCCTTGAAATTCTCTTATATATAATCCATAATCTAAACTTCAATATTCTCACCCCTCGCTTAAATTATACTGATTGGTGAAAAAGAGTTCAAGATAATGTTTTGAAAGTAGGACACTAAAAGACACTATGGAAATCTGGTAGTATTACAATAGCAACAAAGAAAAAATACAGTAGCCTTCGCAGGAAACGACTGTCTTAAGGATTGACATGCGCGCAGGTCTTTTTTTATTTTTGAACGAATGTTAAAATGTACATGACATACAGTTGTCGTGTTTGGATTGTTATGATATAGGCAGGTGGAGCAAATGAAGACAGACAGGCTGATCGGTATTTTATCCATTCTTTTGCAGAAGGAAAAGTGTACAGCGCCGGAACTGGCGGAGAAGTTTGAGGTTTCCAGAAGAACGATAAACCGGGATATCGATACATTGTGCAAAGCTGGGATTCCTGTCAGCACGCTGCAGGGGGCTGGGGGAGGCATCCGCATCATGGAAGGATATCGGATGGACAGAACCCTTTTGACTTCCAGGGATATGCAGATGATTCTGGCGGGGCTGCGGAGCCTGGACAGTGTCAGCGGGAGCAGCTATTACGCGCAGCTGATGGAAAAACTGCAGGCCGGAGCGTCGGATTTTGTCAGCGGCAGGGATTCTGTGCTGATTGATCTATCATCCTGGTATAAAGAATCTCTGGCACCAAAAATTTCTTTGATCCAGGACGCCATCGAAGAACGCAGACAGATTGCATTTCACTATTTTGCTCCCGGCGGTGAAAGTGTCCGAATGGCAGAACCTTATTATCTAATCTTTAAATGGTCCAGCTGGTATGTCTGGGGATGGTGCCGGAAAAGAAAGGATTTCCGTATGTTCAAACTGAACCGGATGGAGGAGCTGAAAAAGACAGAAGAAAAATTTGCCCCAAGACAGGTACCCATGCCGGATCTTTCCAATGAAAGGATTTTTCCGGCGAATATCCGGGTAAAGGTCCTCTTTGAACCGGATGTAAAATGGCGGCTGGTGGAAGAGTTTGGCCCTCATTGTTTCAAAGAACAGAAAGACGGACGGCTGCTGTTTGAGATGGATTATACCGATGAAAGTTCCCTGGTGGGATGGCTGCTGACTTTCGGGGAAAAGGCCAGGGTGCTGGAGCCGGCTGAAGTAAGGGGAAAACTTCTGAAAACGGCGGAAAGCATTGCAGCCATTTACCGAAGAGAGGACAGAGGCTAAACAGGCAAAAGGAGGGAGATTTATGGCGCAAAAGGAACTGGCGCTTTATGTGGCAGAACAACTGGCTCCGCTGGGAGAGATCCGATACATTCCCATGATGGGCGGCTGGCTGTTTTATTATCGTGAAAAGCTGATCGGCGGTATATATGGTGATGGATTTGCTGTAAAAGATACGGCTGCGACCAGACGGTTTATGCCGGACTGCCGGGAGGAGGTATGGGCGGATACTCCGCCGGCGCTGCTGCCCTGTACGATTCTGGAAGACAGCGGGAAACTGTGTGAGATGGTCAGAGAAATGTATCCAGAACTTCCGGAACCAAAGGCAAAGAAACCCAGAAAAAGAAGGAGAACGACAGATGGCATTTGATTATAAAAAAGAATACAAGGAATTTTATCTTCCAGGTAAAAAGCCGCAGCTTGTGGAGGTCTCAAAGATGAATTATATTGCGGTTCGGGGGAAAGGAAATCCCAATGAAGACGGCGGGGCCTATAAGGAATCGATCGGGCTTTTGTATGGAATTGCGTTTACCATTAAGATGAGTAAGAAAGGCAGTCATGAAATCCGGGGATATTTTGACTATGTGGTGCCTCCACTGGAAGGCTTCTGGCGGCAGGAGGGCATAGAGGGGATCGACTATGAAAGAAAGGAAGAATTCCAGTGGATTTCCGTGATCCGTCTTCCGGATTTTGTGAAGAAGGCAGATTTTGACTGGGCGGTCCGGGAAGCTGAGTCAAAAAAGAAACAGGATTTTTCAAAAGTGGAGTTCCTGACCATCGAAGAAGGTCTGTGCGTCCAGTGTATGCATATGGGTGCTTTTGACGAGGAACCCCGGACCATTGCTCTGATGGATGCTTTTCTCAGAGAAAATAGATATGCAAATGATTTTTCCAGCGGCCGGATGCATCATGAAATCTATCTTTCAGATGCCAGACGTGTCCCGCAGGAAAAGTGGAGGACAGTGATCCGCCATCCGATAAAAAAAATTAATTAGGGGACGCATTCGGTTGATATCTTGAATTGCAGCAACAGCAGGTTGCTGGCATCTTTTGCTGTTTAAGAGCATAATAAGACTGTCAATTATTTTGAATGGAGGAATTTAGTTTGGAAATATGGAAAATACTTAAAACCCTGCGGGAAAAACATAATCTTACGCAGGATCAGCTGGCGGAACGGGTCATGGTTACAAGGCAGGCGGTAAGCCGGTGGGAAAACGGAGAAACACAGCCGAATACTGACACATTAAAGCTGCTGTCAAAAGAATTTGGTATATCAATTAATACACTCCTTGGTTCCCCGAGACAGCTGATTTGTCAATGTTGCGGAATGCCTTTAAACGAGGATGATTGCATCAGCAGAGAGACGGATGGAACTTTTAATGAAGACTATTGTAAGTGGTGTTATATAAATGGGAAATTTGTATATCCGTCAAAAGACGAATTGCTGAACTATCTTGTGGAACATATGCCGAATCCTAATAATTTGCCAGATAAGGAAAGATATTTGCAATTTGACACGTTCCTTTCCAAACTGAAGCATTGGAAATAATTTACTGAATTTTCTGGATGCAATATAGATTAAAGAAAACAGGAGAGATGAAAAATGCATTTTGTTGATGCTAAGGGAATTCTATCCGCAGACAATGGGATGAATATTTACAGGGGCTGTACCCATGGATGCATTTATTGTGACAGCCGAAGCAGATGTTATGGCTTTACCCACCCCTTTGAGGATATCGAAGTAAAACGGAATGCCCCGGCTCTTTTGGAACAGAAACTCCGGTCAAAGAGAAGAAAATGCATGATCGGAACAGGTGCTATGTGTGATCCATATCTGCCCTGTGAAGAACAGCTGAGACTGACCAGAAAATGTCTGGAACTGATCCGGCAGTATGGGTACGGAGCCGCTGTATTGACAAAGTCGGATCGGATTTTGCGGGATTTGGATCTCCTGTGCCAGATCAACGAAAGGACGAAAGCGGTAGTGCAGATGACTCTGACAACTTACGATGATAAATTGTGCAGGATTTTGGAACCGAATGTCTGCACAACAAGCAGAAGAATACAGGTCTTACAAAAAATGCAGGAAGAAAGGATCCCGACTATCGTATGGCTGACTCCGATTCTCCCTTTTATTAATGATACAGAGGAAAATTTAAAAGGAATTCTGGAATATTGCGTGATTGCGGGTGTGAAAGGTATTGTAAATTTTGGAATGGGTGTTACTCTGCGGGAGGGAAACCGGGAATATTTCTATCATGCCCTGGATCAAGTATTTCCAGGATTGTCAGAAAAATATTGGAATAAATATGGATATGACTATGTAATAAACAGCCCGAATAGCAAACACCTTCTGCATATCTTCAGAGAAACCTGCCGTAAGGCAGGAATCATGTATCAGACAGATCAAATTTTTGATTATCTGAAAGAATTTCCGGAAAAAAGTGAATATTGGCAGATCAGTCTGTTCGATAATAAATAAAATCTTTAGAACCCGTTGGAAAAATGTGCCGACGGGTTTCTTTTTGTGATTTTTGGCGGGAGGGTAAATATAACTGTTTTTTCTTTGCCTGTGACATGAGAAAACAAAGCAGGGCTTATCCCTGCGGCAGGAGAGGCGGGAAACTCATGGAAAGAAGGGAACTGGTCAACACAGGCATGTACACAGAAAAACAGGCTGCCCTGAACATGGAGTGCTGTGCTGAGTTTATGGCGCGGATGATCCAGAAGTACGGCGCTGAAATACTGAAAGAACTGGACGAAGAAAAGACGCAGGGATCTGCCGAACAAACATCCTGAAATCATGTCCTTACCGGCAGTCATTTGGGCTGTCGGCTTTTTCTGTGCGTTCTGCATAGTTTTCAGGGAGAAACCTTGTGCGTCCTGCGAGTTGGCGGGGATGCCGGACTCCGATATATTAATCATGCACGGCGAACCGTGTGACAGTGAGCAACCGAAAGAGGTGAGGACGTGAAAAAGAAATGCTACATTTACACCCGTGTTTCCACGGCCGCCCAGACGGAAGGATACAGCCTGGAGGCTCAGCAGGAACGCCTGCGCCAGTATGCGGAATATAAGAACCTTGAAATCGCGGGCGAATACTGTGACGCCGGAAGGTCCGGGAAGAGCATTGCCGGAAGGCCTGCCTTTATGGAGATGATGGAGGACATTGCCAGTGAAAAGGATCAGATCTCTTATGTGCTGGTATTTAAGCTGTCCCGGTTCGGGCGAAACGCTGCGGATGTTCTGAAGTCCATCCAGACGCTTCTGGATTACGGCGTGGATCTGGTATGTGTGGAAGACAGCATTGACAGTTCCACCCAGGGCGGGCGGCTGACCCTTGCCATCCTGTCTGCTGTGGCGGAGATTGAGCGGGAGAACATCCGGGTGCAGTTTATGGCAGGGCGGATGCAGAAGGTGATGGAGGGAGGCTGGGCGGGCGGCCCCGCGCCTTTCGGATACCGGAATGAGGGCGGCAGCCTGGTAGTGGAGCCGGGGGAAGCGGAGATTGTCCGGCTGATCTACGCCAAGTATCTGGAACCGGAAATGCAGCTGGCCACAGTGGTGCGGTGGCTGAATGACCATGGGTACCGGCGGATTTCCAAAGGAAGCTCCTGTTCCTTTAACCGGGATTTTGCGGCCGGTGTGTTGGACAATCCTTTTTACTGCGGGAAGATCGTATATTTCCGCAGGATGAACAGGGGGAGAGCAGAAAAGGACCAAAGGGAAGAAATCACAGTCCGGGGAAAGCAGGAAGCGATCATCCCGGAAGAAATGTGGGAAAGGGTACAGACTAAGAGGAAGCAGGGTGCCGTCCGTTATGAAAAGGATGAACCGGAACGGATCAGCATGCTGTCCGGCCTGGTGAAATGCCCTGTGTGCGGGGCAGGGCTGGTAGTGAAAAAAAGCAAAACTATCAACCGGAACAGAGGCGGGCATTACAAGCCGATCCACTATTACGCCTGCCGGTATTATCGGAAATCCGAGGGGCGGCGATGCGGTTTCCATCACACCTATAATCAGAAGAAGCTGGAAGGCGCCGTGATGGAGATCCTTGTACAGCTGACACGGACGGAAGAATTCCAGAAGGCGTTTGCGGGGGCTGTGGGAGATTCCACATCGGAAGCGGCTTTAGAGGGGAAGCTGAAAGACCTGCGCAGGAAGCTGCATGGACAGGAACACTTGAAATACAAACTGGGCGGGGAACTTGACCATCTGGATGCCCTGTTGGATGGATATGACAAGGCTTATGATGCTATCCAGGAGAAGATTGACGCCGCCTATGACCGGATCGAGCAGCTGGAGACAGAAATCGGGAAGGTGAGGAAAAAGCTGGCCGCAGTCCGGGAAGGGATCCATTCTTCCGGACAGATCAGCCGCATCCTGGACCATTTTGACCGGCTTTACAGGAAAATGACCTGCGCGGAGCGGCGGGAACTGTGCCGGCAGTTCATTGAGAGGATCGAGGTGTTCCCGGAAGAGCAGGATGATGGAAGGATCCTGAAATCCATCGCCTTCCGGTTCCCGGTTTTCTATGACGGGGAAGCGGCATCCGGGGATCCGGAGCTCCCGGATGAAATGGTGTCTTTTGAACTGGACTGCCGGAAACTGCCGGTGACCGTGCCGGAAGCGAAAGCGACTTATGCGGAGATCAAGGCGTATGTCCTGGAAACGGCCGGGCTGAAAGTATCCTCCCTGTATATCGCCCAGATCAAGCGGAAATACGGCATAGAGATGGGGGAGAACTATAATAAGCCGGAGGATCCGAAGGCGCGCGTCCCGAAATGCCCGAAGGAAAAGGAATTTGCGATCCTGGACGCCCTGAAGCATTTCCGGATGGTGCCGGAGACGGCAGAATATGAGGAGGCGGAAGCGTGAAGAACAAAGAAAAATGCTATCTTTATATCAGGGTCTCTACTGCCATGCAGGTGGACGGCTACAGCCTGGATGCCCAGAAGGACCGGTTGGTGAAATTCGCGGAGTTTCAGGGCATGGAGATTGTCAGGGAATACTGTGACGCAGGTAAGTCCGGCAAGAGCATTACCGGAAGGCCGGAATTCCAACGGATGCTCCAGGATGTGGCGGATGACCGGGACGGGGTGAGTTATATCCTGGTGTTCAAGCTGTCCCGGTTTGGCAGGAACGCTGCGGATGTGCTGAATTCCCTGCAGTATATCCAAGATTACGGCGTGAACCTGATCTGTGTGGAAGACGGGATTGATTCTTCCAAAGATTCCGGGAAACTGACCATCACCGTGCTGTCTGCCGTGGCTGAGATCGAGCGGGAAAATATCCTGGTCCAGACGATGGAAGGGCGCAGGCAGAAAGCCAGGGAAGGGAAATGGAACGGCGGGCAGGCGCCTTTCGGGTATCTCCTGGATTCCAAAAACAGCACGCTGATTGTGAACCCGGAAGAAGCGGAGATTGTCCGGCTGATTTTTGAAAAATTTGTCCATACGGACATGGGGGCGGATTCCATCAGCAAGTATCTGAATCAGCACGGGTATTCCAAAAAGAAGCTGCGGGAGCAGGAGGTGGGCCATTTTACCAGGAGCACGGTCCTGAAAATCCTGGATAATCCGGTCTACGCAGGCAAGATCGCGTACGGGAAGAACGCAACGGAAAAGGTGAAAGGGACAAGGGACCAGTACCGGCGGGTAAAGAAGGAGGAGTATCTTCTGGCAGAAGGGCTCCATGAGGCGGTCATTGACCAGGAGACCTGGGAGGCGGCCAGGGCCAAGCGTAAGGTCACGGGCGTGAAATGGGATAAAACCCACAGCCTGGACCATGAGCATATTTTATCCGGAATCCTGAAATGTCCGGTCTGCGGTTCCGGGATGGCCGGGACGGTGAGACGGAGGAAAAATAAAAAGACCGGTGAGTACAAGGACGATTTCTATTACAGGTGCCAGCACAGGAAGAAGATTGACGAAGAACATTTCTGCGACTTTAAACCTTCCCTGAATCAGGACGAACTGAATGTGGAAGTGGTTCAGATCATCCGTGATATGGTGGCGATGGAAAAGTTCCGGGATTTTATCCAGGACAAGCTGCATGAGAAAGTGGATGTCTCCGCCCTGGAAGAGGAACGGGAGCAGATGAAGGGAAGGCTCCTGCAGGTGACGGGCGCCAAAAAGAAGCTGGTGCTTATGCTGGATAAGCTGGACGTGAACGACCGGCATTACGAGCGGAAGTATCAGGATATGCAGGAACGCCTGGATAACCTGTATGACCGGATTTCGGAACTGGAGGAGATGCTTTCGGATGTGGAGACGAAGATTTCCGCTTCCTGCGGGGAGCAGATCACCGGAAAACAGGTCTATCAATTCCTCTTGGAATTTGATAAGATATATGGAAAGATGACGGATCTTGAAAAGAAGGAATTCATGAGAACGTTCATCAAGACAATCGAATTGTATCCCGAAAGGGACGGCAGCGGGCGCATCATAAAGCAGATCGGCTTTAAGTTCCCGGTGTATTATAACGGCTGTGAAGGCGATACAATTCGGTTGCTCAACGAAAATACAGTCGAGACGGTCTGTTTGATGTCAAGGGTGGAAGGAAAATAGCAGCGAAACCCCTGTAATACAGAAGTTTTGAGTGATCGAGCATATTTGGTATATTTGGCGTCGGGCAGACAAAACGATTCTTGGTAACATATCAAAGGGTGATCCTGGTCAAAAGGTGTGAGAGTTGAGACACCACGATAGATGTCACCATGTTGAGTTGCCAAGTTAGATGTTGGGGAGTTGTGTTTGTGAGATAGATGCCAGAGGAGGAGTTGGATGGATTTTACTACAGATATATTTTCATTAGATAAGCCGTCATCGGTAACATTTAACTTAGTTGGAACAAGGCTGCCAAACAATCACGATTTGTTTTTTCGTTCTAAACAAAAAGAGCTTGTCGAACAATACTCAGCGGCTCGTATATTTTTGAGAGAGACTGAAACCGATGATTGGAGACACTGGTTTAATCCAGTTGAGGATGATGTAACTGATAAAGCCTTTAAGTTGACTTTTAGGTCACATTTTTATGAGACTGCATTGTTTTATTATAATGCTATCGTAGATATGTCTTGGACACTATGCTATGTGTCGGCAGAATTTGCCTGTAGCCAGCAGGGAAAAAGAGTAGATTTATCCGGGATAAGACCTATTGATGAGGCAGCAACATTACTTAGAAGTACTGAACGAAACGTGACATCACCTACCGCTGAGAATAATCCCTTTGAGTACCTGAAAATGATGTGCCCTGAATTTATTCCTGCCTTCGATCAGATTATTGATTTTTGGAATGATTTTTCTGATTCAGAAATAAGGAAACGTTATAATTTTTGTAAGCACAAAGGGAGACCAGCATATCAGGAAATTGAAGAGTTATCTTCTGGGCGAGTGATGGGCTTTTATGTTCAAAATAAAGACACGGGAGAGAAGATACAGATGGCGTCAGATATTAGTGATGTCAGGTATTCTTTTTCACTGGAGGATGCAATTGTGCAATTAGTGGATTTTGATGATAATAAGCTCTTTCCATACATCAGAAAGTTGATAGATACACTTGAAGATATACTGAAGCCGTCGCCGATGATTTAAACATGAAAGAGCAAGTCGCCTATCTGGTTTATTACCATTAAGGAGACTTGCTCTTTTTATGCTCTGATGTCGATTGTGATACCGGACTTGAATTCCACGGTGAAGTGGTCGGCGAAAACGGTAATCTTCTCAATGAGCTTTTTAACCAGAGTCTCATCAAATTCTGTAATATCGGTTTCCTGCCCAGCGATGAAGTTCTGCAGTTCCTTAATCCGTTTCATGACGTCTTCTCGGTGATGGCTGTCGAGCTCGGACTTTTCCTTCTGGTCGCGGAGCCGGAAAATTTCGTCAGCGATGGCATCGTAGTCTTGTTTGTTATTTGCCTTCTTAATAAGCTCTTTTTGCAGTTCTTCAAGCCTTGCCTGAATGCCGTCTGGAGAGAGGGTGTCAGCACCCACTACGGTCTTGGCGATATTCTGCTGTAAAGTTTTAAGGAAAAAGTCTCGCTCAGTGAGAATCTGATTGATGGCCTTGACCGTGATCTCTTGAAGCAGGAGCTCGTTTACCGTCCGATTGGTACAGCTTTTTTCGGCGGAGATAGGCTCCAATCGACTGATGCAGCGCCAGACGATGGACTTGCAGCCGTGGTTATTCCAGTGAACACGCCGGTAAAGCTCGCTGCAGTCTCCGCATAAAACCATCTGTGCAAAGCAGTGATTGCAGGAGAAGCTGCGTTTCTTGCCTGTCGGGCTTACGTGAACTGTCCGGCGACGGACAAGCTCTGCCTGCACCTGCATGAAGAGTTCCTTTGGAATGATTGCTTCATGGTCGTCCTCGACGTAGTATTGAGGAACGGTGCCGTTGTTTTTGATCCGCTTCTTTGTGAGAAAGTCAGTGGTATAAGTCTTTTGCAGAAGCGCATCACCCATGTACTTCTCGTTGCGGAGAATTTTGTTGATGGTGCTGGTGTGCCATTTTGTCTTGCCAGCGCCAGTGAGAATGCCATCAGCCATAAGCCCGTCGGCAATCTTATTCATGCTGGAGCCTTCGAGATATTCTCGGTAGATGCGCTTTACGATTTCTGCCTGCTCTGGATCGATGATCAGGTGTCCGTTGTCATCCTTGGTGTATCCGAGGAAGCGATTGTGGTTGATCTGCACCTTGCCTTGCTGGTAGCGGTATTGAAGTCCAAGCTTGATGTTTTGACTCATGGACTGGCTTTCCTGCTGAGCAAGGCTCGCCATGATCGTGATCAGCACCTCGCCCTTAGAGTCCATCGTGTTTATGGCTTCCTTTTCAAAATAGACAGGTATATTCTTTTCTTTCAGCTGCCGGATGTATTGAAGGCAGTCGAGTGTGTTTCGGGCAAATCGGCTGATGGACTTGGTGATGACCATGTCGATATTGCCTGCCATACATTCATCGATCATTCGGTTGAATTCGTTCCGCTTTTTGGTGTTGGTGCCGGAGATACCGTCATCTGCAAATATGCCCGCCAGTTCCCATTCCAGATTCTTTTGAATATATTCTGTGTAGTGCGTGACCTGAGCCTCATAGCTTGTTTCCTGTTCTTCAGAATCTGTGCTGACGCGGCAGTAGGCTGCAACACGGAGCTTTTTCTGAGCGGATTGTTTTACTGTATTTCCGACCTGCCGTCTGGCCGGAATCACCATAACATTTCCCATTAGCTTACCTCGCTTTCTATGAGGCTGTAGAGGTATTCTGCCTGCAGCCTTGGATCTTCATAATAATGCTCCGCCGTTGCCATGCGAAAGCTAGTAGGAGGCGCTGCAGGCTTTGTGTTCTTTTTCTTGTTCAGCCTGCCAAGTTTTCCGGCGCGTTCCAGACGCATGGCAGCAGCTTTATCGAAGGTTTCCTGATCGATGATGGCCGGGTAAAAATCGTCTCCGAGGTAGTGCCTGTTTTCCATCAGACGCTTTGCCGTGCCGTGATAGGTTTCGATGCCAGCAGCGGAAGCAGCCTTGGTTAGTGCCATCCCGGAGAGGTAATTTTCATAGAGCTTTCGTATTTTATCGGCTTCATCCTTGTTAATCGTGGCACAGCCGTTTTCAATGCTGTAGCCGTAGGGTATATGTCCCATATCTTCACATCCTTTCCCGAAGTGTCAGACCGCATTTCAATTCAAAGCACACTTCATTTCTGGAGCGTACAATGATGCGGTTCACATATTCTTGAAGCAGGTCATCATCGAATTCCTGGAGTATTCCACCTTTTCCCGTAAAGCGCAGGAGTGCTGCGGCTTCGTCAATTTTTGTGACATCTCCGGAAACTGCGTTTTTTAAGGCGTTGATCTCATCTCGGAAACTGTCCGCCTGCGAAAGCAGCTCGTTTGTTTCTTTATTGAAAAGGATCGGGTCGATGATGCCCTGTGTCATAAGCTTTGTCAGCGTCTCGCGCTTTTCTGTGTTATGAGCTAATAAGGTCTGTATTTCCTGAATGCGCCGAAGCGAGTCATCAGAAGATGTGTTTTTCAATGCGTCTACATATGGCTTTAGGATGATCCGGTGCGCGTAGACCAGCTTGTTCATCATGGTGATGAAAGCCTGCTTCAGATCATCGTCTTTTATAAAAAGCATATGGCATTTATCCTTATCCTTGATATGGGTATTGCAGCACCATGCAGTGTATTTATATCCGGTGCAGTGGTGAATTCGGCGCTTAAAGGTATTGCCACACTCGCCGCAGATGATTTTACCGGAGAAAGTGTAGCGATTCTGATACTTATCACTTCCTTTGACGACACCTTTTTCGGTTGCCCGCTGATGAATAAAAGCTTGAGCGGCTTCAAAGTCCTCCCGGCTGATGATTGCCTCGTGATGATCTTTGACTAGATACTGCGTCTGCTCGCCGTGGTTGTTGTGCCGAACAAAGCGTGAATCTGAGTACGTTTTCTGAAAAAGGCAGTCGCCGACATACTTTTCATTGGAAAGCATCCCGCGAATGGTTGTGGCCGTCCAGTGCCCGTTTCGCTTGGTAGGAATGCCACGCTGGTTCAGGTCGTCCGCGATGGCGTGGGTACCTTTGCCGGAGAGCAGTGCCGCGAAGATTTCTTTCACAACAGCCGCCTGCTCTGTATTAATGACCATATGCTCACCATCCCAATCGTAGCCATAGGGTGGGTAGTTGACTTTATAGGTGCCGTTCTCGAAGCGTTTCTGGATTGACCATTTGTTATTTGCCGATATAGAAACAGACTCGCTTTCAGCCATACTAGAGAGAATTGCTAGAAAAAGCTCGCTCTCCATTGAGCCGGTGTTGATATTTTCTTTTTCAAAATAGATGGGAATGCGCAGTGCAAGCAGCTTCCTTACCAGCTCTAAGCAGTCCGTTGTGTTCCTGCTGAAACGACTGATGGATTTTGTGATAACAAAGTCTACTTTACCGGACTTGCAGTCCTCAATGAGGCGTAAAAGCTCCGGACGCTTGTCCTTCTTGGTGCCGGTAATACCTTCGTCGTAATAGAGTCCTGCGAACTCCCAGTCATCACGGGATGTGATGTAATTTTCATAGTGAGTTTTCTGTGCCTCAAGGCTTTCAAGCTGGGCATCAGAATCCGTAGAGACGCGGCAGTAGGCGGCTACACGGATTTTTTTGAGTTTAACTTTCGCGCTTGTTGTTTCCGCGATTTTCGTTACCTTTTTCAAGGAAAGTCCCTCCTTTCCGTGCGTCTATATATCACTCTAAAGCGACTACATATCAAGGGATTTTCGGCATTATTTCCGCGAACAAGGGAGAGAAAGTTTCGCAATTGATAGCGCTTAATTTGTTAAATTCAGTCATAGAAATGAGGCCGTTATCGAGCATCTTTTTTGCAATTGCCTGCGCTCTGCAGTAGTCCAGATCGCCCTGAATCCGCTCCTGCGTGAAATATCCAGATTGAACATTTGTGGTTTTGCCTGTCATAACATATCCACCTCCAGTTTCCACTGGAGATGAACTGTCGCTTTGAGCGGAATAAAATAAAAAAGAGGCCTACAGACTCTCCAAAGAGAAATCTGCAGGCTAGTTTGTTCCTGTTCTTACAATAATTCGTTTACTCTTTTCTGTACCGCTGCATAGTCATATCCTGCGGCTGTCAGCTTTTGCTTTCTTTCCGCGCCATTGCCCCAATCGCCGCGAATAACTTCTTTGGCGAGTGTGTCGATGGATTTAGGGTTTGAAGAAGATACGGCCGAACCGGATGTGGTCGTAATAAAAGCGTCAAATCCGGCCGTTTTGACCTTTTTCATCATTGCTTCAGCATTTGCCCTGACGTTGCATGCGCCGACCTGCACTTTGTAAAGGCCGCCGCTTTGTACCATATAGGTGTCAAAACCTTTTGCCTTGAGCTTTTTCTCCATTGCATCTGCACTCGCTTTCTTGGAAAAAGCGCCTGTCTGCACACCGTACAGCGTACCGGTGCTTGCGGAAGTGTTCCCGCCAAGTTTTATCGTCACCTTGGATGCTAGATCTCCAAGGCGGGAATACAGCCAGTCTCCCGGACAGGACTTGCTGGCAAACCAGCGATGAACGGTCAATACCATTTCATCAGATTTTGGAGAATAATTCAGCGTTTTGTTTTTATCCCCCAGCCAGAGAGGTTTCTTCTTCCCATTCCGCTTGCAGATGTCCGTACACAGCTTCACAAGGGAATTGTAAACGGCAGTGGTCATTGCGTAGGGATGATTTAAGTCGCTGGCGCACTCGATGGTGACAGCCCTCTGATCGTTGGCGCTGCTGGAAGAACACCAAGAGCGGTTCTTCTCCTCCACGCAAAGTGCGATCTTCCCATCCTTTCCGATGCCATAATTGCAGCTGGCCCCTCTGGACGGACTGGTAAAGCATCCGCAGATGCTCTCCGCCGTCAGCTGGCCGACCACACAGTGGGGCGTAATCCGGTCAATGGAATGCGTCCTCTGCCCGGAGTGGTTGGGGCTGAGTTTTGTGTAAGATATAAGGGAACTGTTTGTGTAAGCCATTATTCATTACCTTCCTTTCCGTTTTCTGCTCTGTCATGGAGCTGCTCTAATACCGTTTTGATCTTTTCCGGGATCGGCAGACCCAGATGTCCTGCATTCTCCAGCAGGCTCACGCCTTCATTGGAGATGTAGAAAAAGATCACCGCTGTCCGCAATACCGCCCCGGTTCCGATGACTATAAAGAGTTCCCAGATGATGAGAAATTCGAGAAGGCATTTGTGTCTCGTGACATTTACAATATGCGTTCCAGAAACTTCATTCTAAGCCACCTTGAAAACTTCGGGAACAAAGCTCCAATCATTATCGAGAATTATACGATTGAACATATTATGCCGCAGAATAGCAATCCGCGTGACGAGTGGAAGACTATGCTTGGCCCAAACTGGAGAGAGGTTCAGAAAACCTACCTGCACACAATAGGGAACCTTACGCTAACAGCTTATAACTCTGAAATGAGCGATAATCCATTTATGGTAAAAATGGATATGGAAGGTGGATTCAAAGAAAGCGCTCTGCGCCTTAATGCTTATTTGGTAAAGCTGACCGAATGGAATGAACAGCACATAAAAGAACGTGCAAAGCTGCTGGCCGAAAAAGCAGAACAGATATGGGAGTAGGGAGATATTGACAAAGTACTCGGATAACACAGAGTTGATTTACTTGCAGACGGAAAAGAGCTTGCCAGCGAGGACATTGTAAAAGCCGCAGCCGAAGCCGGAATATTCGAGAGGACGGTACAGAACGCCAAGCGCAACATGGGCGGCATTTTAGGCGCAAGGCGTGTCGGCGGTCAATGGTATAACTTTATCAAGAAGAAGCAGCCGCCCGAAGCTGCCGAAGTATGCCAGAAATAAAAACGTGATCGTGATCGGCCGTTCCGGCTCCGGCAAGACGAGATTTTATGTGAAGCCGAATTTAATGCAGATGACACCGAATGTTTCCTATGTGGTCACTGATCCGAAAGGGACAATCCTGGTGGAGTGCGGGAAGATGCTGCAGAAAGGTTCCCCGAAGATGAAAGACGGGAAGCCGGAGCGTGACAAAAACGGAAAAGTGATCTATGAGCCATATAAGATCAAAGTGCTGAACACCATCAATTTCAAAAAAAGTATCGTCTCCATCTGAAGCAGGCGGAGATTGCCAGAAAGAGCGGGAAGCCTGTACCGCAAATGGCGGTGGAGGAAGATATGGAGCGGAGAAGAAAATAAAAAAGAGGAAGATGTTTTGCTTACAGGGAGCAGGCATCTTCCTCTTTTTTGCAATGACTGTCAGCATTTCATTCTAAGAATGGACGTCCAGTTATCCGGAAATCCCATGAGGGTTAAAATATCTTCCCCAGGAGCTTGCCTTTTCAGGCAGTTTTTTAATTCATAATAAAAATTCCGGAAATCTTCTTTATCCAGAAGATATTTCAAAATAATGACTTCTGAGAAAAGATCATTTTTTCCCATTTGATAGCGTCCGCTGACTTGTGGGATATGCAGTTTCTTATGTATGACTGTATCAGTGATACTGTCTTTTGTCCTGTAATTGAAAAAGCGATCTCCATGTGCGCACACGTTCCGGTGTTTTGTCATAATGGAAAGAAAAGAGTGCATATCTTTTCGCCCGATTTGATTAAAATCATTGCAGACTTTAATCGGAACAGAGGCTTTTAGGTAATCAAACATATGTGAAACCTGTCCCAGGGTTAATACCTGTATCATGATCCATAAAGGAACATTGTGGTGTTTCGACTTATAATGATTGATATAAGCATATTCATTATTCCGTTTTAACTGATACTGAAAAATGCTGATGAGCTTCTGTATCTTCTTTTGTGTTGAGCCAGTAACCATGTAATGGGATAAAGATAAGTATTCTTGCTGATCTTCCCCGTATGTGTCTGAAAAATGGTAGGCAAGAGAAGATTTTACACTGTGTTCAGCGATAAGAATATATTTCAGGAAAATACTGCGAAGTTCATTATCAAATTGATATAAACGGTAAATATCATAAAAGGTTGTCCCGTCAATGTATTTTCCTGTTGTTGGATTTTTGAACGTATCTTTGTATCCGGAGATAAGGGAAAAATAGCTTGTCTTTGATAAAATATGCCTGGCCGCATCAAAATCTTCGATAATCAGGTCCTTATCGTTTTGTAAGAAGATCAGTAAATCTTCATATGATTTGAAAGGCTTTGCCATTTCCCCACCTCTTTTGCTGTAAAATAACGAAAGGCCCCCGCAGGAGCCTTCCGGACTGGAGGCTTCACAAGTTTCTCCAGTACGATCACTGAACTAAATATAGCAAAACTGGCCTGAAAAGTCAATCCCGCAAATTCAGTTCAATGCCAGTATATGTGAAATAAGTATGAAAAATGCAGGCATATAAAACATGGAATGATCTATTTCAGCAATTCGTCATAACTTGTTCCCAGGCAGTCACGGATGCCACGGAGCTGCGCCCCGGTGATGTGCTGAATCCCTCTTTCAATTTTTACAAGTGTCTCCCGTGTCATGTTCACGCCCCGGAGCTGGAGCATCCGGACAAGCTCTGTCTGTCCGATTCCCTTTTCTTTACGGATACGCCGGATATTACCGCCAATATCAATTCCGGTCTGTTTGATTTTTTGTTCCATACAATAAAAACTCCTGTGCTGGACTAAAATCAGTCCAATTTTTCTTTGTTTTATCGGGACGGAATGATAGAATGGGACTAGAATTAGTCCACTTTTGAAAATAAGGAGAACATGATGAAAAAATATGAGGGAAAAAGGTATTATCATATCCGGGCGACGGTATTCTGGCTGGCTATCGGCCTCTTTGTGCTGCTGCTTTTGGGGGCGTATTTTAAGGATGAACTATATGAGAAATGGCTGCGGAGCGGAGGAATGGAAGATGTTACGTTTCAGGGCCTGACTTGCGCACTGGAGGATAAAGGGAGCTGCTATCTCTGCGGGAGCAGTGATTACAGTCTGGTAGACTTGTTCCGTAAATCCGGCAGGATTGGGGTTATCTCGCTGAATGATTGGTACGTCCTGAAATTTCATATCAAAAGCCGGGATGAAAGTGTACCTTCATCAGAGGAGGGATACAGGACTTTCGCTTCCGGAAATACCGGGGAGATCATTTATTCCTCAGAAGGGAGTTATTCCGGCAAAATAGCTTCTATCGAAGTCACTCTGCCAGGAGCGCCTGGACAAAGTGACGGAAACTCTGGATTTCCGCAAATGGAGATACGAAGAAAAAGAGGCGATCCCGCTCTGTCTGGTGGACTTTCATACGTTAGAGGTCTATTCCCTCCAGGACTGGCATAAGGTCTGCCTGATCCGGGATTATTGGGTGGAGATAGAGCATGAGGGAGATAAGGTGTCTGCAGATGTGTATGATGTAGCGGAGTGAGCAGCATCAGGAACGGGAGGTCTCCCGCTCCGGCTCCTGTCTGTCCTGCCCTTTCCCCAGGATTATTTCCACATTGGTCTTGACGGTCTTTAGCTCTTTTTCATATCCTCGGAGGTTCTGGTAGGTTTCATATTGGCGGTTTTTCAGTTCCGTCAGTTTTGCTTTTTCCTCTTTCAGCAGCTTAATCGAAGGCAGCTTTCCGCCGCCGGCACTGTCCTTCAGGAATTTACGGGCGGCCTCATAGAGAGCGATTTCTGCACCGTGTTCCTGACGGAACTGCTTTTTATTCCTGGATGCCAGATACTGCTTATACACTGATTTATTCGCCAGATACTGTCCTGTGTAGTGGATCTGCTGATTTACTTCTTTCAGTTTCTTCTCTGTAGAGCGGAGCGCTTTTCTCATGTCAGAAGTCTGGGCCTGGGCCTGAGAAAAAGCATCTGCCAGAGCTTCCTCCGATTCATAACCATGCTCCTGTATATAAGCAACGGTCTTAGCCATCTGCTGTAAATTCGTCAGTTTAACACGCCGTGCGTAAGCCGGACTTTCCTGGGCCTTCACACACGTCTGCAGATCTCTGCCCAGGCGGAGATCGGATTTGATGAATATAAAAGCGGAGAAATCGGAAGGAATGTCGCTGCGAGATTTTGTATTTTCCTTAAAGACTGACAGCAGATATTCTTTTTTATAATGGGTTCCAAGGTTCCTTCCCGTAATATATTTCCCACGCTCCGGATGGAGATAGCTGAACCGCCCACGGCTGATCTTGAGTGAAATATGATAGTTGTCTGAAAGCTGCTTTTGAAATTCTTCCTGACTGCGGGCTGAAGCGGCGGCTTCATCAATGGCGTTTCGGAGAAAATATTTCTGCGTCTCAAATTTCGTTTTGCGTGGTGTGATACCTCCGGCAGTCATCTTCTGATTTAATTCGTCCATTTTTTTCTGCCCTCTGCGTCGTGCGTAATATTCACGGTCGGTCATTTTCTTTTCCGCCGGAGAGAGCAGATCCACCTGGTGGAGTTGTTCCCGGCGGCACAGATCCATCACGTCCTGTTTTAGATAAGTGAGGTAATCTTTGGTGAGATGATGTTTGTATCCGGCACGGGAATCACATGGACGCTCCATAAAATCCTGGCGCTCCACATCATGTTTCCGTAAGCTGTTGATGACGATATGCACATGGATGTTGCCGCTTTTGTTATTGCCGTCTGTATGGGTGCAGACAAGAGCCTGATGGCCGGGAAAGTTTTTTCGGGCATACTCCAGACCGAGCTGCTGTGAACGTTCTCCGGTCAGTCCGTTCTCGGATACATCTTTCGGATCAAAGCTGAGAATATAATGATGGGATTTAATCTCATCAAAGGTCTGATTTTTACGGTACTGTTCATTTAACTCTTTACATTCCATGTCAAATGTAAAAGGATCACAGTTCATGCCGGCCAGATAATATTCTTCACGGGGGATCAGCCTGCCATTTTCAGAACTTCATACTTCATCTCATAAATATCGGAAATCCCCTGGCCGATCTTCTTTCGCATTTCCTGTAAGTGGATGCCGCCGCTGTTAAAGTGACGGGCGATCTGGTTTAAGTTACTCCCGATCTTGCCAAACTCTGCGATCAGCTTTTTTAGTTCCGGCAAGTCTGCCACAATCTCATATTTCACTTTCACCGTTTTCCCCGTAACCTGCCTGCGGATATATTCTGCTAGAGGAAGTCTTGCGGCTTCTGCATGGAATGAGAGCCGTTCATACTCGGTATCAGTAAAACGGAGCATAACCGGGTGGGAGCGCCGGAGCGACTGTTCTTTCTTTGGTCTTGCCATAGATATTCTTCTTTCCTTTCCCGTGGCTGATAAGCCACGCTGCAACTATGTTACATAGGAGCCAAAACCGCACATAAGGAAAATGTGCGATGGTCGAGGGTATGGGGAGCGAAATCCCCACCAAGTTTGCCGGGTAAGCAAAAGTCACGAAGTGAGTTTTGAGTTACGCAGGCGAAACTTGCTCTGGAAGAGTGTACCTATAATAAAGCCGATTTATAAAGAAAAGTGAGAATTTATCATAGAACATTATCGCAGAAGCAGGGGAACAGATATAATTTTACACAAAATGAGTTATAACACAATGGATAAGCATACTTTTAGGATTAGCTCTTATGCTTATATTTTATACAGTTTTAATGATCGCATGCTGCTCCATCATGTTTACAGGCGAATTGGATATTCCTCGTTTTTTATTGCTGAATTTTGGTTTGCTCGGATTGCAAGTATTTATTGCTTCGTTTTGTTTTATGTTCACTTGCTTTTTTAATGATGTAAAATACCCTATAGGCTGCGGTGGTGGATAGATATAACTGAAAAGGAGCCTGTCCCGGATGAGATGAGGCTCCTTTTGGCGATATTCGTAGTTTTACATTTTAGGCATAGGGGCAGTATACAATCCTAATTTGTGGAAATTATACCAGTCTAATATTTTTTCTTCTGTTGCCACATTTAAGGCCAGAAGAATTTCTTTTGCAAACTCCATCGGTGCTGTTCCGTTTGCTGTTATAATGTTTTTGTCACTGACTGCCTGATTGGCAATATATTTCTGTTCTCCAGTGTAAGCAACACCTGCCCATTGTTTTAAGTCGTTTAAGTC
>DWUY01000316.1 GCA_019120515.1 Candidatus Blautia avicola | reverse complement strand
CCGAAGGCACTGCTTCTTCCTGAACATAAAAGTGTACCTGATCCATGGTCAGGATCACATAGGAAAGCACTACCGGATTGTATTCAATATCATTTCCCCGGATATTCAGCAGCCACACAATGTCGTCCAGGCTGGAGATCACATGGATATCCGCTCCGGCTTTCTCCATTTCTTCTCTGACCTGGACGATCTTTTCTTCCCGGGTCTTTCCGGCATACTTCACGTCAAGGACATACACCGGTTCTCTGGACATTTCCGGACGGTCTGTCCAGATTTTCCCTGCAAGGTCAACATCACATTTCAGCACGGCCTCTTTTCCGGCAAGAAGTTTCTCATACTCCTTTCCTTCCGCAACGCTGATGGTCCTTCCATCGCAGCCAAGGCAGCCTTTCCCGGGCAGGTTTTCCCGGATAAACTCCTCTACTGTGGGAACCCCTTCTTCACCCATTTTCATCAGAGAAACCCCTGTATCCTCCAGCTGTTTCGCCGCCTGGATAAAGTACCTTCCGTCTGTCCACAGGCAGGCCTGATCCTGTGTCACCACAAGGGTACCTGCCGAACCGGTAAAGCCTGAAAGCCAGGCCCTTGCCTTAAAATAATCTCCCACATACTCAGACTGATGAAAGTCCGCGGTAGGCACCAGATACATGTCCATTCCTTCAGCTTTCATTTCCTGCTGAAGCTTTGCGATCCTTTCCTGATTTGCATTCATGTTAAGCCCTTCTTTCTTCTTTAAAGTAATTTATGTCCGCAGATGCGGAAATCTCTCCGGATAAAGGTTCCCCTTAGTGGATTCCCTTCATGGTGAGAGATATTCTCTTTTTCTTCATATCCACAGATAAAACTTTGACCTCTACGATATCTCCTACACTTACTGCTTCCAGAGGATGTTTGATATACCGGTCTGTCATCTGGGAAATATGGACCAGTCCGTCCTGATGAACGCCAATATCCACAAAAGCGCCGAAATCGATAACATTTCGAACTGTTCCTTTCAGGATCATGCCTTCTTTCAGATCCTTCATCTCCAGCACGTCCGTACGGAGGATAGGTCTTGGCATCTCCTCTCTTGGATCGCGGCCGGGTTTGGTCAGTTCTTTTACAATATCCCGCAGGGTCATCTCCCCGATCCCCAGTTTTTTTGCCATCTGGCCATAGTCTTTCACATAATATACCGCCGGACCGTTAAAGATATCCTCCGGCTTCATGCCCATCTGCGCCAGGAAT
The DNA here is from genome assembly GCA_019120515.1 of Candidatus Blautia avicola. GTDB lineage: Bacteria > Bacillota > Clostridia > Lachnospirales > Lachnospiraceae > Blautia > Blautia avicola. The sequence continues at coordinate 6,622 of DWUY01000316.1, read as the reverse complement.
TTCTCCGCGGCCTCATAGCTTTCCGGATGAACGCTGGTACCGTCCAGAGGATTCTTGCCTCCCCGGATCTTCAGGAAACCGGCACACTGCTCAAAAGCCTTTGGCCCCAGCTTAGACACTTTCAAAAGATCTCTTCTGTCTTCAAAGCGGCCGTTTTCTTCCCTGTATGCCACGATATTCTTAGCGATGGCCTTGCTGATCCCGGACACATATTCCAGAAGAGAAACAGAAGCTGTATTCAGATCTACTCCTACCCGGTTTACACAGTCTTCCACTACTCCGGAAAGAGCCTCTCCCAGTTTTTTCTGGTTCATATCATGCTGATACTGACCTACACCAATAGATTTAGGATCGATCTTTACCAGTTCTGCCAGAGGATCCTGAAGTCTTCTGGCAATGGAAGCCGCGCTTCTCTGTCCCACATCAAAGTTCGGGAATTCCTCTGTAGCCAGCTTGCTGGCAGAATATACAGAAGCTCCTGCCTCATTGGTGATCACATACTGGACTTTCTCCGGGATCTCCTTTAAAAGCTCCACAATGATCTGCTCAGACTCTCTGCTGGCAGTTCCGTTTCCAACAGAAAACAGGGTAATGTGATATTTTTTGATCAGTTTTTTCAGTGTTTCCTTTGCAGCGGCAATCTTGGCCGGTGTAGTCGGAGCTGTAGGGTAGATCACCGTGGTATCCAGAACTTTTCCTGTAGGATCTACCACAGCCAGCTTACATCCGGTACGGAAAGCCGGGTCCCATCCCAGGACTACCTGTCCCTCGATAGGAGGCTGCATAAGAAGCTGTTCCAGGTTCTTCTTAAATACCTTGATAGCGCCGTCCTCGGCTTTTTCCGTAAGATCACTGCGGATCTCTCTTTCAATAGCGGGAGCGATAAGACGGCGGTAGCTGTCTTCCACTACTGCTTTCAGAGTTTCTGCAGTGTTTGGATTGTCCTTTGTGATCACCTGTTTTTCCAGATACCTAAGGATATCTTCTTCCGGAGCCTGGATCTTTACGGTAAGGACCTTTTCCTTCTCTCCTCTGTTGATCGCCAGGATCCTGTGGCCTGCCACCTTGGAAACCGGTTCTTCATATTCATAATACATATCGTAGACTGTGGATTCCTCCGGCTTTTTGGCCGAAGATACCAGAAGTCCGGATTTCATGGTCATCTTACGGATCCGGATCCGGTAGTATGCCTCATCGGAAATACTCTCAGCCACAATGTCCATAGCCCCTGCCAGAGCTTCCTGAGGAGTTTTTACTTCTTTTTCTTCTGACACAAAAGCCCGGGCTTCTTCCTCCAGACTTTTATCTGTAGTCTGAAGCCGGAGGATATTAGCCAGAGGCTCCAGTCCTTTTTCTTTGGCGATAGTTGCTCTTGTCCTTCTTTTCGGACGGTATGGACGGTAAAGGTCCTCTACCACCACTAAGGTCTCAGCTTCCAGGATCTGCTTTTTCAGTTCTTCTGTCAGCTTTCCCTGCTCTTCAATACTGGAAAGGACCTGTTTCTTTTTGTCCTCCAGATTTCTCAGATAGTTCAGCCGTTCAAAAAGAGTTCTCAGCTGTTCATCGTTTAAAGCTCCGGTAGCTTCTTTTCTGTATCTGGAAATAAAGGGAATGGTATTTCCCTCATCTATTAATTTAACGGCGGCTTCCACCTGCCATTTTTCTACCTTTAATTCCTGGGTAATCTTTTGAATAATATCCATATAGTTACTTTCCCTTTCTTTTTTGATTCACTAACCCATAAAACTCTATCACGTATTTTTCTAAAAATCAAGGAGGTCTTGCCCCCTTTATCTTTACATGCTAAAATAGGTAAAAACACTACAGAAACGAGGTTCTAAACTTATGGACAATCAAACCGAAGGCAATTACTATCAGCCTTACCGGCCTGAGGATCCGGCGCCTGCCCCGCCTCCCCGGTATTATGATGGAAACCAGAATTTCGCCACCCTTTCTCTTGTCATGGGGATCCTGGCGCTGGTTTCTCTATGCTGTTTCCCTTTTATATCTATTCCCTTCGCCGGACTGGGCATCTTATTTTCCTGCCTTTCCAAAGGCAGATTTTCCCGTCCCGGACCAGCCAAGGCAGGCCTGGCGATCTCCAGCACTCTGCTGGCCATCCTGATAGCGGTGATCCTGGTTTTTTCCGCTATTATGATCGCTTCACCTACAGGAAGAAATTTTCTTCAGGATTATATGGATCTTATCACTTCCGACAGGCTCACAGAACAGGATCTTTATAATTTTATCGAGAAATATACCCGTGAGTTTTCCGGATCTGATTCGGATCTCTATTCCCAGCCGGAGGATCCTTACTATGACAATGGCCGGGACGCCTACGAAGATTTTTTTGATGATTATTACGATTACTTTAATGGGGGAGGGGCATATCCTGACGATCCTTATTCCGGCGGAGGAGCCTATCCCGGATACGAGCAGCCCTCTTCCGGGTCCGGAGATAACTATATTTAAAGGATCCCGGTCCCCCACAGGATCTTCATCATATTTTTTGCAAGACACTGAAGTATGATCACCGCCACTTCCAGATAAAGAAATTTGTCTGTGTAAGGAAGTCCGATCCTCAGCCGCCCTTTTGATAGATACTCAATGGTATGGGAAACCATAAACCATACATAAAGGGCGGCGGCAAGGATCACTCCGGGATGATACAGAAAAGACTGAAAGATATGGCCGGAAAGGAGAAGACGGCAGGCCCTTGTCCCGCCGCAGCCCGGACAGTACAGCCCTGTAAGGCTGTGAAAGATACAAGGCGGAAGAAAAAGCTTCAGGTCCAGCAGGCGCTCTGCTGCCAGCCAGAAAAGAAGGATCCCCAGCAGGATCAGTCCGCAGAGATAGATTTCCTTTTCCTCCTTTTGGTTTCTTTTCTGACTCATATGCTTCCCGCCTTTCCTGTAAAAATTATGATAGAAGATTATACTACAAGATCCACAGTCAAGTAAACCTTATTCAGATTGGAGATAACTATATGAGACGTTCATCATCAGACCTAAAAGCCTTATCCAGACAGGCTATGCGCGGACAGTGGGGCCTTCCTGTTTCCGCTTACCTGCTTATTTTTATCTGTTCCATTATCCTGACCCTGGTGATCACAGCCCTTTTAAATCCATACAGTGTGCTGAGCATCATTACCTGTCAGATCATGATCTACATTGTAAGTCTTTTTGTTTCGCTCCTTCAGGCAGGCTACATGAAGCTGCTCCTGAACATGAACCGGAAAGAGCCCTTCAGCCTGAAAGACCTGATCAGCCCCTTCACCATACAGCCGGACAGATTCCTGACAGTAAACCTGATCCTGCTTCTGGTGGAAGTGCTTCTGGCTCTTCCTTTAAATGTATTAAGCTACCGTACAGAGGGGATGACTTCCCTGGCTTTTTCTCTGGGCGGTACCATGGTTCAGTCCCTGGTAGGACTGATCCTGTCTCTTTTCTTCGGACTGTCCAATTATCTGCTTTTGGATAATCCCCAGATGGGACCGATAGAATCCTTAAAGATCAGCAACCATCTGATGAAAGGAAACAAAGGCAGATACTTCTATATCAGCCTGAGCTTTATCCCTCTTTCTATCGCCTGTGTCTTTACCTGTTATATCGGATTTCTCTGGCTGGAGCCTTATATAGCAAACACTATGGCACATTTCTATATGGACGTCACCGGAGAGCTGGATGATCCTGGTCCCAAAGAGGAACCTCCTGTTCAGGGACAGCCTTTCAACCGCTATATGTGAGAAAAAACAGAGATGCCGCAGTTCATGCGTCATCTCTGTTTTTTCTTTATCCTTCCAGCAAATGCCGGATCAGTTCATGTCCTTTTTCCAGCAGCCTGCCTGTCTTTTTGGCCTCCGCTTCGCTATAGGAGGCATCTTTTTTCTCTTTCCTGTTTCTGCTGTCATAAAGCACATAAGGAACAGGATCTGCAGTGTGGGTCTTTACGCAGATAGGCGTAGGATGGTCCGGCAGTACCAGCATCCGGTAATCTTCCCCGGAAACGTCCATGCCTTCTTTGATCCAGGCCACCACTCTTTTATCCAGATACTCAATGGCCTGGATCTTCTTTTCTATACTGCCCTGATGGCCCATCTCGTCAGGGGCCTCTACGTGAACATACACAAAATCACAGCCGTCTTCCAGAAGGGCCTTTAAAGCCGCGTCTGCTTTTCCCTCATAATTGGTATCCAGGCCTCCGTTTGCCCCTTCCACATAAATATTTTTCATGCTGGTTCCCACAGCGATCCCTTTTAAAAGATCCACAGCGGAGATCATCGCCCCTTTTTTGTGGAATTTTTCTTCAAAAGAGTCCAGGGAAGGCTTCGTACCCGCTCCCCAGAACCACAGACTGTTCCCCGGATTCAGGCCCTTTTCCATTCTGGCCCTGTTCACAGGGTGATCTTTCAGGATCTCATAGCTCTTTTTCTGCATTTCCAGAAGCGCCGGCTCATCGGGAAGATACTCCCGGATCTTTTTCCCCCGGATATCATGAGGGGGAGTAAGCGGCACGGTCATTCCATTTTTCCAGATCAGGCAGTGGCGGTAACTGGTCCCGGGATAAAACTGAAAAGTCTCATTTTCCAGTTCTTTCTTTACAGCTTCCAGCAGGATCTTTGCCTCCTCTGTAGTGATCTCATCCGCACTGTGGTCCAGGATCCGCTTATCCTCATAGCATTCTTCTTCCTGAGACAGAGTTACCAGATTTGCCCGTATGGCCACATCTCCCTCTTCCATATCCACACCGATATTCAGAGCCTCCAGAGGAGATCTGCCGGAATAGTAGATCTCCGGATCATATCCCAACACAGAGAGATTTGCCGTATCACTGCCCGGCGCCATTCCTTTGGGAACATTTTTTACCATTCCCATTTCTCCCCATCTGGCCAGGCTGTCCATTACAGGGGTATCTGCGTATGCCAGAGGCGTTTTCCCTCCCAGTTCTTCCAGAGGTTCGTCTGCCATACCGTCTCCTAAAACCACAATATACTTCATGTTCTTCTACCTCTTATGCTCTGATGCGGATCCTGCCCAGGATTTCCGGCAGGGCAGCCGCCTTTTCATCAAATGTTCCTTCACTCATCATTTCTGTAACAAATCCAAATTCATCGTCCAGTCCGGGAACAGAAATAAACTCTGCTTTTCCGAAAAGCACTTCGATCTTCTCTTTGTCTTCCTGAAGATTGCCCTTCACTCTTACAAAGAATCTGTGTTCCACATCTTTTATGTCAACCTGATCCAGAACTTTGCTGCTCCAGTAGGTCACTACAGTCTTGCCCTGATGTTTGGCGCAGTCCACTACGTCTCCCACCACAGCGCTGGCTGTAGGGAGCTTTCCTGCCCCACTGCCGTAGAACATAGCGTCTCCCAGTACGTTGCCATGAACAAAAATCGCGTTAAATACGCCGTTTACACTGTAAAGAGGGCTGTTCTTACCTACCAGCTCCGGGCACACCATTGCATAGAATTTTTCGCCCTTTCTCTTGCTGGTAGCCAGCAGTTTCACCTTCATTCCCAGAAGGCTGGCGTATTTCATATCTTCCGCGGTGATCCTGGTGATACCTTCCGTATAAATACTCTCATAATTTACATGGGCTCCATAGGCCAGAGATGAAAGGATGGCGATCTTCCTGCAGGCGTCATATCCTTCCACATCTGCTTCCGGATTCCGTTCCGCATATCCTTTTTCCTGGGCTTCTTTTAACACAGCATCAAAATCCGCATACCTGTCGCCCATTTCTGTCAGGATATAGTTGGTGGTCCCGTTTAAGATCCCTGTGATCTCATCGATCTCATCTGCAGTCAGAGAAGAATTCAGAGGACGGATGATCGGGATGCCCCCTCCGCAGCTTGCCTCAAACATGTAGTTTACCTTATGGGCCTTAGCGATCTCAATAAGCTCCAGGCCATGTCTGGCAACCAGTTCTTTATTAGAGGTACATACAGACTTTCCTGCCTCTAAAGCTCTCTTTGAGAAAGTATAGGCCGGCTCCACTCCGCCCATAACTTCTACCACGATCTTTACTTCCGGATCATTGATGATAGTTTCAAAATCGTGGACTAAAATATTCTCTATAGGACTTCCCGGGAAGTCTCTAAGATCCAGTACATATTTAATGCGGATCTCCTCTCCCGCTCTTTTCTTGATACTCTCTTTATTGGTATCCAATACTTCCACTACGCCGGAACCTACGGTTCCATAGCCTAACACTGCAATTTGAATCATAATCTACTCCTCTGCCTATTCTCTGCCTAATATTTTCAGATAATGCACACCTTTGATATGCTCAATATTATCCACCATTGCCGCCGCGTCCCCTTCTGTGGGAAGGATTGCCACGCTTAAAGTAAGACCGGCCACACCGTTCATAGGGATACTCTGATGGATGGTCAGGATGTTTCCGTGAAACTGGGCGATAGCCGCCAGCACCGCTGAGAGCAGTCCCGGCTCGTCATCCATCTGGAGGATAAAAGTGATGTTTTCTCCCTTGGTCTTTTCTTTAAAAGGAAAAATATCATCTTTATATTTATAAAAGGAGCTTCTGCTTATCCCTACCGCATCCACTGCCTCCTGTACGGTATCCAGCTTCTGGGTCTCCAGAAGTTTTTTTGCTTCCACT
>DWUY01000315.1 GCA_019120515.1 Candidatus Blautia avicola | reverse complement strand
AACCTGTTTATCGGGATCTCGCTGGGAGCTAATGTCCTGGCGGCAAGATATTATGCGGCAGGCCGGGACAAGGAAATGTCAGAAGCAGTACATACAGCCATTGCACTGGCTTTTGTCAGCGGTATCATTATGGCTTTTGTGGGAGTGGGAGCGTCCAGGTTTGCCCTGGAGCTTATGGATACTCCTGCAGATGTGATCGATCAGTCTGTACTTTATATGAGGATCTATTTCATGGGCATGCCCTTTTTTATGCTGTATAACTATGGGGCTGCCATTTTAAGGGCAGTAGGGGATACAAAGCGGCCTCTTCTTTTCCTGCTGGCGGCAGGGATGACCAACGTGGTGCTGGATCTGCTCCTGGTTATCGTGATCCCTCTGAGTGTGGCAGGGGTGGCTATCGGAACGGTAGCTTCCCAGATGATCTCCTGTATCCTGGTGCTCTGGTGTCTTCACCGGACAGAAGGGAGCTATCAGCTTCGCTTTTCAAAGCTCAGGATCCGGAGTGTATATCTGAAACGTATCTTCCAGGTGGGGATACCTGCAGGGATTCAGAGCACGGTGATCAATTTTTCCAACGCACTGCTCCAGTCTTCGGTGAATTCCTTTGGCTCCACGGCAATGGCCGGTTATACCACCGCCAATAATGTGCTGGGATTTTTATATTCGGCGGTCAATGCAGTGACCCAGGCATGTATGAGTTTTACAAGCCAGAACTACAGTGTAGGGAAAACAAAGAGAATGGACAGGGTCTTTGTGGATTGCATCATCCTTTCTGTAGGAGTGTCTGCAGTCCTTGGAGTGGGCGCCTATGTGTTCGGTTCCCAGGTGCTGGGAATCTACACCAGCGATCCGGAGGTTATCCAGTGCGGCCTCGAGATCTTGTCTATTACCACAGTGCCCTATTTTCTATGCGGTATTATGGACCTTATCCCGGGATCTCTCAGGGGAATGGGACATTCCGGCGTGCCTATGATCCTCTCTATTATCGGAACGGTAGGTACCAGGGTCTTGTGGATCTATGCATTTTTCCCTCACAACAGATCCCTTCACTTTTTATTTATTTCCTATCCAGGGTCCTGGATCGCTACCATCCTTATGCAGGCGGTATGTTTCTATTTCGTGCGGAAGCAGTGTATAAGGCAGATAAAACAGGAGATCCCATCTGGCCGGAAGTAAGAGCCGGTATGGGTTTATGTTTATGAAAATAAGCGGAGATTTCAAAAATTTTTACAGTTTTTGAGGTCTCCGCTTCTGTATTATAATGAGAAAAATTTGGAAGCGGATGCTAAACGTGCATGTAAGTATGCCTCTTGGCCCGCTGCCTGGGGAATAAAACAGAAACGGGAGATATAGTTATGGAGAAAAAAATACCGAAAGTAATGGCAGATTTATTTGACTCTCTGAAGGAACAGTGGAAAGACGAACCGGAACTGCTGGAATTGTTTAAGAACTGTTATACCAATACGCTGGATACTACGGTGAAAAGAATGGAAGACGGAACTACTCATGTGATCACCGGGGATATTCCCGCTATGTGGCTGAGGGATTCGGCAGCCCAGCTTCGGCCTTATATTTTTCTGGCAAAGGAAGATAGGGAGATCCGGGAGATCATAGCAGGGCTGGTAAAGCGGCAGTTCCGGTATATTTGTATCGATCCTTACGCCAATGCCTTCAATGCTTCCCCCAGCGGCGCCTGCTGGGAAAAAGACGATCCGGATCAGAATCCCTGGGTGTGGGAGAGAAAGTTTGAGGTGGATTCTCTCTGCTACCCTATACAGATGGCCTGGCTGCTCTGGAAAAACACCGGGTGTGTTTCCCAGTTTGAAGGAGATTTTCAGAAAGGTATCGGAAAGATCCTGGAAGTTTTCCGCAGGGAGCAGGCTCATGAAGAAAATTCAGACTATCGCTTTATAAGAGGCAACAGTTTTTATAACGATACTCTGTCCAGAGAAGGAAAAGGCGCTCTGGTAAGATCTAATACAGGGCTGATCTGGTCAGGTTTTCGGCCAAGTGACGATGCCTGCACCTATGGATATCTGATCCCTTCTAATATGTTCGCCGTGGTAGTGCTGGGATATCTGGAAGAAATAGAAAGGGAGATCTTTCACTGCCCGGAACTGGAGAAAGAGGCCGGAGAACTGAAGGAAGAGATCTACCATGCCATAGAAAGGATAGGGAAAACCGCTACCGAGGAATTCGGAGTGATCTATGCTTACGAGACAGACGGATATGGAATGTATAATCTGATGGACGACGCCAATGTGCCTAGCCTGCTGGCTATGGATTACCTGGGCTATCCCGGGGATCCGGATACCGGGGAAAACACCCGGAGATTTCTTCTTAGCAATGCCAATCCTTATTATTATGAAGGCAAAAAGGCGGCAGGTATCGGCAGTCCTCATACTCCTTCCAGCTATATCTGGCATATTTCTATGGCTGTCCAGGGGCTGACCAGCAAGGATCCTGAAGAAAAGAAAAGGATACTGAGAAATATGGCGGCGACCACCGGAGGAAAAGGAGTCATGCATGAAGGATTTCATGTGGATGATGACACAAGATATACCAGAGAATGGTTTTCCTGGGCAAACGCCATGTATGCAGAGCTGTTTTTGGACTGCAGCGGATATCGTTTAAAGATCAGTGCGTAACAACAATGAAGAAAGGATAGAAACAGATGGAAAAAGAAAGATTATTCCGATACGCCGGGCATATGGCTCAGGCAGCCGAGATACGGGAAATTTCTTATGAAGAAGGCAGAGCAGGGGGAATGAAAGCCTGGCAGATCAAGAACGGTCCCCTGAATTTTACAGTGATGAAGGATAAGTGTCTGGACCTGGCGGAGTTGTCTTATAAAGGGATAAATATGAGCTTTTTGTCAAAGCCAGGCCTTCAGGGGAGAAATCATTATGACACCAACGGGCAGGAAGCCCAGAGGAGTATTATGGGCGGCATGATGTTTACCTGCGGGCTGGAGAATATCTGCGCGCCTTATTCTTCACAGGGAAAGGACTATCCCATGCACGGCAGGATCCGGACCACGCCTGCAGAGCATACAGGGGCCTGGACCCGGTGGGAGGAGGATTCCTATGTAATGACGGTCCAGGGGGAAATGCGGGAAGGAGAACTGTTCGGAGAGAACATGGTCCTGAGAAGAAAGATCACCACTTCCTGGCCGGGAAAGGAGATCCTTATTGAGGATACTATAGAAAATCAGGGATTCCGGGAAGAGACGGCGATGCTGCTGTATCATTTTAATGTAGGCTATCCTCTGCTGGAGGAAAATGCAAGGATCGTGATCCCTGCAAAGAAAGTGATCCCAAGAGATGAGCAGGCGGCAGGTCATGAGGAGCTGTACTGGAAGATGGAAGCGCCTGTGGACAATGAGCCGGAATATGTATTTCTCCATGAGCTGAAGGCAGATGAAAAAGGAAATACCTTTGCCGCAGTGACCAATGAAAGACTGGGTCTGGGAATCCGGATGGAATTCAACAAAGAGCGGCTTCCTTATTTCATGGAATGGAAGTCCCTGGCCAGCGGAGACTATGTGGTAGGACTGGAGCCGGCCAACTCCAGCGTATACGGAAGAGGATTCCATGAGAAGCGAGGCGATCTTCACAAGATCCCGCCTCTGGGAGTGGAAAAAACCTGGCTGAAGATCGTGATCCTGGAAGGAGAAGAACTGGAGGAGACTATAAAGAAAGCAGACAGCATATAATTTTTTCACCAAATGTAGAAAATGGAAAATTGTAGTGCCTGGGAATGTTTCGTATAATATAGAAAACAGGAAACTACAACATTACAATAGAAATCACAGGAGGGTTCCTATGAAAGACATGTTTTTAACGGACAGGAAACTGGACAGAAGGATTACAGAGGTGAAAAAATACAGATACAGGAATATCCGGAATCTGGAGAAATTTGCGGTACAGGAAGATCTTCAGGGAGTGGTCAATCCCCAGGTGCCCGCAGAGTTTGACAACTGGGATACCATACATACCGGGGACTGCTGGTCAGGGAGAGACCGCTATCTCTGGATGCACAAGGATATTGAGATCCCGGCCCAGTGGAAAGACCAGAGAGTGGTGGGTGTTTTTGATTTCGGCAATACAGGAGCCGGAAATAACTCCGGTTTTGAGGCTATGTGCTATATTGACGGAAAACCCTACCAGGGCGTAGATGTAAATCATAAGGAAGTATTTTTCCCGGAAGAGTTTTGCGGAAAAACAGTAAATCTTACCTTCCGTCTCTGGTCCGGACTGGAAGGAGGAGGGGTTCCGGCTGTTCAGGAACATAAGATCCGTCAGGCAGACCTGGCCTGCTTAGACGAGCAGGCAGATGACTTTTATTATATGGGAACTCTGATCCTGGATACCATTGCCAATCTGGAGGATGGAAATCCGGTGAAATATGATCTGAGGAATGCGCTGGATCAGGCCTGCCACTGTATTGACTGGTCTTATCCGGGAAGCGAGGCTTTTTATGAGTCCCTTCACCAGGCAGATCAGATTTTAAATGAAATGATCGATAAGATGGAGAAACATTCTTCGGTGAATGTTTACTGTGTAGGACATACCCACATTGATATGGCATGGCTGTGGAGACTGAAACATACCCATGAGAAAGCTTCCCGTTCTTTCTCTACAGTACTGCGTATGATGGAAATGTTCCCGGAATATATTTTCCTACAGACACAGCCGCAGATTTACGAATATATAAAAGAAGATTTTCCGGAAATCTTTGAGGAGATCAAGAAACGGGTGAAAGAAGGACGCTGGGAAGCCGACGGAGGCATGTGGGTGGAAGCCGACTGCAACCTGACCAGCGGAGAATCCCTGACCCGGCAGCTCCTCATCGGAAGCAGATTCCTGAAAGAAGAATTCAGGAAAGATGTGGAATATCTGTGGCTTCCCGATGTATTCGGTTACTCCTGGGCTCTGCCCCAGATCCTGAAGAAATCCGGTATTGACGTGTTTATGACTACCAAGATCAGCTGGAACCAGTTTAACCGTATGCCTCATGATACTTTCCACTGGAAAGGAATGGACGGTACCGAGGTGCTCACACACTTTATTACTACCCCGGAACCCTGGAACGGACCGGATTCCTGGTTCTATACCTATAACGGTCTGCTGACGCCAAAGACGGTAAAGGGCGTATGGGAGTCTTACAGTGAAAAGGCTATGAACAAAGATCTGCTGATCTCTTACGGATATGGAGACGGAGGCGGCGGCGTAAACCGTGATCTGCTGGAAGCCAGAAGAAGGATCGACAAGATCCCGGGACTGCCTAATCTGAAAACCTCTACGGCAGGGGCGTATTTCCGGAAATTAAAGGAAAATGTAGAAAATACAGATCAGTATGTAAATACCTGGGACGGAGAGCTGTATCTGGAGTATCACAGAGGCACCTATACCAGCCAGGCTTACAATAAGAGAATGAACCGGAAGATGGAGCTGCTGTACCGCAGAGCAGAGTGGATGACTGCCATGGCAGCCATGGGAGCCGGAGATCTGTCTCTGGCAGAACAGGAGAAGCTGACCAAGGGATGGAAGATGATCCTTACCAATCAGTTCCATGATATTATCCCGGGATCATCGATTCATGAAGTATATGAGGATTCCAGAAAAGACTATCAGAAGATCCAGGAGATCGGTATGGAAGTCCTGGAAGATTTCCATAAGGATTCTATGGAAAATACAGAAAAGGCGTACACCGTATATAACGCTTCCGGCTGGAATATGAACGAGACTGTGGCCCTTCCGGTAAGCGGCTCCTGCAGCTTTACTGACGAGGATGGAAATCTCCTTGTTTCCCAGGATCAGGGAGATGTGGCTTATGTACAGGTAACAGATGTGCCTGCCATGGGACACAAGACGATCTTTGTAAAAGAAGGCAGGGAAGAAAGAGAACAGACACCTTTCAAAGTGCAGGAAAGAAAGGTGGAGACGCCATTCTATCTGGCAGAGTTAAATGGATATGGCCAGATCACCCGCCTTTATGACAAAGAAGCCGGAAGAGAAGTGCTGGCAGCCGGCGAGAGAGGAAATGTCCTTCAGGTATTTGAGGATAAGCCAATCGACAATGATGCCTGGGATATTGATATTTTTTATCAGCAGAAAATGCGGGAGATCACTGATCTTACTGCTTTCCAGATCAAGGAAATGGGACCGCTGCGGTTAACCATCCATATGGAATGGAATTATATGAATACCGCTATCTTCCAGGATATGATCTTCTACAGTAACAGCAGAAGGATCGATTTTAAGACCAAGGTTGATTTCCATGAAAGACAGCAGCTGATCAAGACAGCCTTTACTGTGGATATCAGAAGCACATATGCTACCTATGATATCCAGTATGGAAATGTCCGCAGACCAAATCACTGGAATACAAGCTGGGATCAGGCCAGGTTTGAAAGCGTGGGACACCGGTTTGCGGATCTCTCTGAGAGAAACTACGGCGCTGCCCTGCTGAACGACTGTAAGTACGGATATGACATAAAAGACAATGTTATGCGTCTGTCTCTTCTTCGTTCAGGCCTTCAGCCGGATCATCTCCAGGATCTGGGCACCCATGAGTTTACTTATGCTTTCCTGCCTCATACCGGAGACTTTGTGGCAGGACATGTAGTAGAAGAAGCCTATGGCCTGAATAATCCTATGGATATTTTCGAAGGACAGGATAAGACCGGATACGATAGCTTCTTTACTCTGGATAATCCTCAGGTAGAGATAGATGCGGTAAAGAAATCAGAAGACGGAAAGTATCTGGTGGTAAGATTCCATGATTTCGCAGGATCTTCCCAGAAGGTAGTACTGGATCCGGGATTTGGCTTTGACGCCTGGATGGAGGGCGATCTGATGGAGCGGCCTATAGAAGAGCCTAAAGAGGGTAAGGTGGAGGTAAGCCTTCATCCCTACGAGATCAAGACATTGCTTTTTAAACTGTAAGAAAGTCAGGAGGAAGTAAGGTGTTAAGTGAGATTTTTAATATTGAAAAGATACTGGGAGCCTGTGACAGATTTTTGTATTTTTTGAAAATTAATTTTTTC
>DWUY01000033.1 GCA_019120515.1 Candidatus Blautia avicola | reverse complement strand
ATATGGGTGATACGCACCGCTGAAGAAGTCTTGTTGATATGCTGGCCTCCGGCGCCGCTGGAACGGTAGGTATCGATCTTCAGATCGTCAGGATTGATCTCCACATCCAGATCTTCTTCAATATCCGGCATAACATCACAGGAAACAAAAGAAGTCTGCCTCTTTCCTGCCGCATTGAAAGGAGATATACGCACTAATCTGTGAACACCCTTCTCTGATTTCAGATATCCGTAAGCATTTTCTCCGTTTACCTGGAAGGTCACGGATTTGATCCCGGCTTCCTCACCGTCCAGATAATCCAGAACCTCTGTGGAGAATCCATGGCGGTCTGCCCACCGCAGATACATACGGTAAAGCATACTTGCCCAGTCACAGGACTCTGTGCCGCCGGCTCCTGCGTGAAGAGTCACAATGGCGTTGCATTTATCATATTCCCCTGACAGCAGGGTCTTGATCCGGATATTTTCAAACTCCTCTTCAAATTCTTTCAGCATCTCTTCGATATCGGGAATGACGGAAGGATCATTTTCTTCATATCCCATGTCGATCATCAGCTCGATCTCTTCTTTCTGGTTCTGAAGCTTATGATAAACCTCCATATCGCTTTTCAGGGCGCTTAATTCTTTCATCATCTCCTGAGAACGCTCCGCGTTATCCCAGAATCCGGGCGCCTCCATCTCTCTTTCCAGCTCCTCTACCCGCTGCTCTTTATTCTCCAGGTCAAGGGATTCCCTTACCTCTTCCAGAGGCTGGGTATAGCCGTTCAGCCTGGACTTAAAGCCGTCTAATTCAACCACGCTTATTTTCCTCCTTCTTACTCATCGATTTCTACAGTCACCATATAGATACTTACCTGAGGTTCTACCTTTCGTACTGTGCCTGTAAGCTTTTCCAGAGGTTTTTTCAGATTACTGGACATGGCCACCGCAGGCTTGATGGTATAGTAATACATGACTCCTGACATGGTAATGGCCTGATCTTCCTTTAACTCCACCCGGTCGCCGGGCTTGACCAGCCCTTCTCTCTCCATAGTAAAATCCACCATCTGTCCCATGATCATTCCTCCTTATCACACAGACTGGAAGTCCTCTCCGTATTTTCTCTTTAGACTTTAACTGACAAACTGCTGCAGTTACAGTCGCCTATACCTACAGCAGTCTTCTGCTATCTTCCGGTAAAGAGCCGTCCCATCAAGGAAAATCCAAAAGATTTTATGGGACAACTCCCTCCTCTATATTTATCCCTGAAGATCAGCTGATCTTCTTCCTGCCGCAGCACTGTTTGTACTTCTTTCCGCTTCCGCAGGGGCATGGATCATTGGGATATATCTTCTTTTCTGTCTTCTGTACAGGTTTCTTCGGACCGGAATCATCCTTATTGGTTCCCGTAACCTGAGCCACCTGTTCTCTTTCTACCTTCTGTTCCAGGCGCACATGATACAGAAGACGCAGCGTCGTCTCCTGGATAGCGGCGATCATACTGTCAAACATTTCATAAGCCTGAAGTTTATATTCTACCTTAGGATCTCTCTGTCCGTAAGCCTGCAGGCCGATGCCCTGACGGAGCTGATCCATATCGTCAATATGATCCATCCATTTCTGATCGATAACTTTCAACAGGATCACACGCTCCAGCTCACGAAGCTGCTCTGCTTCCGGAAACTCCGCTTCTTTTTCCTCGTAAAGCTTTACAGCCTCTTCTTTCAGCTTCTGTTTCACCTGGTTTTTCTTCATACCCTTGATATCCTCACGGGTAATGGGTTTTAATGGGATGATAGGGCGGAGAACAGAATTGAACTCATTCATATCCCATTCTTCCTGGTCCACATCATCAGAAAATACCATATCTACAGCATGTTCTACCGTATCTGTGATCATCTTGTAGATCGCATCCCGCATGTTTTCACCATCCAGGACTCTCCGACGCTCTTTATAGATGATCTCTCTCTGTTCGTTATTTACCTGGTCATATTCCAGCAGGTTCTTACGGATACCGTAGTTGTTGCTCTCGATCTTCTTCTGGGCTTTTTCAATGGCGCTGGAAAGCATTTTGTGCTCGATCTGCTCATTTTCCGCCACACCCAGAGACTTGAACATGTTCATTAATTTTTCAGAGCCGAAAAGACGCATAAGGTCGTCTTCCAAAGACAGATAGAATCTGGATTCTCCCGGGTCGCCCTGACGTCCGGAACGTCCTCTCAGCTGATTGTCGATACGTCTGGACTCATGACGTTCTGTACCGATGATCTTCAGACCTCCGGCAGCTCTGGCCACTTCGTCCAGTTTAATATCCGTACCACGGCCGGCCATGTTGGTGGCAATGGTCACGTTGCCAGCTTCACCGGCATGGGCTACGATCTCCGCCTCTTTCTCATGGAACTTGGCGTTCAGTACCTGATGAGGGATTCCCTCTCTTTTCAGCATACGGCTTAAAAGTTCAGAAGTTTCAATAGTAATGGTACCTACCAGGACCGGCTGCTGTTTTGCGTGGGCTTCCTTAACTGCCTCTACTACTGCGCGGAATTTTTCTTTCTTGGTCATATAAACCGCGTCTTCCAGATCCACACGGGCAATCGGCTTGTTGGTAGGGATCTCGATAACGTCCATTCCGTAAATATCCCGGAATTCCTTCTCCTCAGTGAGGGCCGTACCGGTCATACCGGCTTTCTTCTTATACTTATTAAAGAAGTTCTGGAAGGTGATTGTTGCCAGAGTCTTGCTCTCCCGGCGTACCTTCACATGCTCTTTTGCCTCAATAGCCTGATGAAGGCCATCGGAATACCGGCGGCCGGGCATGATACGTCCTGTGAACTCATCTACGATCAGGACTTCATCATCTTTTACCACATAGTCCTGATCCCGGAACATAAGATTGTGAGCTCTGAGGGCCAGGTTGATATTGTGTTGGATCTCCAGATTTTCCGGATCCGCCAGGTTGTCAATATGGAAAAATTCCTCTACCTTATGAACTCCCTGCTCTGTCAGGTTTACGATCTTGTCCTTCTCATTAACGATAAAATCTCCGGTCTCGGTGATCTCCTCGCCCATGATAGCGGTCATCTTGGTTACCTCGCCGCTGGCCTCGCCTCTTTCCAGCTGTCTGGCAAGGATATCGCAGACTTCGTAAAGCCTGGTAGACTTGCCGCTCTGCCCGGAAATGATCAACGGGGTACGGGCTTCATCGATAAGCACAGAGTCCACCTCATCGATGATGGCATAGTGAAGATCTCTCTGTACCAGCTGTTCTTTGTAGATCACCATGTTGTCACGAAGATAGTCAAATCCCAGTTCATTGTTGGTCACATAGGTGATGTCGCAGGCATACTGGGCTCTCCTCTCATCATTTTTCATAGAGTTGAGGACCACGCCTACCGTAAGGCCCAGGAATTCGTGTACCTTTCCCATCCATTCCGCGTCACGGTTTGCCAGGTAATCGTTGACGGTTACAATGTGTACGCCCTTTCCTTCCAGGGCATTCAGATAAGCAGGAAGGGTAGACACCAGGGTCTTTCCTTCACCGGTCTTCATCTCCGCGATACGGCCCTGATGAAGAATGATACCGCCGATCAGCTGTACCCGGTAATGTTCCATGCCCAGGACACGCTTCGCAGCCTCCCGGACAGTGGCAAAGGCTTCCGGCAGAAGATCATCCAGGGTTTCTCCTTCCTGAAGACGGTTTTTATATTCTCTGGTCTTTCCTCTAAGCTCATCATCGCTTAAAGCCTGCATCTGAGGCCGGAGAGACTCGATCTTATCCACAGTGGATCTGATCCTTTTTAACTCTCTCTCGCTGTGGGTTCCAAACATTTTCTCAATTACATTCATGGATTGCACTCCTATAACTATCCAATTTTTAAACTGTCAACGTTTATTGTAACACTTTCCCTGTATGAACACAAGAACAAAGAATTCCCCTCCCGGACAAAAAAGCAGGAATATCCCAACCTCTTATAGAAATAATGTTGAGATATTCCTGAAAATCATACTGACTAAGAGCAGGCTCGTTAACCGTATATCAAGAATATTTACAAATTTTATGCTTGCCGAGCACAGCTTTGAAACCATAGACTCAAAGCTGCCCAGACCGCGCAGGAAAATGTATAAATATTCTGGATCTTGTTTAACAGGCCTGCTCTATCTGCTTTGCTCTAGTTCTTTTTGATCTTGATCAGCTTGGCATTGATGCTTTCCATAAATCCTTCCGGAGCAAGGGATCCTGCCATTTCTCCTACTTTTTCCAGAGTCATGGATTTCAGCATATCCCACATGCCTTCTCCCGGCCTTACGGTCATATTCATGGTCAGCTTGTAAGCTTTAGCGGCAATTTCCAAAGCTTCTTTATTCTTTGCCAGTTCTTCCATAGTATCTTTGATACTGTACATTCCTTCCGGGAATTCCATAGGCGCCTTTAAATCCAGATCTCCTACCGTCTTAAACCAGTTGGCAACGCCTTCTGCCCGCTCGTTTACTTCCGGAAGTACATAGATGGAAGGTTCTTTTTCTACTTTTTCCAGAGTCATGGTATCTTTCTGATCTCCGGCTTCTGCTACGATCGTATTGAATCCATCTGCAAGAGCCACTTCAAATACAAATACCTTCTCTGCTGTCTGCTCTCCCACTTTTTCTCCGTTGAGGTACAGGGTAACTGTAGGAAGATTGGAGTAAGCACGGATCTGGGTAGTCTCCCCGGCTCTCTGTGCGTAACGTTTTCCGCAGAGATGAACCATAGGCTCTTTGTAAAAAGGACAAGTGGATTATCAGGAAGATCACTCC
>DWUY01000314.1 GCA_019120515.1 Candidatus Blautia avicola | reverse complement strand
AACGATCCTAAGAAGTTAAGAGCTACCTGGGAGTTTGTAAAATTCCTGATCTCTCCGGAATCTCAGGCTTACTGGAACGCACAGACCGGATACTTCCCTGTAACTGTTGCAGCTCAGGAAGAGCAGGTATTTAAAGATAACATCGCCCAGTATCCTCAGTTCCAGACAGCTATCGATCAGCTCCATGATTCTTCACCGGAATATGTAGGCGCGCTGTTAAGCGTATTCTCTGAGGCGAGAGATACGGTAGAATCTGAGATCGAGAGTATGTTAAACGGCGAGGTGGATGTAGATGAGGCCGTTTCCAATATGGCCGACACCATTAATAAGTCCATTGAAGAATATAACCTGGTAAATGGCTGATCCTGAGAGAATGTCAGAGCAGCAGTAGGTGATCTCCATAGGGATTTGGTTATTCAGAACCTTGCGCATTGGAGACGCCATGCTATAATAGCCATAGACAGGTAAATGAGGGAGCTGTCACATTAGTCATATGTCAGGAATATCCTTGAATCTGATTAATGGGGCAGCCCTTTCTTTGCACCTTTGACCTGGAAGGACAGCAGTCAAAGAAAAAATCGGAAAGAAGGAAAAGATCATGACAAAAGTATTTGCACACAGAGGCGCCAGCGGCTATGCGCCGGAAAATACTCTTCAGGCTTTCAGCCTGGCCCAGGAGCAGGGAGCAGACGGGATCGAGCTGGACGTACAGCTTACAAAAGACGGCCAAGTGGTAGTGATCCATGATGAGGCTATTGACCGTACAAGCACAGGAAAAGGGTATGTAAGGGATTATACTTTAGAGGAACTGAAAAAATTTTCCTTCCATAATCATATGGAAAAATATAAAGGAGTAAAGATCCCTACGTTAGAAGAAGTTCTGGAACTGGTAAAACCGGGGAGAATGGAAGTAAACATTGAATTAAAGACCGGGATCTTCTGGTATCCGGGCATTGAAGAGAAGACTATGAAGATCGTGAAAAACGCAGGAATGGAGGACAGGGTGATCTATTCTTCCTTTAACCATTACAGTGTACAGAAGATCCGGAGCCTTGACGAAAAAGCGGAAACTGCCTATTTATACAGTGACGTGCTGCTGGATGTGGAAAAGTATGCAAAAAATACCGGCGTATGTGGATTACATCCGGCAGTTTACCATTTGTATATGGCAGATTTTCTGGAAAAATACAAGGCCAGCGGCCTGAAAGTCCGGGTCTGGACAGTGAATAAAGAAAAAGATATGAAAAAATTCATAGAGGAAGATCTGGAAGCGGTGATCACCAATTATCCGGATACGGCCCTTTCGGTGAGAAGGCAGGTGGAAAATGCGGCAGGATAAAGGATTTATAAAGGATAAACGCCTGTTCCTCCTGGATATAGACGGCACGGTATGTATCGGGCAGAGGCTGATCGACGGCACCAGAGAATTTTTAAAAGCAGTAAAAAACAGCGGCGGGCAGTTTGTCTTTATTACCAATAATTCTACAAGGAGTATCGAGGATTATATCCTGTCCTTTCAGAAACTGGGAGTTATGACGGACTATACCAATTTTATCACAGCTTCCTTTGCTACGGTCCAGTATCTGAAAAAGCATTATGACGGGAAGCTGATCTATGTGATGGGGACAAAATCTTTCCTACGGGAGCTGAAGAAGAACAAGATCCGTGTGACAACAGACTGTATGGATGAGGATATCGCCTGTGTCCTGGTTTCCTATGACAACCAGCTTACCTATGAGAAGATCCAGGATACCTGCCAGGTACTGAGTACCCGCAGGGTGGACTATCTGGCTACCAATCTGGACTATGTGTGCCCGATTGAATTCGGCTATGTGCCGGACTGCGGAGCTATCTGTGAGATGCTGGAGCACGCGGTGAAGAGAAAGCCTAAATATCTTGGGAAACCAGGTACCGCTATGGTAGATTATGCTCTGAAGCTGAACCATTTCTCCCGGGAGGAAACCCTGGTAGTGGGAGACCGGCTTTACACAGATATCCTCTGCGGTCATAATGCCGGGGTGGAAACTGCCCTTGTCCTTACAGGAGAGGCCACAAGAGAAGACGGGGAGGCCTGCGATTACGGACCGGATTATATATTTAGTTCTATAGCAGAACTGTACAGAGAGTGGATGTAGGAACATCCGCTCTTTTTTCACTGTTTCAAGAAAGAAGCCAATTGAAGCGCAGGAGGAAGGATAGTATAATAAGGGAAAAAATGAGGATTTCAAAATAGCCCTCACAAATCAGAGAATTGTTAAAGAAAGCAGCGAGGTAATAAAATGAGCGAGTTACAGAAAAAATATCAGATCGGTACAGAAGAAAACAGAAAATTTCAGGAGGAGATCCGGGAAAATCTGCTGAATTTCGGCCGCAGATTTCCTTCTCCGGGAGGAAGCTCCTATTATCTGGGAGATGACGGAACCCCCTGGAAGGAAAGAAGCCGGGAGACCTGGATCACTTCCAGGATGACCCATGTATACAGTATCGGCACTTTTTGGGGCCATACAGGCAGTGAAGAACTGGCAGACGCAGGCCTTAAAGGCCTCCGGGGAGAACTCCATGACACACAAAACGGAGGCTGGTACGCAGGGCTTACAGCAGATAACCAGATCTTACCGAATAAGCAGTGTTATGCCCACGCTTTTGTGATCCTGGCAGCTACATCGGCCCTTCTGGCAGGACGGCCTGGAGCGGAAGAACTTCTGGAAGACGCGCTGAAACTCTATGATCTTCGTTTCTGGAATGAGGAAGAGGGACTTTCCTGCGATACCTGGAATACAGAGTTTACAGTGCTGGACGATTACCGGGGACTGAACGCCAATATGCACACGGTAGAGGCTTTTCTGGCAGTAGCTGACGCTGCAGGAAAAGAAGAATACCGGGTAAGGGCCGGCAGGATCATTGACCATGTATTAGGCTGGGCTTCTGCAAATGAGTGGAGGATCCCGGAGCACTTTACCAGAGACTGGACACCGGATCTGGAATGCAATAAGGATCAGCCGGCAG
Organism: Candidatus Blautia avicola; assembly: GCA_019120515.1. Classification (GTDB taxonomy): domain Bacteria; phylum Bacillota; class Clostridia; order Lachnospirales; family Lachnospiraceae; genus Blautia; species Blautia avicola. The sequence continues at coordinate 43,064 of DWUY01000314.1, read as the reverse complement.
ACCAGTTTAAACCATACGGGGCTACTCCGGGTCATGGGATCGAGTGGGCAAGGCTGATCACTCAGTGGTCCCTTTCCACCTATAAAGAGGACGCCCGGGGAGCGGCCAGATATATTGAAGCAGCAGAGAACCTCTTTAACCGGGCGGTAAAAGACGCATGGAACGCAGACGGGGCTCCGGGTATCGTATATACGACGGACTGGAATGGAAAACCGGTGGTCCATGACCGTATGCACTGGACGCTGGCAGAGGCTATCAATACCTCCTCTGTGCTGTACCATGTTACGGGAAAAGAAGAGTACGGCCGGTATTACGCAGAGTTTATGAAGTATCTGGATGAGACGGTACTGGATCATGTAAACGGCTCCTGGTTCCATCAACTGGATGAGCACAATCAGGTGATCGGCACAGTATGGCCGGGAAAATCTGATCTGTACCACGCTTTCCAGTCCACTCTGATCCCCTTCTATTCTCCCGCTTTATCTATTGCTGCAGCGGTGAAAAAAGGAGAAAAATAAGAAATCTTGACTTTTTTGCGGATCAGAGAGATAATTTCAGGCAGATTATGATTAGAAAAGAGGAAAGATTTTGGAAAAAGCAGATAACCGGATTATGGGAACGGAAAAGATCCCAAGCCTGATGGTCCGGATGGCGATACCTTCAGTCATTGCCCAGGTCATCAATATTTTATACAACATTGTAGACCGTATCTACATAGGACATATTTCGGGAGTGGGAGCCGCCGCTCTTACGGGAGTGGGGCTTACCTTTCCCATTATCACTCTGATCTCCGCCTTTTCCGCTTTTGTAGGTTCCGGAGGAGCCCCCCTGGCGTCTATCTGGATGGGGAAAAATGACAAAAAACATGCGGAGAAGATCCTGGGTACGGGAGTGTTTATGCTGCTGTGCTTCTCTCTGATCCTGATGGCGGTATTTCTCATCTTTCAGAGACCCCTTCTTTATGCATTTGGAGCCAGCGACGCTACCATCGGTTATGCTATGGAATATCTGACGATCTATCTGATAGGAACGGTGTTTGTGGAGATCGCTCTGGGACTGAATCCCTTCATCATTGCCCAGGGAAGATCTACTACAGCTATGATGTCCATTGTCATCGGAGCAGTGATCAATATTGTGCTGGATCCAATCTTTATTTTCGTATTTCATATGGGGGTAAAGGGCGCCGCCATTGCCACAGTCATCTCCCAGGCGGTAAGCGCTGCCTGGAATGTGAAAGCCCTGGTGGATAAGAAAGCAGTGCTGAAGATCGTTCCTTCCTGTATCCGCCCGGATATCCGGGTCATCGGACAGATCTTCTCTCTGGGGATCTCCCCATTTATCATGCGGTCCACGGAAAGCCTTATCTCTATTGTGCTGAATCATCAGCTCCAGAAGTTCGGCGGGGATCTGTATGTAGGATCCCTCACGATCATGCAGAGCGTGATGCAGCTTTTTTCCGCGCCTTTAAGCGGCTATACCCAGGGGGTACAGCCTATTGTAAGCTATAATTTCGGCGCAGGAAAATTTGACAGGGTGCGGACCACCTACCGCTATATGATCTTCGGAAGCTTTCTGATCTCCTTTGTGACAGCGGCTTCCGCCATGATCTTCCCGGAATTTTATGCTATGATGTTTACCAATGAGAGTGATCTCATCGCTCTTACGGGAAAAGTCATGCCGGTATTTATGGCGGGGATGCTGATCTTCGGTCTCCAGAATGGTATCCAGCCTACTTTCCTGGGACTGGGCCAGGCGAAGATATCCCTCTTTATCGCCCTTCTGCGTAAGGTGATCCTGCTGGTGCCGCTGGCTCTGATCTTCCCCAATTTCTTCGGGGTCATGGGCGTTTACTATGCGGAACCGGTGGCAGATATTACTTCAGCGGTGATCGCAAGTATCCTGTTTCTGTGCAACATCAAGAAAATACTGACTATGGAAAATTTAAAAAAGATCAAATAGAAAGTTAAGATCCGGGGCCGGCCTTTGTCAATGAGGCCGGCCCTGGATCTTTGTCCATAAACATAAAAGCAAAAAACATGATTGACTTATAAATTCTGAATATTATAATTATATATATAAAACGTTCAAAACCATCAGGGGATTGAAAGAAAAGAGCAGACAATTATATTTCTAGAACAGGAGGGTAATTGTATGAGTACAGCAAAGGAAATTCTTATGGAGCTTTTAAAGAAGGACGGGCAGCCGGAGAGACTGCTGAAACAGTATGAGCCTTTTGAACAGATCATGACAGATCCCATCAACCAGTATTGCAGAGGAAACCGGAAAAGAGGGGTTACTTCCTATGACAAGTGGGGAACCTGTATCCTGTTTCCGGAAGACGCCCCGGGACCTATGCCTCATGTGACGGAAGAAAACAAGGTATGCCCGGATGTTACGGAGTGGAAAAAATATGTAAAAGTTCCGGATCTGAAAGCAAACTGCAGTGAAGGCTGGGAAGATACGATTAAACTGAGAGACGAGATCAGGGAAAGAGGACATCTGGCCATGGCTTTTATGGGCACCGGTATCTTTGAGCAGTGCCATTATCTTATGGGATTTGAGGACGCTTTGATGAACCTGCTGGCAGAACCGGAGGCTATGCATGAACTGGTGGATGCTATTGCGGAATATCGTTTTACCTATGCAAAACTGCTGGTGGACAATCTTCATCCGGATGTGATCCTGTCTCATGATGACTGGGGTTCTAAGACCAGCCTGTTTATGAGCCCGGATACCTGGAGAGAGTTCTTTAAGGAACATTACAGGAGGATCTATGGATACATGAAAGAGAATGGCGTGATCGTTATGCACCATGCAGATTCTTACTGTGAGCCTATTGTTGAAGATATGGCAGAGATCGGCATTGATATCTGGCAGGGCGTTCTTCCAAGCAATGATATTCCGGCTATGCAGAAAAAGCTGGATGGCAGGATGGTGCTGATGGGAGGCATTGACGCAGCCATTGTTGACCGGGCGGATTCTACAGAGGACGAGATACGTCAGGAAGTGAGAAGAGCCTGCGATGAGTACGCTCCCGGCGGACATTTCATTCCAAGCCTGACCTATGGCGGAAAAGATTATGCCATTTATCCGAATGTGGATAAGACGATTGATGATGAGATCGATCGTTTCAATAAAGAACATTATGGAAAATAAGGAGGAATAAACTTTGGAAGAAGTATATGAATTTCTGAAAAAATGCGGAACCTATTATCTGGCAACTGTAGAAGGAGACCAGCCCAGAGTCCGGGCTTTCGGTACCATTGATCTTTTTGAAGGAAAGCTTTATATCCAGACCGGAAAGGTGAAAGAAGTATCTAAACAGATCATGGCAAATCCTAAGATTGAGATCTGCGCTTTTGACGGCAGCCGCTGGCTCCGCCTGACGGCCAGGGCCCTGGAGGATGACAGATACGAAGCCAGAAAGCATATGCTGGATGCCTATCCGTCTCTCCAGAAAATGTATCGGCCTGACGACGGCAATACCCAGGTATTTGCCCTGGAAGACTGCACGGCTGTTTTTTCCTCTTTCACAGAGGAGCCCAGGACGGTAAGATTCTGATCATAGATGCAGATTCTTGGCAAGGAGTTCTTTGCGGTAATTTAAGCCGAAAACATTTTGTATCATATCCGGTATGTCCTCTGGGGCGTACCGGATTTCTTTTCGCTCCCCGCCGGCGCGCCAGATCAGGGTATCGTCACGGAAGTTTTTGTATCCGTCAGGAGTCCTGAGATTAATCACCAGATGATTGGAAAAAAGATTGTCCGGCCTTGCCAGCAGGGCGTCCATAAGAGGCGTGAAATCTTCAGACAGAAATGGCACAGTGGCAAAGATGATCACAGGGCTGTCTGTGCCCTCTGCTTCCCGGCGGAGAAGAAGTTTCCATCCGTCGCCGGTGTCTGTGATCCGATAGGTTTCCCCTTTTCTGGTCTGAGGCTTAGAGGAGAGTTCGACGGCGAAAGGAGCCATAGGTCCTCCAAGTCCTACGTCACAGAGATACGCTCTCCCATCTAAGCGGACAATGGAGGCCCGGTGGGTCAGGGCCCGAAGGGTGGTAAATCCTGCGGCTACCCTGCACATACAGGCATAGGCTTCAAAGCCCAGACTTTTAAGGAGAAGGAGAAAGAGGCCGTTAAGCTCAAAACAGAAACCTCCGCGGCGTTCCTCTACGATCTTCCGGTACAGATCCTGGGTGGAGAGAGAGACGGGACAGGCCAGGAGACTGGTGTCTATGTCCTCAAAAGGGACCCGGCACTGATGTGACCAGATCAGAGTATGCAGAGTTTCCAGAGTGGGAGCTGCAGGATAGGAAAGGCCGATCCTTTCCAGATATTTTTTTGTCTGTTCTTCCGATAAACGGTCGTATTCCACGGTATACATATAATGAATCCTCCTTTTTACAATGCCGGGTACAAGTCGTTCATTCCCATGAGATAGGGCTTTTGCCCTCAACATCATTTTATAAGATACAGATAGATCTTACAAGATAAAGCAAAAGAGATTGACAGGAAAAAACTTGCGGCATACAATAGTTGTATATACAACAATGGAGGTGCGGAAAATGATTCGAAGGCTGTTTTCTTACATGGGACAGTATAAAAAATATGGGTTCCTTGCTTTGCTCTGTATTGCGGCAGAGTCTATCTTTGAGCTTCTGGTCCCTCTGATCATGGCGGATCTGGTTGATGTAGGGGTAGCTTCCGGGAACAGGGCCTATATTTTCCAAAAAGGCGGGGAAATGGTGATCTGTGGCGTGATCGCTCTGCTTCTGGGCGTGGGAAGCGCCAGGTTTGCGGCTCTGGCAGGCCAGGGACTGGGAGCCCGGCTCCGGCAGGCGGAATATGAAAAGCTTCAGAAATATTCTTTTTCCAACATTGATCACTTCCGGGTCTCTTCCCTGGTGACAAGGCTTACCAGTGATGTGACAAACATTCAGAACACGGTTTCCACAGGCATGCGCCCCTTCTGTCGGGGTCCGGTGATGCTGGTGGCGGCTACGGCAGTAGCTTTTTCTATTAACCGGGAGCTGGCGGTGGTATTTCTGGTAGCTCTGCCTTTGCTGGCCTGCCTGCTTTTCCTTATTACCATGAAGGTGCGTCCTCTTTACGGGACCATGCAGGGGGCTATTGACAATGTAAACCGGATCATTCAGGAGAATCTTACGGCGGTCCGGGTGGTAAAGGCCTATGTAAGAGGAGATTATGAAAAGGCGAAATTTGAAGAAGGAAATGAAAACCTGAAGGAACAGTCACAGCAGGCCTTTTGTCTGGCGGCATTGAATATGCCTGCCATGCAGTTTGTCATGTACGGGACCATCCTTTCCATCCTCTGGTTTGGCGGGGAGCTGATCAACACCGGGGGAATGGAAGTAGGGGAACTGACAGGATTTTTAAGCTATGTGCTCCAGATCCTGAATTCTCTTATGATGATCTCTAATGTGTTTCTTATGATGACCCGTTCTGTGGCTTCCGGAGTCCGGATCATGGAGGTCATTGATGAGAAAGTGGATATTACTGATGAGAAAGCCAGAGATATTCAGGTAGAACGGGGAGAGATCACTTTTGATCATGTATGGTTCAAGTATAAGAAGGAAGCCAGAGAGTATGTCCTTTCAGATATTTCCTTTCACATAGAGCCGGGGCAGACGGCAGGGATCATCGGCCAGACCGGGTCGGCCAAGACTACCCTTGTACAGCTGATCCCCAGACTTTATGAGGCGGAAAAGGGAAGGATCTGTATAGACGGCATTCCGGTGGAAGAGTACCCTATGGAACACCTTCGGGACGCCATTGCCATGGTCCTTCAGAAGAATACCCTGTTTTCCGGAACCCTTCTTTCCAATCTGAAATGGGGAAATGAGAATGCCTCTAAAGAGGAGGTAGAACTGGCCTGCCATATTGCCTGCGCCGATGAATTCATTGACCGGCTGCCTCAGGGCTACGAGACGGAAATGGGCCAGGGAGGGGTAAATGTATCGGGAGGACAAAAACAGAGACTCTGCATTGCCAGAGCCCTTCTGAAAAAGCCCAAGGTCCTGATCCTGGACGATTCTACCAGTGCAGTGGATACAGCCACAGAAGGCAGCATAAGGGAACGTATGAAAGAATATCTTCCGGATATGACAAAGATCATTATCGCCCAGAGGATCTCTTCCGTCCGGCATGCAGACCAGATCATCATTCTGGACGACGGGAAAGTAAACGATATAGGCACCCATGAAACTTTGCTGGAGAGAAATGAGATCTACCGGCAGATCTATGATTCTCAGAAGGAAGGAGCGGAACTGTAATGGCCAGATATGTAGGATATAAAAGACCGAAAAATACAAAAAAGACCCTTCTTCATCTGCTGAGGTATCTGGGAATGCATAAATGGAGTTTTACCCTGGTGGCTTTGCTGGTACTCATCAGCGCCGGAGCCAATATTATGGGAACTTATCTTTTAAAACCGGTGATCAACAAGTTTATCCTTCCCGGAGATAAGGAGGGGCTCCTTTGGGCAGTAGGCGGCATGGCTGTGATGTATATCTGCGGAGCCCTGGCTACCCTGGGCTATAACCAGCTGATGATCCGTTCTGCCCAGAAGGTAGTAAAGGAGATCCGCCGGGACCTTTTCGCTCATGTCCAGAAGCTTCCTCTGAAATATTTCGACGCCCATACCCACGGAGAACTGATGAGCCGTTTTACTAATGATGTGGATACCGTCCAGGAGGCTATGAACAACAGTTTTGCCATGATCATACAGAGCTTTATGATGCTTTTCGGTACGGTGGTGATGATGATGGTCCTAAGTCTCCGGCTTTCTCTGATCGTTGTGGTCTTCCTGCTGATCATGTTTGCCTTTATTAAATTTAACGGGAAAAGAAGTAAAAAATACTTCCAGAGGCAGCAGGAGGAATTAGGAAAGATCAATGGATTTGTAGAGGAGATGACTGCAGGACTGAAAGTGGAAAAAGTTTTTAATCACGAGAAAAAAGACTTTGACACTTTCTGCCAGATGAACGAAGCGCTCCGCCGGGAATCCACCAATGCCCTGACTTTTTCCGGCATGATGGTTCCTACTATCGTAAGCCTGTCTTATGTAAACTATGCAGTTTCCGCCTGTGCGGGAGGACTTTTTACTCTGGCGGGACTTTTAGATCTGGGAAGCCTGGCTTCTTATCTGGTTTATGTGCGCCAGAGCGCCATGCCTCTGAACCAGTTTACCCAGCAGGTGAACTTCCTTCTGGCGGCCCTTTCCGGAGCAGAAAGGATCTTTGAGATGATGGAGGAAGAACCGGAGCCGGATCAGGGAGAAGTAACCTTGTGCAATGTACAGGACCATCATGGCGAGCTGGAAGAGACCGGAGGATATACGGGAAAGTTTGCATGGAAGATGCCCGGATCCGGGAAGCTGGTGCCTCTCAAAGGAGATGTGCGCTTTCAGGATGTGGTCTTCGGCTATGTGCCGGAGAAAAAGATCCTTAATGGGATTTCCCTCTATGCGAAACCGGGACAGAAGATCGCCTTTGTAGGGTCCACAGGAGCCGGAAAGACCACCATCATCAATCTGATCAACCGTTTTTATGAGATCCAGTCTGGAAAGATCACTTATGACGGTATTGATATCCGGGAGATTAAAAAAGACGATCTCCGCCGTTCCCTGGCTATGGTCATTCAGGACACTCATCTGTTTACAGGGACCATCGCAGATAATATCCGATATGGAAATCTGAACGCCTCTATGGAAGAAGTGAAAGAGGCCGCCAGGATCGCCAATGCAGACTCCTTTATACGGAGACTGCCCCAGGGCTATGACACCATGCTTTACAGTGACGGAAGCAATCTTTCCCAGGGACAGCGGCAGCTTCTGGCTATTGCCAGAGCGGCGGTGGCAAAGCCCCCGGTATTGATCCTGGACGAAGCTACCAGCTCTGTGGATACCAGGACAGAGCAGCTTATCGAAAAGGGAATGGACGCTATTATGGAAGGACGGACGGTATTTGTCATTGCCCACAGGCTTTCCACAGTACGCAATTCCAAAGCCATCATGGTCCTGGAAAAGGGAGAGATCATCGAGAGAGGAAGCCACGAGGAGCTGCTGGAACAAAAGGGACGGTATTATCAGTTATATACCGGGCAATTTGAATTGGAGTGAGAAAAATGGAAAAAAGGGATATCAGGAAGATCCTCCATCGGCTGGATCTGGAACGGAGGCAGCTTATGCGGCCTAAATTCCTAAAGATAGGACTGACTGTGGGAGAGGGTCAGCCAAGGATCCTGAATTGTCTCCTGGAACAGGGAGAAATGAGTCAGCGGGAACTGGCAGATGCCTGTCTGTTTGATGTGACGACTTTGTCCAGAACTCTGGACAAAATGGAAAAGGCAGGGCTGCTGATACGGAAAATCAATCCTGCCAGCAGAAGAGCCCATCTGATCGTCCTGACGCCTGAGGGAAAGAAAAAAGCCAGACAGGTACAGGAACAGTTTGAATGGCTGGATCAGATCCTCTGGGAAGATATGGAGGAAAAAGAGATGGAAGATCTGTACAGATCTCTTGAAAAAATAGAACAGAACGTAAAAAAGTGTGGAAACAGATCATAACCAGGAAAGAAAAAAGACAAAAACTGCCCTGAAGCCGGAAATATTCCTATGTATGAAGGCTTTGGGGCAGTTTTATTGTTTCTTGACAAATAAAACCGGCAAGGTTACAATTAATGACAAAGTCGAAAAATCAAAGAATAGCTTATATAAAGGTAGAAATGATGAACGAATACCAGGAGAAAAGGAAAACCGGTACCGGACAAGTCTCAGGAGAAGTTTTCAGACAGGGCAGTGACCAAAGAAGAAGAGTCCGCCGGCCTGAGCAGACTTCCCATTCCCAGAACCGAACATTTCAGAGCAGGGATTTAGCCCATCAGCCTCAAGGCACTTACCGTGCAGAGTATATTCCAAAAAGCAGAAAAACTACAAACCGTGAAAATATTTCAGCTGCCGGGACCCGCCGCAGATCCGTATCTGAGACGGGAAGGACCGGATATCCTTCGGCAGGGGGGAGAACTGCGTCCACAAGGCGCCGTTCCTCCGGGACCAGAACTCCGGGAGCCTCCTCTGGCGCCACAGGAAACAGGACCGCCCACAGTTCCGGCTCTGCAAGGAGAAGAGTTTCGGAGCCTTCTTACAGGAGTGTTGAGAGAAGCCGCTCTGTCAGGGCAGGAGAAAGAGCCGGGCGGAAACTGGAAGAACTGGAGATCCTGGAACAGGAAAATGAGAGAGACTACCAGGAATATCTGGAGAGAAAGAGAAAAAGACAGGAGCGAAAACGGAGAGAAGAAGAAGCCCAGCGCCGCCGCAGAAGACTTATGGTCCGGGGAGGAGGCGCAGGTCTGATCGCTGTGATCCTGATCATTGTCGTATACCGTCTCTTCTTTTCCAATCCCGTACTGCGGACTGTAACGGTGGAGGCCGGCGCCCAGGATTTTCAGACCGCCGCTTTTCTCAGGCGGGATGTGGACGCAGAATTTGTCACAGATATGTCCCAGGTGGATACCTCTCATGTAGGGGAGCAGAAGGTAGTCCTGGACGCCGGGGGCAAGGAAAGGACCAGCACGCTGGTGGTCCAGGATACTACCGCCCCTAAGGCGCAGCCTGAGACCGCTATGATCAATATAGACGGCGATCTGTCTGCAGATGAACTTGTGACCGATATTGACGATGCCACAGATGTTACCTGCAGCTTTAAGGAAAAACCGGATCTTTCCCAGGAGGGAACGGTACCGGTAACTGTAATATTGACAGATGAAGGAGGCAATACCGCAGAAGTTGATTCTGAGGTAGAAGTTATTGTGGATACAGAACCTCCTGTTATCGACGGCGTGGCCCCGCTGGAGGGATTTATCGGAGATCCGGTTTCCTACAAATCAGAGATCACAGTTACGGATAACTGTGATAAAGAGGTGGATCTGGAAGTAGACAACAGCGACGTAGATACGGAAACACCGGGAACTTATGATGTCCGTTATACTGCTACAGACAAGGCAGGCAACACCGCCGAAGCGGAAACCACGATCACCATGAAAGAAAAGCCGGATAATTATGTAGAACCGGAGGAGGTTTACGCGGAAGCAGATGAGGTTCTGGCAGAGATCACCACAGATGATATGACTTTGAAAGAAAAAGCCAGGGCAATTTATGACTGGTGCAGGGCAAACATCGGTTATATCAGTACATCTGACAAAGACAGCTGGACTAACGGCGCCCACCAGGGCTTTACCCAGCATCAGGGAGACTGCTTTATATTCTTTTCCACAGCGAAAGCTCTGCTGACAGAAGCGGATATTCCAAACATCGACGTAGTAAAAAGCGATACCAGCCACTCCAGACATTACTGGAGCCTGATCAACTGCGGAGACGGCTGGTACCATTTTGATACCACGCCCAGAACAGGAGGAGGAGAGTTCTTTATGCTGACAGACGAAGAACTTCTCAGTTACTCGGCTTCTCATAATAACAGCCATATCTTCGATCAGAGTCTGTATCCGGCTACGCCTACAGAGGACTCTACGATAGAATAGGCTTCCGGGCAAAAAGAAAAAGAGATCTTGCGGTACCAAAGAACAGGAGGAAGGGTATGAAATTAGGAGTGATCGGAGGACTGGGGCCTCTGGCAACAGCCTGTTTTCTGGAAATGGTGACTAAGATGACCGATGCGTCCTGCGATCAGGAGCACCTGGAAATGATCATTTACAGCGCGCCCGGTATTCCGGACAGGACTGCGTATATTCTGGGACGATCCCCGGACAGCCCGGTAAAACCTATGATAGAGATCGGACGGAAGCTGGCCAGGGAACAGGTGTCCTGTATTGCTGTTCCCTGTATGACAGCTCATTACTTTTACCGGGAACTGTCAGAAGGCATACCGGTACCGATCATCCACGGGGTCTACGAGACAGGGATGGAGATCCAGAAGAACCACATAGAAAAGGTAGGGCTTATGGCCACCGACGGCACCATCCGGAGCCGGATCTTTCAGGATCAGTTGGAAAATATGGGACTGGAAGTCCTTCTTCCCGACGAGAGACGCCAGAAATATGTGATGGATATCATTTATCAGGATGTGAAGGCGGGACGTCCGGTGGAGGAGGAAAAGTTCCGGGAAGTTTCCCGTCAGCTTACGGATATGGGCGCCCAGGTGATACTTTTGGGATGTACAGAATTATCCCTTGTAAAGAGACAGTATTCCCTGGGGACAGATTATCTGGACGCCATGGAAGTCCTGGCCCAGCGGTCTGTTGTGCGCTGCGGGAAAAAACTGAAAAAAGAATATGAAAATCTGCTGGCTGATTAAGCGGAAGGAAAGCCAGGAAGTGATCCTTCCTTCTGTTTTATGTGCCGGATGTTTTAGGAGATAAGAAAATGCAGAGAAATATATTAGAATATCTGGAGGATACTGTACAGAAGTATCCTCAGAAAACTGCTTTTGCCAATGACAAGATGGGCATGACTTTTCAGGAGGTGTACCAGGTTTCCAGAAGTATTGGGACCTGTCTTCATGAGAAAGGCTATGAAAAGGAACCGGTTGTGATCTATATGCACAAGCACCCACATATGATCGCGGCCTTCTGGGGAGTTGTTTACAGCAGTTGTTTTTATGTCCCTATTGACGAGGAAATGCCAAAATTCCGGATCGAGCTGATCTTCCAGAATCTGAAGCCAAGAGCGGTGATCTGCGATGAAGCGACCAGCGGGCAGATCCGGGAGTTTGAAGATTTTACAGGAGAGGTCCTTCTTTATGATGAGATCGCCGGATATCCGGTGAATGATCAGGCCCTTTCTGATATCAGACGAAAGGCCATTGACACAGACCCCATCTACATAGTGTTCACATCAGGTTCTACCGGAATTCCCAAAGGGGTGGTAGCCTGTCACCGGTCTGTGATCGATTATGTGGAAAGTCTGATAGAGGTGCTGGGAGTAAATGAGGATTCGGTGCTGGCAAATCAGACTCCTCTGTATTTTGATGCCTGCTTAAAAGAACTTTTTTCCAGCCTGAAATGCGGGGCTACCACCTATCTGGTGCCTAAAGCATTGTTTATGTTCCCCATCAAGCTGGTGGAATTTTTAAATGAATATAAGATCAATACGGTATGCTGGGTAGTATCGGCCCTTACTATGATCTCCTCTATGAAGACCTTTGATAAGGTAGTGCCCAAGTATCTCCATACCGTTGCCTTTGGAAGCGAGGTCTTCCCTATCAAGCAGTTCAATCTCTGGAGAAAGGCCCTGCCAAACGCCAGATTTATCAATCTTTACGGTCCTACAGAGGCCACGGGAATGAGCTGCTACTATGAAGTGGACAGAGAGTTTCAGGAAGGGGAACCGATCCCTATCGGAAGGCCCTTTAAGAATACAGATATCATCCTTTTAGATGAAAACAACCAGGTGCCCAAACAGGGGGAACCGGGAGAAATGTGCATCCGGGGAACCGCTCTTACACTGGGCTATTACAACAATCAGGAAAAGACCGACGAGGTCTTTGTACAGAATCCTTTGAATCACAGCTATCATGAACTGATCTACCGGACCGGGGATATCGGAAAGCTCAATGAAAGAGGCGAGCTGGTCTTTATCTCCAGGAAGGATTTTCAGATCAAACATATGGGACACAGGATCGAACTTGGAGAGATCGAGGTTCATGTAAACATGATCGAGGGCATTGGCAGCGCATGCTGCATTTATGATAAAGAAAAAGAAAAGATCGTACTTTTCTATGTGGGAGATGTGGAGAGCGGAGAACTGATCACTCAGCTGAAAAAGAAGCTCCCCAGGTATATGATCCCCAACCATGTATATGCGCTGGAACAGATGCCGCTGACAGCTAATGGAAAGATCGACAGAAACAGATTAAAACAAATCAGTGAAGAAAAGAAAAGGAGAAAATAACTATGGAACCATTAATGGAAATCTTAAAGAACCTTCACCCGGATGTGGACTTTGAAACCTGTACTACGCTGGTTGATGACAGGATCATCGATTCTTTTGACATTGTTACCATTATCTCAGAGATCAATGATGAGTATGACGTGGTAATTCCCGCAGAGGACATTGTTCCGGAGAACTTTAACTCCGCTCAGGCCCTGTACAAGCTGATCCAGCGTCTGGAAGATGAAGACGAATAAGAGAGGCCGTCATGCTTTTTACATCATATAGTTTCATCGGATTTATCTCGGCGGTGTTTATCCTGTATTATGTGCTGCCTAAGAAATGTCAGTGGCCGCTGCTGCTGATCGCCAGCTACATATTTTATTTTATCGCCAGTCCTTCTTATCTGATCTTTATCGCGGCAACTACGGTATCTACCTATCTGGTGAGCCGGAAGCTGGAAAGCATCAGGGCGGAGCAGGACGCCTACATAAAAGCAAATAAGGGAAAGATCACCAAGGATGAGAAGAAAGCCTATAAAGCAAAGATGAAGGGAAAACAGTGGAAATGGCTTCTGGTCTGTCTTATTTTCAATCTGGGGATCCTGGCAGTGCTGAAATATACCAATTTTGTCATTGCCAATATCAACGGGATCCTGGAGGCCTTCCACAGTACAAGGGAACTTTCCTTTGTAAACCTGATCCTGCCAATGGGAATTTCCTTCTATACCTTTCAGACCATGGGATATATCATCGACGTTTACAGAGGCACCTGCAAGGCAGAGAGGAATCTGTTTAAGCTGGCCCTGTTCGTATCCTTTTTCCCTCAGCTGGTCCAGGGTCCTATCAGCCGGTTTAATGACCTGGCAAAGTCTCTTTTTGAGGAACATTCCTTTGACACAAAGGTAGTATCCTATGGACTTTACCGTATCTTGTGGGGATATTTTAAGAAGGTGGTCATTGCCGACCGTATTTTGGTGGCGGTAAATGAGATCATTCAGAATCCTGATGTTTATCAGGGCGGATTTGTATTTGTCGGTATGATGTTTTACGCCTTTGAGCTGTATGCAGACTTTACCGGAGGTATTGACATTACCATAGGTATTGCCCAGACCATGGGAATTACCGTAACAGAGAACTTCCGCAGGCCTTATCTTTCCAAGAATATTAAGGAATACTGGAAAAGATGGCATATTACCATGGGTACCTGGTTTACAGATTATATTTTCTATCCCATTTCCGTGTGCAAGCCGATGCTGAAGATCTCGAAGTTTTCACGGGCAAAATTCGGAGATGCAGTGGGAAAAAGAGTGCCGGTATACCTGTCTTCTTTTGTAGTATGGTTTACCACCGGTATCTGGCACGGCGCAAGCTGGAACTTTATTGTCTGGGGCCTTATGAACTTCGTGGTGATCATGATCTCCCAGGAACTGGAACCTCTGTACAGAAAGTTCCACCACCGGTTCCAGGTGAAAGACAAGAAATGGTACGGCGCCTTTGAGATCATCCGGACGATCCTGCTGATGAGCGCTATCCGTATGTTTGACTGCTACCGGGATGTGCCCCTGACCTTTAAGATGTTTGGAAATATGTTTACTCACTTTGATATCACGGCTCTTACGGGAGAAGCGTTCCTGGGGCTGGGGCTTACGGGAGCCGATTACCTTCTGCTCTTTATCTGCCTGATCATTGTAGTGGCGGTCAGTCTTACCGAGGAACAAAAGGGCAGCGTGAGAAATCTGATCTATGCTTCTCCGGCAGCCTGGAAGTATATTATCTTCGGCGTTATGACGCTGGTAGTGATCGTATTCGGCGCCTATGGCATTGGCTATGACCAGAGCCAGTTTATCTATAATCAGTTTTAGGAGGAAGGACTTATCATGAAAGCAAAGAAATTTCCTAAATGGCCTGCCGCCGTGGCGGTTCTGGCAGCGGTGCTGATCCTGGTACTGTTCCTTCTGCAGAAACTGCTGATGCCAAAATATATGTCAGATATTGTAGAGGGAAATCTGGTTGAAGAATATTACCAGGAGACTACGGATCATGAAGTGATCTTTGTAGGGGACTGCGAGGTTTATGAGAACTTTTCCCCTATTGAGATGTACCGGGATTACGGGATCACCAGTTATATCCGGGGATCCGCCCAGCAGCTTGCCTGGCAGTCTTATTACCTGCTGGAGGATACCCTTCGGTATGAAACGCCCAAGGTGGTGGTGTTTAATGTTCTGGCACTGAAATATAATGAGCCCCAGAGCGAGGCTTACAACCGGATGAGCATAGACGGAATGAAATGGTCCAAGGCAAAGATCGGAGCCATCCAGTCTTCTATGACAGAAAAAGAAAATATGCTGGACTATATTTTCCCCATCCTCCGCTATCATTCCAGATGGTCGGAACTGTCTTCGGAAGACTTCCGGTATATGTTCCACAAAGATAAGCTTTTTCATAACGGCTACTACATGAGAGTAGATGTCCGGCCCGCCGAAGGCTTTCCGGACCCGGAAATCCTGGCGGATTACACATTAGGCAGCAATGCCATGAGCTATCTGGACAAGATGCGCCGGCTCTGTGAGGACAATGGCATTGAATTTGTCCTGGTAAAATCCCCCAGCCTTTATCCATACTGGTATGAGGAGTGGGATCAGCAGATCGTAGATTATGCAGAGAAATACGATCTGGATTATTTTAACTATGAAAAACTGGCAGATGAAATAGGTATTGACTATAATACGGACACTTATGATGCCGGACTTCATCTGAATTTAAGCGGAGCAGAGAAGCTCTCCAAATACTTTGGAAAATATTTAACAGAGACCTACGACCTGACAGATTACCGGGAGGATCCGGAATACAAGCAGGTTTATGAGGAAAAGATCCAGTTCTATGAGGATATGAAAGAAGCCCAGTATGAGGAACTGGAAAAATATGGTGAGATCATCAGTTATTAGGAGGAAGGAACACATGAGAAAAATGAAAGGTATTTTTGCAGCAGCAGTAATAGTAATGGGACTGAGTCTGGCAGCCTGCGGAAGCTCTGACAGCGGTTCTTCCAGTTCAGGAAGTTCTTCTTCAGGCTCTTCTGCCTCTTCATCAGGGGGATTTACTTTTACCAGCGGTTCTACAAAAATTGAAATGAACGAGGATGCTTCCAAAGTTGTAGAGGAACTGGGAGATCCGGATGATTACTTTGAATCAGAAAGCTGTGCCTTTGAAGGACTGGATAAGGTCTATACCTATCCTGGATTTCATCTGAACACTTATCCGGTAGACGATAAGGACTATGTGCTTTCTGTGGACTTTATGGACGATACAGTCGAGACAGACGAGGGGATCAGTATCGGAAGTACAAAAGATGAGGTTACAGAGGCTTATGGAGAACCTGCCAAAGAGACCAGCAGCTCTCTTGTGTATGAAAAAGGTGATACAGAAATGACCATCGGTCTTGACGGAGACAGTGTGTCTTCTCTGGAGATCAGCGCTGTAACAGAAGAATAAAAATAATCAGAAACAGGATCAAAAAAGCCAGTCGGGGACAGGAGCGCGGGGCGCTCCGGACCAGACTGGCTTTTTGACGCAATACGCAAGGTATCACGATGATCCGGCAGGGGAAGGAATCTTCCCCTATCCTATCAGTATTAGAAATCTACCTCAGTTCCATAGTAGGTACAGGTGAGGAGTTTTTCCATCTGCGCAGGGGTGATCTCTCTTGGGTTAGAGCCTGTGCAGGCGTCTCCTACAGCCAGTTCGGCGATCTTTGGAAGTTTATCTTTAAATTCATCTTCCTGGATGCCGAAGTCTTTCAGAGTAAGAGGAATGTTCATATGTCTGTTGAAGTCCTGGATCTTTTTCCGCAGACTGTTGATCAGCGCCTGCCTGGAATTACCGTCCAGCCCCATTCTCCTGGCTATTTCTGCGTATCTTTCGGCAGCTTCCGGGTTCTTTGCATTGTACTGGATCACGTAAGGCAGATAGATGGCGTTTGCGCATCCGTGAGGAATATGGCCTGTGGAAAAGGCAGCTCCGGTTTTATGAGCCATAGAATGGACAATTCCCAGAAGTGCGTTGGAAAATGCCATTCCTGCCAGACACTGGGCATAGTGCATCTGCTCCCTTGCATCCATATTCATGTTGTAGGATGCGGGCAGATAGTCCAGGACCATTTCGATGGCCTGAAGAGCCAGAGGATCCGTGAAAGGTCCGTGAAGGGTAGACACATAAGCCTCGATGGCATGAGTAAGGGCGTCCATTCCGGTGTAGGCAACCTGCTTTACAGGAAGGCCGGATACCAGGTCAGGATCTACGATCGCTACATCCGGGGTAATATTAAAATCTGCCAGAGGGTATTTTACACCTGTCTGATAATTGGTAATAACAGAGAAAGCAGTTACTTCTGTTGCAGTTCCGGAAGTAGAGGGGATTGCCGCAAACCTTGCTTTCTGTCTTAATTCCGGGAAATTGAAAGGTTTACATAAATCTTCGAAGGTGACTTCCGGATATTCGTAGAAGGCCCACATAGCCTTTGCCGCGTCAATAGGGGAACCGCCGCCCATAGCTACGATCCAGTCCGGCTGGAAAGCTCTCATAGCCTCGGCTCCTTTCATAACAGTTTCTACAGAAGGATCCGGTTCTACCCCTTCAAATACCTGAACTTCCATGTTGGCTTCTTTTAAGTAGTTTACGGCCTTATCCAGGAATCCCTGGCGTTTCATAGATCCGCCGCCCACGACCAGCATAGCTTTGCTGCCTTTTAAATTCTTCAGTTCTTCCAGACAGCCCTTTCCGTGATAAATATCTCTTGGTAAACAAAATCTGCTCATATCAGTCACTCCTTTAAGTTTTCGAGTTTTGTTGTGATTCTTTTAACGATTTGATTATAGCACCGTTATTTTTTTAACACAATACTTTTTTGAATAAAATTTTAACAAAAAAAGTCTAGTATAGGTAAAAGGAAAATTTATACAAAATCTGTATAAGTATCGTTTTTTGGAGATCAAAAAAGAGAACAATCAGGAGAAAAAGATGTTAAATTAATAACAAAAGAAACAGCCCTTGACACATTAATAATGAAGTGTTATATTACAAATAGAACAATGAATGGTCTGTCAGAGAGGCTTTTTCAAACAGAAACAGAAAGACGGTGCGCCTCCCTTTGAATCTTTGGTTCCAAAAGGAGGCGCTTCATATAACAGGTTTATATCAGAGGGTGGTTATAATGGATAAAAAAAGAGATTATTATGAAGTTCTGGGCATTGACAGAAACGCAGATGCCAATGCCATAAAAAAAGCTTACAGGAAACTGGCAAAGAAATATCATCCGGATACAAACGCGGGAAATCCCCAGGCTGAGGAGAAATTTAAGGAAGTTACAGAAGCGTATAATGTGCTGAGCGACGAGAAAAAGAGAAAACTTTACGATCAATTTGGCCATGCGGCTTTTGACGGCGGCGCTTCACAGGGAGGCCCCGGCGGTTCAGGCGCATACAGCTATGGCTACGGCGGGCCGGGCAGCGGATACCGGGAATATCATTTCCAGGGCGATCCGGGAGACATGGACGATATCTTTAAAGATATTTTCGGGGATATGTTCCATGGACAACGGGGTGGAAGCGGTTTCTCGGGAAGGGGCTTTGGCGGCAGCGGCAGCTTTGGAGGCGGCTTCGGCGGAAGCGGTTTCGGAGGAGACTTCGGAGGCGGCCGCAGAGGAAGTTATGGAAGAGGTTTCGGCGGTTACGGCTCTCAGAAGGGAGCGGATATGACGGCTTCTGTGATCATCAGCCTTGAGGAAGCGGCTTTTGGCTGCAAGAAAGTTCTGAGCCTGAAAGATCCTGCCACGGGTACTGTCCAGTCTCTGGAAGTCCGGATCCCGGCAGGTATTGAGACTGGAAAAAGCATCCGTCTGAGAGGAAAAGGGATGCCGGGAGCAAAGGGCGGCCAGGCCGGAGATCTTCTCCTCCAGGTGACAGTAGAAGAAAAACCCGGCTATGAAAGAAAGGGCATGGATCTTTACACTACGGTTAAGATACCTTTTACCACAGCGGTTCTGGGCGGCGAAGCGGTAGTGCCTACGCTTTACGGAAATGTGGTATGTAAGATAAAGGAAGGCACACAGTCAGGGACCAAGATCCGTCTGAGAGGAAAGGGAATTGTCTCTATGAAGGATCCTTCTGTAAAAGGAGATCAGTACGCCCGGATCGAGATCCAGGTTCCCCAGCATGTAAGCCGGGAGGCAAAGGAAAAACTGAAAGAATTTGACAGGGCCTGTGGAAGGCACAGCTCCGGGAGAGGGAGCGCAGCGTAAATGATAAGGGGACTGTCGCATGGATGCATACGGAAAGTTTTGCATGATGCGGCAGTCTCCTTTTATTTTTAAATTGATTCTCTACTGGAAAGAAGTTAAACTATAGGATAGAAGACTTAATGTGAGGTGACAAGAAAATGACAGACAAAGTGAGAGATTTAAGAAGCGCCCTTAGACGGCTGGAAAGTATGCCGGGACAGTTGATCACTACCAAGGTGGAAGTAGATCCTATGGCGGAACTGGCCGGTGTGTACCGCCATGTAGGAGCAGGAGGAACGGTTATGCGGCCTACGAAAGAAGGTCCTGCCATGATATTTGAAAATGTGAAGGGCCATCCGGGAGCGAAAGTAGCTATCGGACTTCTGGCCAGCAGGAAAAGGGTAGCTGCCCTCCTCGATACGCAGCCGGAAGATCTGGGAAAGCTTTTATGCAGATGTGCGGAAAATCCTGTTCAGCCTGTGGTAACAGATAAGAAGCCTCTGTGTCAGGAGGTGGTCCATCTGGCGGAAGATCCGGAAAAATGGCTTTAGATCGCAGACAGGAAAACAAGGAGAAAACAGAGGGCGAAAGAAAACGGATCCTGGTAGGGATTTCCGGAGCTTCAGGGATCCCGGTGGCTCTGGAAGTGCTGAAAGGTCTCCAGGAGGCAGGAGTGGAAAGCCATCTGATGATCAGCCGGGGAGGAGAACTGACGGCCGGGCAGGAAGCCCCCGGTTCCCTGGAAGAAATGAAGGCTCTGGCGGATGTGGTCTATGATAACCGTGATATCGGGGCAGCGCCTGCCAGCGGCAGTTTTCGGAATATGGGAATGATCGTTGTACCCTGCAGCATGAAAACCCTGGCTGGAATACACAGCGGCTATAGCGACAGCCTTCTCCTTCGGGCGGCAGATGTTGCCTTAAAAGAGCGGAGAAAACTGGTCCTGGCTGTGCGGGAGTGCCCTTTTGGCACCATCCACCTTCGGAATATGTATGAACTTTCTTCCATGGGAGCTGTGATACTTCCTCTGATGCTCAGTTATTACAATAAACCGGAGAATCTCCAGGATGCCGCCCGGCACCTGGCAGGAAAGGTCCTGGATCAGTTTGGCGTGGAATACAGACCCTTTAAGAGATGGGAGGGTATGGAAACAGATGGAATCTTACAAAGAGATTGAAAAAAGCCTTCTGGGAAGAAAGATCACCGCAAGGCTTCAGTTTCTGGACGAGGGGCTGAATGTCCTTCTCACAGGAGGGGAAAAATCCCATATCGGCGCAGTCAGCGGAAGAGTTCCGGGACAGGAGCCGGTGGACATAGAGTTTCCCGGACATAGGGAAGGGAACCTGGCGGCGCAATGGGCTGAAGAACTATACCGGTCCTGGAAAATCCCTGTGTGGGTAGAATGCGGCATTCACTACGAAAATCTGAGTAAAGAAGGGATCCGCCAGGTACTGGAGGTCTGCCGGGAGATGCTGGAAGAGATACTAGTACAGCGCCTCGAAAATCATTGAAGCCAATGGCCGGGAGCGGATTTACGGCAGTTGTCTGAATACATCAGGAGAGCTGGATACAGAGGAGCGGGAGAGAATCATGGAGGATAAGGAAAAATTTCAGAAAAATGTAGAAGTAGTCTCAAAAGCCCTGAAGGAACAGGCCGGGGTGAGAGAACCTGAAGAAGAGGCCAAAAGCCTTTATAAGAAATTTGTCCAGACCAGGCAGGAACCGGTGCGGCTGGCTGTGGCCCTGAGAGGTTTTTTCCTTCCCCAGACCAAAGAGGAGGAAAAAGAGGCCTACGGCAGGTATTTAAAAAGCCGGATCCGCCCGGCCATGGAGGCGCTGATCGATGAAGACCAGGTGGAAAAGCTGGAAATACTGGAGTCCCTTGGCTGGCTGGAAGAGAAAAATATAGATGTGTTTATCCGGATCGCCAGACAGGGGCAGAAAAATGCCGCTCTGGTGTGGCTCCTTCATCTGAAAAAAGAAAAATATGGATTCAAAGACCGGGATTTTTCTCTGTAAAGGCAGGTGAGGAATATGGAAGATAAACAAAAACACCGGGAAAATCTGGGGATGCGGATCCTCCAGAACAGTCAGAATGAGCTGTATTCTTATTTTCCCTATCTGGACGGCGCTTTTGCAGGACTTCGATACTGTCCCAAGGAGGATGCTAAGACCATAGGGACGGACGGAGAATTCCTGTATTTTTCGCCGGTATTTCTGATCAGAGCCTACCAAGAAGATCCCCGCCTTGTCCGGAGCGGATACCTTCACATGCTCCTCCACTGTCTGTACCTTCATCCTTTTTATGGAGAGTCTTTTTTCGGCGGGGGAAAGAAGGATAAGGATCTGTGGGATCTGGCCTGCGATATGTGGGTGGAGGAGATCATAGAAAGAGAGCAGATGCCGGGACTTTCCACAGGCAGGGATCCGGTCCGGGAACAGTGTTTCTGGATCATGAGGGATCCGTCCCTTTCGGCAGAAAAGATCTATTATATGCTGACAGGCGGCAGATTTCCCTATACCAGAGAGGTGCTGAAAAAGGCATTTGCCTTTGACGACCACAGGTTCTGGGAAAAAATAAAACAGGAAAAACGGGGAGCAGGGACACGGAAGAAATGGGAAGAACTCCGTTTGCTTACAGGGCAGAAAAAGCAGCAGAAAAAGAAACGGGCGGGAACCCACCGGGGAAGTTCCGAAGAAGATATGCAAGCCAGGCCCCAGGGAAAATTTGATTACCGGAAATTTCTCAAAAGGTTTGCGGTGCCCAGAGAAGAAGTGGAACTGGACACAGAGAGCTTTGATTATATCTTTTATAATCTGGGCATGGAGCGGTATGGGAACACCCCTCTTATCGAGCCCTTAGAATATAAAGAAGTGAACCGTCTGGAAGAACTGGTCATCGCCATTGACACTTCCAGTTCCTGTTCTTCGGAAACCGTCCGGGGATTTCTGGGAGAGACCTACCGGATCCTGGAGGAAAAGGAAAACTTTTTCCGGAAGATGAAGGTATATCTGATCCAGTGCGACTGCTGTATCCAGAATGTGAAGGTGATCCATTCCGAGGAAGAGTGGAAGGCTTACAGCAAAAATATTAAGATACAGGGGAGAGGCGGCACAGACTTCCGCCCTGTGTTTCAATATATCAGCCAGCAGCAGGAGAAAAAAGAGATCCGGAACCTGAAAGCCCTGATCTATTTTACAGACGGGGACGGGATCTATCCTCAGAGTAAACCGGATTATGAGACGGCTTTTGTATTTCTGGAAAAGACAGCCAGAATGGA
This sequence comes from Candidatus Blautia avicola, assembly GCA_019120515.1. Taxonomy (GTDB): domain Bacteria; phylum Bacillota; class Clostridia; order Lachnospirales; family Lachnospiraceae; genus Blautia; species Blautia avicola. The sequence goes on along the minus strand of DWUY01000314.1, from coordinate 20,607 downwards.
TATGGTGCCGGACTGGGCTTATAAGCTGATCGTTCCGGCAAGAACAGAGAAACAAGAGGAAGAGCTATGAATATAAAAGAGGCAAAAACAGAGATCATCAATACTATCCGAGCATATAACAGGAAGGACGACCAGGGATGTTATACTTTTCCTCTGGTAAGACAGCGGCCTATTCTTCTTATGGGGCCTCCGGGGATCGGGAAGACCGCTATTATGGAACAGGCAGCCCGGGAATGCGGCGTAGGGCTGGTAGCTTATACCATTACCCACCATACCCGTCAGAGCGCTATCGGCCTTCCTCATATTGAGACGAAAGTGTATCAGGGAAAAGAAGTCAGCGTTACAGAATATACTCTCAGCGAGATCATTGCTTCGGTTTATCAGTGTATGGAAGAGACCGGGAAAAAAGAGGGGATCCTTTTCATTGATGAGATCAACTGTGTGTCAGAGACCCTGGCCCCTACTATGCTCCAGTTTCTGCAGAATAAAACCTTCGGAAGCCATAAAGTACCAAGAGGATGGGTGATCGTGGCGGCGGGAAATCCCCCTCAGTATAATAAATCTGTCCGGGAATTTGACATCGTGACCCTGGACAGAGTCCGGAAGATCGACGTGGAAGCAGACTGTGATGTATGGATGGAATATGCCTGCAGGCAGGAAGTCCACGAGGCCATCCTGTCCTATCTGCGGATCAAAAAAGACAATTTTTACTGTGTGGAAAATACAGTAGACGGAAAATTTTTTGTTACGGCCAGAGGCTGGGAGGATCTGTCAGAGATCCTGAAAAGTTACGAAGAGTTTCAGATCCCCGTGACGCAAAGCCTGGTAGAAGAATACCTTCAAAAAGAAGAAACTGCCCGGGATTTTGCCGCCTATTATCAGCTATACCGGAAATACGGCACAGATTACGGGATCACCCGGATACTGGAAGGGAGCCTTTCTTCTGAGGCTTATAAAGAAAAGACTGAAATGGCAGGAAAGGGAAGCTTTGAGGAGCGGTTTACGGTGGTAAACCTGGTACTGGGAGCCCTGCACACCGGCTTTTCCCTGTTTGCCGGAAAGGAAGAAAGACGGATCTGCCTTCACGAGGCTTTGGGCTACCTGAAAAAGTATATTCAGGATCATGAAGAAATCCAGGATATCCATGGGTTTATCCAGAACCGGAAAAACAGCCTGGAGGTCAAGATCGAAGCGGGACTCCTCAGAGAAAAAGAAATCCAAAAAGAAAACTGGGTGATCAGAAAACTGGAGGAATATGACCTGGACCTGAAAAAAGACCATATACGAAAAGCAGACCAGGGCTTTGAAAGGATCAAAGAATATTTTCAGGGGGAGCTCCAGGAGAGGGAACAGGAAATCCGAGAACTTTTGGATCAGACGGAAAAAGCCTTTCAGTTTCTGGAAGAGGCTTTTGGGGACAGCCAGGAGATGGTCCTTTTTGTATCCGGTCTGACTCAGGATGACAAAGCCATGGATTTTCTTACGGTCCATGAAAGCCCCATGTATCTGAAGTGGAGCGAAAAGCTTCTCTACAGGCAGGAGGAAGAAAAGCTTCTGGAAGAGTGCAGAAAAGAAGAGGATCTGCTGGAAGATTAAAAAAGGGGGGATTTTATGTCTTATCTGTTAGGAATTGATCTGGGAACTACTAATTCCCTGGGCTGTGTATACAAAGATGGAAGGATCCAGCTGATCCCCAACCGCTATGGTTCCTATCTTACGCCCAGCGTGGTGAGTGTAGACGAAGATCAGGAGATCATTGTAGGAGAGATCGCCAGGGAGCGGCTGATCACGGCTCCGGACAGAACAGTCAGCTCTTTTAAAAGATATATGGGAGAAGAGAAGACTTTTCATCTGGGAGGTCTTAACTTTACCCCGGAAGAATTGTCCAGTTTCGTAGTCCGCTCGATCGTAGAGGACGCCCAGGCCTATCTGGGAGAGAAAATCGAAGAGGTGATCATTTCAGTTCCTGCCTATTTCCATGATAAACAGCGGTATGCTACCAAAAAAGCAGGACTTTTGGCCGGCGTCCAGGTTCACAGGCTGATCAACGAGCCCAGCGCGGCGGCACTGGCTTCTTACCTGGATAACGGGGAAGAGCAGCTTTTTCTGGTCTTTGATTTCGGCGGGGGAACTCTGGATGTATCTGTGGTAGACTGTTTTGAAAATGTGGTAGAGATCGAAGCTGTGGCAGGAAACAACCATTTGGGAGGGGATGATTTTCACCAGGTCATGGTGGATTCCTTTTTAAAGGAGCATGAAATTTCCAAAAGGGATCTGTCCCGGAAGGATCTGGCGGTGCTGGCCAGACAGGCAGAGAAATGCAAGCGGGAGCTGAGCAGTCAGGAAGAAGGAAAAATGACCGCCTGGATCAGAGACAGGGAATATACCAGTGTGTATACCAACCGCCGTCTGGTAGAGGAAAGCGCGGGGATTTTTTATAAGATCAAGGAAGTGCTGAATAATGCGGTGAAAAGCGCCCAGATCCTTCCGGAAGATCTATCAGGTATCGTAATGGCGGGAGGGTCCAGTAAAATGCCGGTGGTAAACTCCTATGTGGCCCATCTTTTCCACCGGGAGCCGGCGCTGAACCTGAACAGTGATGAGATGATCGTCCGTGGACTGGGGTATCTCTGCGGAGTGAAAGCCAGGGACCAGTCGGTAAAGGATTATGTCCTTACGGATATCTGTCCCTTTTCTCTGGGAACTGCCACCAGGAATGCCAGTGACATCAGCAATCCTTATTTTACGCCTATCATTCCCCGGAACACGGTCCTTCCCTGTTCCAGAGTACATCGTTTTTATACGGCGGACGACCATCAGCGGCAGGTGACTTTCCCTGTGCTCCAGGGAGAACATGTCTATGCCAGAGATAACCGGAAACTGGCAGAATATACCCTGGCGGTTCCCGATGGACCTGCAGGACAGGAAGCAGTGGACGTCCGGTTTACCTACGATATTGACGGTATCCTGCTGGCAGATATCCGGGTCGTGTCTACAGGACATACTATCAGCAGCGTAGTATCTCAGACAGTAGATGACGAGAGACTCCAGGCCAGGATGAAAGAACTGGAAAAACTGAAGGTACATCCCAGGGAGGTTACAGAAAACAAGCTTCTGCTGAACCGGCTTATGACCCTGTGCGAAGAAAGTTCTCCCAAGGACCGGGAATTTTTCGCCGGTCTGATCGCTCTGTTTGAAAAGACGCTGGAGGATCAGGACCCCAGAAAGATCAAACGATGCCGGGAACAGATCCAGAAGAGCATTGCCAATTTTTCTGACCGGGAGCTTTTTGATGATTTCGATTTCTGGGGAGAGATCTACGGCGGCCAGGAAGAAGGAGAAGAACAGGAGCAGGAGGAGAAACCGGAAGAAGATTTAGATTTTATGGAGTTTAGTAAAAAATGGACAAATTAACAGCGCAGAAGATCCTGGGAGTCCATCCGCAAGCTTCCAAAAGAGAGATCAAGAAAGCCTATGCGGCTATGCTGCGTATGTATCATCCGGAGGACTATCCAGAGGAATTCCAGAAGATCCAGGAAGCCTATGAGACTCTGAACAAGGGGGGATTTCCGGGAGAAGGATCTGGAAACGATGGATTTTCGGAGGGAGCTTTTTCAGAAAATGAAGGCTTCCGGAAGAAAGAAGAATGGCAGGATGAGCAGGAGCAGAAAGAAGAAAGCAGGGGTAAACAGCCCGGGGATGACTGGGAGGATGCCTGGGAATCCCTGGACAAGGATGAGGAAGCCTGGAAGAGAAGACAGCAGGAAGAGCAGGAGAGAAGACAGCAGCAGGAGGAACTGAGAAAAAGACAGCAGGAAGAGGAGTACCGCAGAGCCAGACAGAGGGAAGAGGAGTACCGCAGGAAGATCCAGGAGGAAGAATACCGAAAGGCCAGAGAAGAGCTGGATTTTGAAAAAATAGAGTGGAAGGCCCGGGAAGAGAAAAAGCTGAAAGATAAAGCGCTTATAGCGGCGGCTTTAAAAGACCTGGAACTTATCGTAAATACTTCTTCCAGGCGGCACAGATTGAAATCTTATGAGGAGTTTTTTGCCAAAGAGGAGTACAAGGAAGTGCTTTTTCTGCCTGAGTGTGTGGAAGGAGTCTGCCGGATCCTGGAAAATACCCGGCTGAAACGGGAAGTTTACGACATTTTTGCCAGAGAATACCACATGCGGGAGTATAAGCCGGAGCAGCTAAAGCCCGGGGCAAGAAAGCTTTATCATATCCTGAATGAACATTGCAGGTTCGGGAAAAAGCGCCATAGATATCAGATCGGCGCAGGAATTTTTGTGGCAGTTCTGGTGCTGCTCAGAAGTCTTATGCGGGCAACCGACGACAATGACTGGTTTTATTTTCTCCTGGTGCTGGTGATCGCCGGGCTTTACTGGGGTTATCACTGGCTTCTGAAATACTATTCCAGATGGAGGATCCACATAATATACAGTCTGGGGATAACGGCAAGCCAGTTTATCATGCTTATGACAGACGCCTATACTCCCCTGTTGGGAAACCGGGATGCGGGAGAAGTCTTTGGGGCTATGGTATTTCTGGGAGGTTCCCTGTATTTTGCGGTGACTTTGGCTGCATATATCCTTGCCGGGATCTCACATAAGATCAGAAGAAGAAAAAACAAGTAGAATAACAAGCATACAAGCTATATAATGTAAATTAGAATGTTAATAAAACGTAAAAGGTCCATCAGAACTATGGATAAAACAAAAATCAGGAGGGTATTTATATGAGCGCAGAAGAGAACAAGAAAATCATTGAGGAAGGCCGGGCAGTACTGGGCATCGAGCTGGGTTCTACCAGGATCAAGGCAGTGCTGGTCAACGAGAAGAACCAGCCTGTCGCTTCAGGCAGCCATGAGTGGGAAAACCAGTATGTGAACAATATCTGGACCTACAGCGAAGAAGCTATCTGGACAGGTATCCAGGACAGCTATCAGGATATGGCCAGAGATGTGAAAGAAAAATACGGAGTGGAGATCACAAAGCTGGGCGCCATTGGATTCAGCGCGATGATGCACGGCTATATGCCTTTTGACAAAGAGGACAAGCTCCTGGTACCTTTCCGTACCTGGAGAAACACCATGACAGAGCAGGCCAGCGAGGAACTGACAGAACTTTTTGCCTATCATATTCCCCAGAGATGGAGCATCGCCCATCTGTATCAGGCTATGCTGAATAAGGAAGAGCATGTAAAAGATATTACCTTTATGACAACACTGGAAGGCTATGTACACTGGAAACTGACAGGCGAGAAGGTTCTGGGAGTAGGAGAGGCTTCCGGTATGTTCCCGGTAGATATGAATATTAAGAACTATGATGAAAAGAGAATGGAACAGTTTGAAAAGCTGGCTGCTCCCTATGGATATCCCTGGAAACTCCATAAGATCCTTCCAAAAGTCCTTCTGGCAGGAGAAGAAGCCGGCCGTCTGACGAAAGAAGGGGCAAAGCTGCTGGATACTACCGGAAAGCTGGAAGCAGGCATCCCATTCTGCCCGCCTGAAGGAGATGCGGGAACGGGAATGGTCGCTACCAACAGTGTTGCCAAGAGAACCGGAAATGTATCTGCCGGAACCTCTGTATTTGCCATGGTAGTCCTGGAGAAAGAACTGTCCAAAGTATATCCGGAGATCGATCTGGTAACTACCCCTACAGGAAATCTGGTGGCTATGGTACACTGCAACAACTGTACTTCAGATCTGAATGCCTGGGTAGGGATTTTTAAAGAATTTTCAGAAGCCATGGGCATTCAGGTAGATATGAACCAGCTCTTTGGCACCCTTTACAGAAAAGCCATGGAAGGGGACGCAGACTGCGGCGGACTGCTGGCATATAACTATTTTTCCGGAGAGCATATCACTGGATTTGAAGAAGGCCGTCCTCTCTTTGTCCGCACACCGGAGAGCAGGTTTAATCTGGCAAACTTTATGAGAGTCAACCTCTTTACTGCTCTGGGAGCATTAAAGACCGGTATGGATATCCTTCTGAAAGAAGAAGGGGTAAAACTGGACAAGATCCTGGGCCATGGAGGCCTTTTCAAGACCAAAGGCGTGGGACAGAATATCCTGGCGGCAGCTATTGACACACCTGTAACTGTTATGGAAACAGCAGGAGAAGGAGGCGCCTGGGGTATTGCCGTACTGGCTTCTTATATGATCAACAAAGAAGAAGGAGAGACTCTGGAAGAGTATCTGGACAATAAAGTCTTTGCCGGACAGGAAGGCGTAGAGGTACAGCCTGACGAGAAAGATGTAAAAGGCTTTGATGAATTTATGGTAAGATATAAAGAAGGCCTGGCTATCGAACGGGCGGCGGTAGATCATCTTCTTTCTTACGACAGATAACCGTACGCTTCGGGCGTTCTTGGAAATACAGAGATTTCCTATGACGAACAGGAAAACGGAAAGAGGATTTGAAAAAAAACAGAAGGTCAGTGTTGAGACTTCCGGTATTTGCCGGGAGTCTTTCCTGTATATTCCCGGAATGCCTGGATAAAATGGCTTTCGCTGGAGAAGCATAAAGCCGCGCTGATCTCGGAAATAGGACGATCAGTGTAGATCAGCATGGATCGGGCTGTTTCCAGCCGTTCTTTTTTTACATAGGCAAAAGGCGTCATTCCTGTTTCTTCCCGGAAGAGGTGGGAAAATCTTCCGCTGCTCAGCCCTGAGGCCAGGGCAATCTGGGAGAGAGAGATTTTTTCTTTGACATGACTGCGGATATAGCCTATGGCTCTGCGGACAGCTTTGGAATAAGGGGGAGAATCCTTTTTGTGTCTTACAGCGTTGGTGAAATCCATTAATGCCCGGGTCCGCAGCCTGTCTATCTGGGAAAGGGCAGTGCATTTTTCAGATGTCTGGATGTAGCTGTCACTCATAGCATAGGCCAGATCTTCTTCCACTCCTCCGTCCATGGCGGCTCTGGTGATCTGGGTGATATAGGAAATGAAAATGATCTGGGACTGACGCAGAGGGTTGGGACTGAGTTTCCCAGCCTGCCCTGTTTTATCCAGGATTTCCATACATTTCCTGCCAGAGCCAGATCCCCCTGGCGTACAGCCTCCAGCATATCTTTTTCATAACGATAGGGCGTATGGGGCACAAAGGATTCTCTGGAGGCCAGCAGGATCTGTCTTGTTTTCTTATCTAAAAAATCAAAATTATCCTTCTCAAAAATATTCATCGATTTTCCTTCTCTCTATTTATTCCCGCGGGCAACGAGCCAAGCGGACATGCGGGCATGTCCATTTGACTTGGAGATCGGCGGCAATCCGCCGCTTTGCGGCTAGTATACAGGAAAAATGTCAGCATTTCAATGATAAAATCAGCAGGATCCTGATATTTTTTCTGCGGGATTTGTGATAGCGTTAAGCCATAAAGAGATTGCAAAGGAGCGATAAAATGAAACGTGACGTAAAAGCGATTGTTAAGGAAATGACCCTGGAAGAAAAGGCCGGTATGTGCTCAGGAAAAGACTTCTGGCATTTAAAGGGGGTAGAAAGACTGGGGATCCCGGAGGTTATGGTCAGCGATGGACCTCACGGACTCAGGAAACAGGCGGCAGAGGCGGATCATCTGGGACTGAATGAAAGTATTCAGGCAGTGTGTTTCCCTACAGCCTGCGCAACAGCCTGCTCATTTGACAGAGACCTGCTGGAGAAAATGGGAGAGCGGATCGGCGATGAATGCCAGGCGGAAGATGTTTCTGTAATATTGGGGCCGGCGGTAAATATCAAACGTTCTCCTCTCTGCGGAAGAAACTTTGAGTATTTTTCAGAGGATCCCTACCTGGCTTCTCAGATGGCCGCCTCCCATATCAAAGGAGTACAGTCCAAAAATGTGGGAACCTCCATTAAACATTTTGCGGCAAACAATCAGGAACACAGAAGAATGTCCTGTTCTTCAGAGGTAGATGAAAGAACCTTAAGAGAGATCTATCTGGCAGCTTTTGAGACTGCCGTTAAAGAAGGAAAGCCGGATACGGTTATGTGTTCCTATAACCGGATCAACGGGGAATTTGCTTCAGAGAACCACTGGCTTCTCACAGAAGTCCTGAGAGATGAGTGGGGATTTGAGGGATATGTAATGTCCGACTGGGGTGCTGTAAATGACCGCGTAAAAGGCTTAAAGGCAGGACTGGAACTGGAAATGCCGGGAAGCGGCGGTCATACAGATAAAGAGATCGCAGAAGCGGTAAAAAAGGGAGAACTGGACGAAGCAGTTCTGGACAGGGCTGTGGAAAGGATCCTGAACATTGTCTTCAAGTTTGCGGATAACCGCCAGGAAGGGAAATTTGATAAAGAAGAAGACCATAAGCTGGCTGCGAAGATTGAGGCAGAGTCTATGGTCCTTCTGAAAAATGAAGATATTCTTCCTCTTTCTGCCCAGGGAAAAAAGATTGCGTTTATCGGAAAATTCGCAGAAGCCCCCAGATTCCAGGGAGGAGGAAGCTCACACATTCATTCTTTTAAGACCACCAGCGCTCTGGAAGCGGTGAAAGATGTGGTTCAGGTTACTTACGCCCAGGGATATGATGTGAAGGAAGATGTGGTGGATCAGGCTATGCTGGATCAGGCGGTGCAGACGGCAAAAGAGGCAGATGCGGCCGTGATCTTTGCGGGACTTCCGGATGCCTTTGAATCAGAAGGATATGACAGAAGCCATATGAGAATGCCCCAGTGCCAGAATACGCTGATCTCTGAGATCGCAAAGGTACAGGAAAATGTAGTGGTAGTCCTTCACAATGGTTCCCCTGTAGAAATGCCCTGGGCAGACCAGGTAAAAGGAATCCTGGAGGCTTATCTGGGCGGACAGGCCGTAGGACAGGCGGAAGTGGATGTACTTTTCGGAAAAGTGAATCCCAGCGGAAAACTGGCAGAAACCATTCCTTACAAGCTTTCCGACAATCCTTCCTATCTGAACTTCCCGGGAGACGGGCAGACAGTAGAATACAAAGAAGGTGTATTTGTAGGATACCGGTATTACGACACCAAGGAAATGCCTGTGCGCTATCCTTTCGGATACGGACTGAGCTATACTACATTTGAGTACAGCGATCTTCAGCTTTCCGCAGACAGGATCAAAGATACCGATACCTTAAAGGTAACTCTGAAGGTGAAGAACACAGGAGACAGAGCCGGAAAAGAAGTGGTGCAGCTTTATGTGGCTGACAAGACCGGATCCGCCAGCCGTCCTGTAAAAGAGCTGAAAAACTTCGTGAAGGTAGAGCTGCAGCCGCAGGAAGAGAAGACTGTGGAAATGGAACTGGATAAGAGAAGCTTTGCCTGGTACAATACCCGGATCCATGACTGGTATGCAGCTTCCGGAGAATATGAGATCCTGGCGGCCGCTTCTTCCAGAGATATCCGGTTAAAGAAAACCGTATATGTAGAGAGTACTACAGAACTGCCTCTTCATGTACATATGAATACAACCATCGGAGAACTGCCGGAAAATCCAAGGACAAAAGCTGTGATCGAAGGAATGACAGAGAGCCTTATCCAGCATATGGGCGGTTCCTCCGATGAGGAAGAAGAAAGTGCAGCTTCCCAGGCCATCAGTAAAGAAATGTCCCTGAAGATGATGGAGAACTCCCCTCTCCGTTCCATGAGAAGCTTTATGGGAATGAGCACAGAAGAGATCCAGGAACTGATCGTAAAACTTCAGGCAGCGGCAGATAACCGATAAGATTTTTATAGACAGAGAAATATTCCCCGCAGGGGTCTTTGAATTATACAAACGAGAGACCTCTGCGGGGATCTTTGTCTTTATATAGCCTTCCAAAATTCACTTTGGTTATTTTGCTTATTTGCAAAACTTCAGGAAATAGTCACATTCATCCTGGTTACACTGTTTTCCATCTTCAGAGCGCATGTCGCAGTGGAATACATAGGGCAGGAGATTCTGACTGTCTCCGTAAAAACGGTAGAGGAAAGGCACGTTATGCTTGGTAAGGGCTGAGGCCATGAGCAGGGCCTGTTCTTTAAGAAAATCTCCGGAAGCGGTCATAAGAAAGACCGGAGGGAAATTCTCTGTGACATGAGCGGTTACATTCATAAGAGCCATTTCTTCTTTGGTTCCTTTGCCGGGAAGGTAATCTGCCTTTTTCTTTTATTTATCAATTTCTTCCGATATCATACACGCTGCGCACCTTAAGTCCGACAGGTTTTCCTCTTAAGATCTTCACTCTTCTCTCGCCGCCGTTCATATCAAAGTAGTTATCCTCCAGGATCAGGTCTTCCTTTTCATTGAGGATTTCTACACTCTTGGCATAACCGGAAGCCTTTACCACCAGTTCGTTGCCATCCACTTCTACCTGAAGCCGGGGATCCACATAACGGAAGTATTTCGGATAGGAGAAGATCACGGTCCCGGAAGAAAGGACTTTTCCGTTTTCTTCCGCCTGATAGCTGACATACTCATCAAAAAGGCCTGCATCTGGAAGGAGGACCTTATCCAGCCAGTAAGCAGAGAGAGGAGCTACCGTGATCTCCTGGGATTCCTCCCGGATCACAGAAGCGTCTGCTTTTCGCAGAGCCCATCTTACGGTAAGATGTTTTTCTTCCATAGTCTCGTTGGCTACATTTAAGCGGATCGATTTTTCAAATGCAAAGTGCTGCCGGTTCATATCTGCGGAGGCAGTCATCCAGTTCTGCTCCTCGCAGGAGATCATCACCGGAGCGAAGAAACGTTTTGCGTAATAGTGGAGGGCTTTCCATCTTCCGTAATAGTCAATAGAAGACCAGGAAGTCACCGGCCAGCAGTCATTTAACTGCCAGTAAACGGCTCCCATACATCTTCCCCGGTTTCTCCGGAAATGTTCTACGCCGTAGCGGATACCATCCGCCTGGAGGAGCTGAGAGGCATATACCAGAGAGGAAAAATCATAGGGATACTTATATGTCTGCTGGAGATAATTCATGATCTTTCCGTTAGCGGCATTGTTTCGCTGATGTTTCTCCATGACATAGGAGAAAATATTCCAGTCCTGAGGATCATCACTGATCCCTTCTTCTACGGTTTTCACAGAAGGAAAGGCCTGGAAGCCGAATTCGGAAAGATAACGGAAACCATATTTCCGATATTCGGAGAAAGGCTTATTTCCATGCCATACCTGCCAGAAGTGCACGTCTCCCCGGTTTGGATCCTGAGGCTCGTCAAAGGATCCTCCTGAAGATGGGCTGGAGGGCCAGTAGAAGGTCACAGGATCGTATTTCCGGAGAACTTTGGGAATGATCCGTTCATACATGAACAGATAATCCCGGACTTCAGAAGGTTTGGAAACCCATTCTCCATCTTTAACAAAAGACTCCATTTCGTTATTTCCGCACCACAGGCCCAGGCTGGCGTGATGACGGAGACGTTTGATATTATCTATAAACTCGCGGGTAATATTGTCTTCAAATTCGGTTGTCAGTTCATAGACAGAGCAGGCGAACATGAAGTCCTCCCAGACTACCAGACCCAGCTCATCGCAGAGGTCATAAAACTCATCGTCAGGATAGTACCCTCCTCCCCATACACGGATACTGTTGAAATTGGCCAGTTTGGCGTCTTCCAGGAGACGGCGGCGTTTCCGGGAGCGGATCCTTCCAAGAAGATGCTCCTCTGGAATGTAGTCTCCTCCCATGGCGAAGTAATTTACTCCGTTTACCATAGGAGCGAAAGATTCTCCCCACTGGTCTTTTTCTACGGACATGGTCATGGTGCGCAGGCCGATCCTGCGGCTCCAGCTGTCAAGGATTTCTCCTTTGTAAAGAAGATCTACAGCAACCTGGTATAAAGGCTGTTTACCCAAGCCATTGGGCCACCAAAGCCGGGGATTGGAAATTTCTGCGGACTCCGGGCTATTTTCTAAAGTAAAAGAACCACCCTCAGGATCTGTTATGTGTACCCGATAAGCGTAGGAAGAGGCTTCTTCCCCAGCGGAAAGCTCCTGAAGGGTCTGTTCTTTTGTATATTTTTTTGCGCTGTAAAAGGAAGGCGCAAAGTGAAGAGTCACCTTGCCTTCCTGGTGTTCCTGGGTGATATATACGGAGTCAATACGGGCTTTCCGGATGCCGAGAAGCGTCACATCCCGGAAGATCCCGGCGTCGGGCAGATGAGCGCCCCAGTCCCAGCCGTACATATAGTGGGCTTTTCGGATATGGCTGAATCCGTCCCAGGCGTCTTCGCTTCCCCTGGTAGGGCATTTGGCAAAAGCATCAGCAGCAGCTTTCAGGGGAGAATGCAACACTGCTTCCAATTTGTTTCCTTCTGGTTTTAATATGCCGCTTACGGAAAATTCCCAGGTACGGTGCATATTAAAGGTTTGCCCCAGCAGAGTACCATTTAAATAAATGTCGGCTATAGTATCGATGCCGTCAAAGCGGAGAAGTACCTGATCCTGATCCAAAAGGCCGGGATCCGCATTGAATTCCCGGGTGTAAATGAAGTCATGGTCGATCTCATCACGGACGAGATCTTCATTTCCTTTCCAGTAAGGCTCCGGTATTTTTTTGTTGGCGGCCAGCACCGTATAGACGCTGGTGGGGACGGAAGCAGGGAAGGACTCCTGAGCGTCTGCTCTTCTCAGGGTCCAGTCAGTATTCAGATTTTGTTTGATCATTTATCGTACCTCCTGCAGGGATAAACATGGCCATTCTATGATGGCTTTTCCTTCTGTCTGATCTATATCTTTGAAGAAGGAGTTCCAGGGGATCCTTTCTATGAAAAATGATTTAGATACAGAAGAACAGCGATCAGAATTTCCGGGTATATAGTGTTTTCAAAAATTTTGTCTGAATTATAGCAAAACAGGAAAAAGAATACAAGACATAGACGGAGGATATATGGCTGACAGACAGCAAGCTGATCAACCGGGTTGAATTCCCGAAAACAGACATGTAAGGTAAGAACTTCTGCAGGTCAGGAGTAGGCGTAAATAAGAGAAAAGAGGCTGCAGCCCTGTCTGTGTAGAGCTGCAGCCTCTTCTTACGCTTCTGAAGGAAGGATGTCTCCTGTCCTTTTTCCGCTGAATTCCTGAATCGTCTTATTTAAAGAGAGCATCCGGGCGTCCAGTTTTTCCACGATCTTGGAGCATTCCTGAAGTTCGCGGCTGATATAATCAGGCGCATTGCCCTCAAATTTGTAATAGATCTTGTGTTCCAGGCTGGCCCAGAAATCCTGTGCCACAGTCCGTATTTGGATCTCTACTTTAGTATCTACAAATCCTCCGGACAGATAGATGGGAACAGATACCAGCATATGATAACTCTGATAACCGCTGTCTTTGGGATGTTTGATATAATCTTTGAGAGAAATGATCTTCAGATCTCCCTGCTTGGCGATCATATCTGCGATAAGATAGATATCTGAAGTAAAGGAACAGATGATCCGGACTCCGGCTATGTCCCGGACATGTTTTACCATATTTTGGACGTTGACTTCATAACCGTTTTTCTTCAGCTTCTTAACAATACTTTCCGCTGTTTTGATCCTGGATTTAATATGTTCTATGGGGGTGTAGTGATGCACATGCTGAAACTCATCGTTGAGTATTTCAATTTTGGTATTGATCTCCTTTAATGCGGCATTATAAAGGAACATGAGAGTTTCCCAGCTGTCTACATCCTCATAAAGGTTCAGATTTGGAGAATTTTCCAACCATGCTTCACCTCCTTTTAGGAAAATATGATTTTGTGCTGATGCCCGGTAAATGCCTGTTCATGCAAGCACGGCAGACGCTTGCCGGGCATTCGCACAAAAACTGCCGCTTTTCTACAGTATAGCAAAAAAGCGGCATTTAGTCAAAAGTTTAACAGCTTTCTCTGTATACAGATTCTTTCCTGATAAGTCCATCGGATAGTTACATATCCAGCTTCATCTGACCGTCCTTTATCAATCCCAGCTTCCGCATGTTGTCTGCGATCACCAGTGACAATATACCGGGCAGGATAAAATGCAGGAGAAGGATTTTTATCAATACGATCACCGGATCCTCTGTGGCGGTCATGGTCTGCCAGGTCATGATCTGACCGACAAAACCGGCTGTACCCATTCCGGAACCGGTAGCATTATTGGTCATACCGGCCAGCAGAGTTCCCACAGGACCTAAAATGGCGCTGGAAATAATAGCAGGCAGCCATATCAGAGGATGGCGCATAATATTGGGGACCTGGAGCATGGAGGTTCCGATCCCCTGGGCCAGAAGGCCGGATATACCATTTTCTTTATAACTTGCTACCGCAAAGCCTACCATATTGCAGCAGCAGCCGATCGTAGCGGCTCCGGCGGCAAGACCGGAAAGATTCAGGATCACTCCTAAGGCGGCAGAACTGATAGGCAGAGTCAGGATCATGCCCATGAGGACAGATACCACAATACCCATAAGGAAAGGCTGCTGTTCGGTGCCCCAGTTGATCATCGCTCCAAGCTGGTTCATCAGCCGGCTGATAGGGGGACCCACTAAGATCCCTACAACAGAGCCGCCCAGAATGCCCGCCATCGGAGCAAGGATAATATCCAGTTTGGTCTTTCCTGCAAGAAGTCTGGAAAGTTCGATAGCAGCATAGGAGGCGATAAAAGCCCCCAAAGGCTCACCGGGACCGGACAGAAGCAGGGCGCCTTCTTCGGTAAAAACTGCTCCGGCGGAAATGTTTCCGGCATGAGCCCCTACCATACCTGCAGTAACGGCGGAGAGGACGACCAGCGGGCTTTCTTTAAAACGGCAGGCGACGCCGGCGCCGATCCCGGCGCCGGTCATAGCTGCGGCAAATTTTCCGAACTGATAGAGCAAAGCGCCCCAGGGTCCCCCGGCCAGATTGCCGATCTGCTGGATGATCGTGCCAATGATCAGAGTGGCAAAAAGGCCGTAAGCCATTCCGCCAAGGCCTTCAATAAAAATCCGGTTTAATATTTTCTTCACCTGTATTCTCCTATTAACCGTTGATCTTTATATTTTTCAGAAGAGAACCTAAAGATGTGGAGATCTCTTCGCTTTTGGGAATCTCAAAATCCGGTTCTTCGTCTTTTTCTTCCTGAGGCTGAGCAAGGGCTTTTATACTCAGGCTGATCTTTCCGTCTTCATTTTTAATAACTTTCGCTTTTACATGGTCTCCTACGGAGAGCACAGCCTTTGGAGATTTGATCCTTTTTTCGGAGATCTGGGAAACATGTACCAGGCCGGAAATATGATCCCCCAGGTCAACAAATGCGCCGTAAGTCTGAAGGGACTCTACGGTTCCTTCCACGATACTTCCTACTTTAATATTCTGGATCTTTTCCAGCTTTTCTTCCTGAGCCTTTTCTCTTTGTACCTCTTTGGCTGAAAGTACCAGGCGGTTTTCCTGTTCATCCACTTCGATCACCCTGACAGTAAGGGTTTTCTTTAAATAATCCTCGGGATTTTCCACATAGTGAAGAGCCAGCTGAGATACCGGGATAAAGGCGCGGATACCTTCCACATAGGCGATCACACCGCCCTTTACGATACCTTCTACCGTAACTTCAAAAGCTTCTTTATCCTCTTTCATCTGGGTCAGCTTGTCCCAGATCAGCATATCGTCATCCCGGAAATTAGAAAAGGATGCGTTGATCTCATTCATGTAATCTTCCATGGTTTCCGGTTTCTTTGTTTCTTCTGACATAATTCGCTCCTCCTTTAAATACAGTTTAAAATTCGGGGAAATGCTATCCCCCAGAATTGCTCCGCCTTCGGCTCCCGCAATTCAGAAAACATTCGCATTCCAACCTAACGGTTTCCATGCTCATGTTTTTAGCGGGTCTCACCCTCAAGTTTAATAATACTCCCTGAATTGTTCCGCCCTTTGGGCTCCCACAATTCAGAAAAACATTCACATTCCGCCCTATCGGGCTACATGTTCATGTTTTAACGGGGCTCAAATTCAGATATATTCATGCAAGCATGAAATATCTGAGCTTTCGCCCCTAGTATCATATCATAATTGCCAGGAAATTAGAAGTGTGATAGTATAAAAAAAGAAGTGGAAATGACCTTTGAGAAAGGATATGTGGAATGGCGAAGCAGAGGAAAATTTATATTATCGGGCATAAGAATCCGGATACGGATTCTATTTGTTCCGCGATTGCCTATGCGGATTTTAAGAACCGATTGAATAAAGGAAGTAAGTATGCGGCGAAGAGGGCCGGGCAGATAAATGAGGAGACGGAGTATGTGCTGAAGAGGTTTGGCGTGGAGGCACCGGGATATCTTTCGGATGTAGGGACTCAGGTGAAGGATATGGAGATCCGGGAGACGCCGGGTGTGGAGAACAGTATTTCTATTAAGGACGCCTGGGCTATTATGAAGCAGACCAGTGCGGTGACCCTGCCGATCACCAAGGAGGACGGGAAACTGGAAGGCCTGATCACAACAGGGGATATTGCCAAATCTTATATGGATGCTCATGACAATTATTTTCTTTCGAATGCAAAAACCCAGTACAGAAGTATTGCCAATACTGTAGAAGGGAGGGTAGTTACCGGAAATCCCCATGGATATTTTGTAAGGGGAAAGGTGGTCATCGGAGCAGCCCACCCGGATAAAATGGGAGAGTTCCTGGAGGAAGATGATCTGGTTATCCTGGGTGACCGGCATGAGGATCATCTCTGCGCCATAGAGCAGAATGTAAGCTGTATCATTGTCTGCAACCATACAGAGGTTGAACAGGATATTAAAGATGCGGCGGAGAAAAACCAATGTGTGATCATCCAGTCTGCTCTGGATACTTTCAGTGTGGCAAGGCTGATCAATCAGAGTATCCCGGTGAAACACATTATGAAGAAGGACAATCTGATCACTTTCCAGACCGATGATTATACAGACAATATTAAGGACATTATGGTAAAAAACCGCCACAGGGCGTTCCCTGTAGTGAATAAGCATGGCAAGTATATCGGAACCGTGTCCAGGAGAAATCTTCTGGGAATGAAGAAAAAACAGTTGATCCTGGTAGACCATAATGAAAAGACACAGGCAGTGGACAACATTGATTCCGCGGAGATCCTGGAGATCATCGACCATCACAGGCTGGGTTCCCTGGAGACTCTCCAGCCTATTATGTTCCGCAATCAGCCGGTGGGATGTACGGCAACGATCCTCTACCAGATGTATGTGGAAAAATCCTTGGAGATCAGCCCTCAGATCGCAGGGTTGCTTTGCGCGGCGATTATCTCGGATACTCTTATGTTCCGGTCGCCTACCTGCACCTCTTCCGACAAGATGGCGGCGGGGGCGCTGGCTCTTATTGCAGGAATTAATATAGAAGAGTTTGCAAAAGAGATGTTCACCGCAGGCAGCAATCTGAAGGGGAAAACTATTGAAGTTATCTTTTATCAGGACTTTAAGCGTTTTACTTCGGATAAGGTAAACTTTGGCGTAGGACAGATCAGTTCTATGAGCGCCCAGGAACTGAAGGATCTGAAGAAGAGGATCCTGCCGGTTATGAAGCATGAATGTGGAAAGAACGGAGTTTCCATGGTGTTCTTTATGCTTACCAATATCCTGGAGGAATCTTCAGAAATCCTCTGCTATGGAGACGGCAGCGGAAGACTGGTGGAAGAATCTTTTGAAGTCAAGGAGAAAGACGGGGGCTATCTGCTTCCTGGAGTCGTTTCCAGAAAGAAACAGCTGATCCCTGCTTTTATCGGAACTCTTCAGCAGAACAACAGCTGAGATAAGGAGACTGGACAGATATGAGTAAAATAGAATGGAAACCGGGAAATATGCTGTATCCGCTACCAGCGGTCATGGTAACGGCGGCGGATGAAGAAGGCCATGACAATATTATCACAGTGGCATGGGCCGGCACAGTATGTACGAACCCGCCTATGGTGTCAATTTCCGTGAGACCTGAGCGTTATACTTACCCTATGATCCATGAGACCGGAGAATTTGTGATCAATCTTACCACAGAAAAACTGGCTTTTGCCACAGACTACTGCGGAGTAAGATCCGGAAGAGATGTGGATAAGTTTCTGGAAACAGGACTGACCAGGGAACCTGCCGCCCATGTGGGAGCTCCGATGATCAAGGAGTCTCCGGTATCTATAGAGTGCAGGGTCCGGGAAGAAAAGGATTACGGAAGCCACCGGGTATTTACCGCGGATGTGCTGGCTGTCCATGTGGACAAAGAATATATGGATGAGAAGGGAAAATTTGATCTGGCGCTGGCTCGTCCTATTGTATATTCCCATGGAGAATACTATGGCCTGGGCAGAAAGCTGGGAACATTCGGATACAGTATCAAAAAAAGGAGAAAAAAGAAACAGAAGAGATGAAAGACCAGAAAGAAAATATAGTGCTGATCGGTATGCCGGGATCCGGGAAAAGTACGGTAGGCGTAATCCTTGCTAAAGTCCTGGGTTATACTTTTGTGGATTCCGACCTGTTGATCCAGAAGGAAGAAAAAAAACTGCTGAAGGATATCATAGCAAAAGAAGGACAGGAAGGCTTTCTGAAAATCGAAAATCGTGTAAATAAGTCCATCGACACAGAAAAATCCGTGATCGCCACAGGCGGCAGTGTGGTATATTGTCAGGAGGCCATGGAACATCTGAAAAAGATCGGGACAGTTCTGTATCTGAAACTGGATTATCAGATCCTGAACCGAAGACTCAGCAATCTGATCGGAAGAGGCGTGGTCCTGAGAAAAGGACAGACACTAAAAGACCTTTACGAAGAAAGAGTCCCCCTTTATGAAAAATACGCGGATCATATAATTGATGAGAAAAAAACCGATGCAGAGGGAACTTTGCAGAAAATACTGGAAATCCTTCAATAGTTACAGAATTAAAATAAAATTCAGGTGAAAAGAAGAAGGGTAAAATTTTAATTTTTGTTTACAAAAACATTTATCTGTTATAATATTATGGTTAAGTCATAAAATGATACCAAGGGTCCAAAAGCCAAGGGTTTCATGCTTGCATGAAAAACCATGGATTTAGGACCCGCAAAACATGAGCAGGAAGGCCGGTAGGCCGGAGTGCGAATGTTTTCAGGATTGCCTTATGGGGCGGATTGTATTACAGGGGCAAATGGAGTATAAGGGTCTGTCTTTTGGGACAGGCAGTTAAATATAGACAGGCATAAGCCAAAATAAGAGGTGTGTATATGGAACAGTATATTATCAAAGGCGGAAATCCTTTAGTAGGAGAAGTAGAGATAGGCGGTGCAAAGAACGCGGCTCTGGCTATCCTGGCAGCAGCGATCATGACAGACGAGGCTGTGCATATTGAGAATCTGCCGGATGTGCGGGATATTAATGTCCTGCTGGAGGCTATCAGAGAGATCGGTGCGACTGTGGAGCGTATCAGTCCTACAGAAGTAAGGATCGTAGGAGCTACAATTGGAAATATTACTGTCGAGTATGAATATATAAAGAAGATCCGGGCTTCCTATTATCTTCTGGGAGCTCTTCTTGGCAAATATAAAAATGCAGAGGTCCCTCTTCCGGGAGGCTGCAATATCGGCAGCCGTCCTATCGACCAGCATCTGAAGGGATTTCGTGCTCTGGGAGCATCTGTGGATATTATCCACGGAGCTGTAGTTGCAAAAGCTGAGGAACTGAGAGGAAAACATATTTTCCTGGACATGGTTTCTGTAGGCGCCACCATTAATATTATGATGGCGGCAGCTATGGCAAACGGCTATACTACCATCGAAAATGCGGCCAAAGAACCCCATGTGGTAGATGTGGCCAATTTTCTGAACAGTATGGGAGCTAATATCAAAGGGGCAGGTACTGATGTGATTCGTATCAGAGGCGTGGAAAAACTTCACGGCACCAGCTATTCGATCATTCCGGACCAGATCGAGGCAGGCACCTTTATGTGCGCTGCAGCCGCTACTATGGGAGATGTGATGGTGAAAAATGTGATCCCGAAACATCTGGAAGCCACAACGGCGAAACTAGAAGAAATCGGATGTCAGGTTGAAGAGTTTGACGATGCAGTCCGGGTGGTTGCCAATAAACGGCTGAAACGGACCAATGTAAAAACTATGCCCTATCCCGGATATCCTACGGATATGCAGCCTCAGTTTGCTGTAGCGCTGACTCTGGCAGAAGGGACAAGTATCATTACAGAAAGTATTTTTGAAAACCGTTTTAAATATGTGGCAGAGCTGGTGCGCATGGGCGCAGATATCAAAGTGGAAGGCAATACGGCCATTGTCAATGGCGTAGAAAAACTGACAGGAGCCCAGGTCAGCGCTCCGGACCTTCGGGCAGGGGCGGCTCTGGTTATTGCCGGACTTGCGGCAGAGGGGATCACTATTGTAGATGATATCGTTTATATCCAGAGAGGATACGAGCGTTTTGAAGAAAAACTGAGAGCTTTGGGTGCAGAGATTGAAAAAGTTTCCAGTGAAAAAGAGATTAAAAAATTCCAGCTTCGGGTTGGATAAAAAATAGTACTTGACGCAGAGAGGAAAAAGCGTTAATGTAGTATTCGAAAATTGAACAAAGGATATTATTTCTCTTATTCAGAGTGATGGAGTTACATAGGAACTGTGAAGTCACGGCAACCCCGCTATGCGGAAGGTGCCAACCTGAGCGAATAAATCGAACAATAAGAGGATTCATATTGTATCATATGTGGGTCCG
>DWUY01000313.1 GCA_019120515.1 Candidatus Blautia avicola | reverse complement strand
AACCTTTTACTGTTTTGGTTCGTTGAACCGTTTTTAAAAATGAATGTAAAAGAATTTTCAGTTCATGTGTTTCACTGTTCAGTTATCAAGGTCCCTGTCTTGCGACAGCCATATCAGATTATCACATCTTTTCTGGCTTGTCAAGAACTTTTTTCTTTTTCTTGAAAATTTCTTTTTTCAGGAATTTCAGAAGTTCTTGAGAGCACCGCTCTCATCGACAGCTATGTTAGAATACCACACTTGTCAAAATCTGTCAACGCTTTTTTTACACTTTTTACAATTTTTTGTATAACAAAGGAAATCTCTTTTTGTCCGCTTCTCTTAAAATAAAATACAGGAAGACTCCTGCCAGCCCGATCCCCGCAATGATCGTCCATACTCTCACCATAGATTCTTTTTCCAGAAGGCTTCCTATACACCATTGGGAATAATATGAAGCCATTCCCAGGAAAATATTTGCCACAGAAGAAATCCTTCCTCTATGGGAAGCCGGTACTCTTCTTGTCATATACGGGTAAGTGCCCAATGTACTCATGATCTCTCCCAAGGTAAAAATGATCATGGAAACATAATACATAGGGATAATCCCTTGAATAAAAATATACATGGACAGGCCGAAGGTTACCAGCCCAGCCCCTGCGATAAGTTTAGAGGTATCCGGTAATTTTTTTGTATATTTTGTGAGAAGAGGGGTTCCGATAATCACTATCAATCCGTTCAGACTTGTAAGAAATCCAAAATAAACCGCGCCTTTTGCCTGATATAGTCCTTCCAGATTCAGGGGAATCAGGAAATTGAACTGGGCATAGACAAAATTATAGATCGCCCAGGCGGCAAAAAACAACAGAATGATCTTTTTCTCCCATAAAACACTCCAGGTAGAAACCTGCCCCTTTGCTTCCTCATACACGGAAGCTTTTTGATTTTCAACCGGTGTGATATCCTTTATAAATAGAAAGATCAATATAGTAGAGGAAAGGGTGGTTAGTCCATCTATCACAAAAGCCAGGTTCAGATAATTTTCAAAAAGCATCCCGCCGATAGTAGGCGCCAGTATAAGCCCCAGGTTCAGTCCCAAATAGATCAGGCTATAGGCCCGTTCTCTGTCATTTGAGGAACTTAAGTCCGCTACCAGGGCATCATAAGAAGGATTCTCCACAGTCTGAAACAAGCTGGCTGTAAAAAACAGGAATATCTGATGCATGGAAACCGGAAAGCAGGCAGCTAAAAGATAGCATACGACTGTTACCAGATCGCAACAGATGATCAGATTTCTCTTATTACAATGATCCGCCAGCTTTCCGCCTATCAGATTTACCGGAAACTGTACGACTCCCAGGCTGATGGTTACAGCAGCGATCTCCTTTGCTTCCATCCCCAGCTTGTTGCTGAGTATCAGTGTCAGCATAGGCCATATCATTGCTCCCATATTGGTAGCAGCCTTTCCCCAGAACAATACATAAAGCTCCCTGCGCAGTCCTCCATACTGGCCGAACATACTTGCAAACCCCTGTCTGATGATTTTGATTCCCCTCATTTTTCTTTTTCCCCATGTCTTTCTTCTCTGTCAAATTTTCCCCTCTGTATACAGAGGTATCTTATATATCAGATATACTCCATCGCTTCTTTGATATTAGAAGCGCCGATCAGACGGATCTGATATTTTCCCTGAATACTGTCTAAATTTGCCTTTGGCATTAAACAGGCCGTAAAGCCCAGTTTCTCCGCCTCTCTCACTCTCTGTTCTGCCATGCTTACTCCACGGATCTCCCCGGACAGTCCCACTTCTCCGAAGATCAGCAGCCCTTCGTCTACCACTTTATTCTTATAACTGGATGCAATAGCCATAACGATCCCAAGATCGATGGCTGGTTCTCCCAACCGCATCCCCCCGGCAAGATTTACATAGGCATCCCAATCGCCAAGGCGGAGCCCGGCTCTTTTTTCCAGTACTGCCATCAGAAGATTTACTCTGTTATAGTCGATCCCCACGGAAGTCCTTCTCGGCAGTCCGAAGTTGGTTTTTGTCACCAGGGCCTGTATTTCAATGAGAATGGGACGGGTTCCCTCTATTGAACACACAACCACAGATCCTGAAGCATCCGTAGGCCTGCCGTTGAGCATTGCCTGGGAAGGATTCTTCACCTCAGCCAGTCCTTTATCCTGCATCTCGAAAACGCCGATCTCATTGGTAGACCCAAAACGGTTTTTCACGCTGCGCAGGATCCTGTATGCTACCTGACGATCCCCTTCAAAATATAAGACCGTATCCACCATATGCTCCAACACTCTGGGTCCCGCCACACTTCCGTCTTTCGTCACATGGCCTACGATAAAAACAGAGATTCCCAGGCCTTTGGCGATCTGCATAAGGATTCCTGTGGATTCCCGGACCTGAGAGACGCTTCCCGGCGCCGAGGAAATCTGTTCATTATACATAGTCTGTATAGAGTCGATCACTACGGTCTCCGGCTTTACTTCTTCAATGGTCTGACGGATCGTCTCCAGATTCGTCTCACACATCAGCAGGAGCTGGTCATTAAATTCTCCGATACGCTCTGCCCGAAGCTTGATCTGCCGCAGAGACTCCTCGCCAGAAATATACAAGACCTTATGTCCTTTTCCCGAAAGCTGTCTGCAGACCTGGAGAAGCAGGGTAGATTTTCCGATCCCCGGATCTCCCCCTACAAGCACCATGGATCCCTGAACGATTCCTCCCCCCAGGACCCGGTCAAGTTCTTCAATATCTGTTTTGATCCTGTCATCTTCTCTTGCCTGGATCTTTGTCAGGGCCACCGGCTTATTTTTCACGCCGGAGCCGGAACTGTGGACAGAACTCCCTTTATTTCCCGTTGATACGGTTTCTTCTACAAAAGTATTCCACT
>DWUY01000312.1 GCA_019120515.1 Candidatus Blautia avicola | reverse complement strand
TTTATGATCTTTACCGAAGACCGTTGAGACGTTTTGAAGATCTGGGAAATACCGGAATAAAAAATATTGAGATCATTGAAACAAAGCCTGAACTGTATTTGAACAGGATTCTTTCAATTATCGCGAAACTGCAGAAGGAGAATACTTCACTACAGCCGGACGATATAGGAATCATGTTTCTGGAAAACGACAACAGAAACTATCAATTAGCCAGTAATCTGCAGGTCGCAATAGGCGAAAGATTTCAATGGGATGTGAATATTGGATACGAATCCAAGAAAAAAAGTAAAGGCAGCGTGTTTGTAAGTAATAAAAACAATGTAAAAGGCCTGGAGTTTCCCTTTGTAATATGCCTGATGCAGTCAGGTCTGGACAGGGATCTGCAAAATAGAAATGCTATTTATATGATGCTTACCAGATCTTTTATCACGTCTTATTTCCTGATACCAGACGGAGATTATGAAAAAATTGCCGAGATCAAAGATGGTGTAGATTTTGTTGAAAAAAATGGTTACCTTCATATCCAAGAACCAGATGATGAGGAAAAGGAAAAATTAAATAATGCCATAATCAATAGGACAAATATTTATAAATCTCAGAGGGATATTGTGGAAGAAATTATGGATACCATCGGGATTGAGAAGGCATACAGGGAGAAACTACATGCCATTATACGCAGCGCTTATAAAAATGAACTGGACAGAGACCGGCTGTATGATATTGTCAGGGCAAATTACAGCTTGATGAATTAGGAAAGCGAGAGGCTTATGGAAAAATACATTGAAATCTATCCGGGTGAATATTTTACAGAAAAAATAAAGAAACCGGTAAGAAATAAACAGGATATTATATTGCTGCTGTTGGAAACTATAAAAATTATTATTGATCATGTCGAAGACCATACAGCAGGACAGAGCAAAGTGATTCTGTGCAAAGATAAAATGAGCAGAGTCTTTTATGAAACAAATGATAAATATTTCTCAATAGGTTTTCCTTTCTATATAGAAAAAAAGAATGGCAGTTATAGAATATACGACAAAATTACAGAGTTGGAAATCGACAGCAGAAGGCTGTCTATGCTTATAAGGATTTTTTCTTCGGAAAGTCATATGAGCCAGTCTTTGGAATCCATGATCGATGATATTCTGGAGGTGGCAGAAGATTATGAATATCAGAACATCAATGAGGTATGGTATCTGGTTTTCCTCTTATGGCATATGGAGGAGGGATATATAAGATACGATTATGATCCTATATATGAAAAAGCCCGGAGCCATCCGCTGAATCATTTGGATATCAATTATTCCTCGGATATTACATATAAAATCGGAATGAATAGAAAGATCAGCATAAAAGAATTTATGAATATCTTAGATATTAAGGAGGAATGCGCTTTTTTAGCAGGATAGTACCAGCGCAGCCTGCAGTGGTGTCAAAGAGAAAGAAATACAAAATTTAAAATATTATTATAAAACCCAGGGAGAAAGGCGGTAAACTATGGAAAATACAGAAATCCTGGCCATCTATGGAACAGACTATAAGGAAATGACAAAGAAACTTTTAGAGGAGGCGGATCTGGCTTCCCGGATACCGGATAAAGAGTGCCGTATCGGGATCAAGCCCAATCTGGTTTCTCCCTCAGAACCATCCTGGGGCGCTACCACCCATCCGGAGATTGTGGCAGGAATCATTGAATATCTTCAGGAACGGGGATTCCGGGATCTTGCTATGCTGGAAGGTTCCTGGGTGGGGGACAAGACGGAAGATACGGCCAGACTCTGCGGATATTATGACCTTTCAGAAAAATACGGGGTAGAATTTCTGGATATGCAGAAAGACAGCTATGAATCCTATGACTGCCAGGGGCTGGAATTGAAGATCTGCGATGAGGCGATGAAGCTGGATTTCCTGATCAACGTGCCGGTGATGAAGGGACACTGCCAGACGAAGATCACCTGCGCCCTGAAAAACATGAAGGGACTGATCCCCAACTCGGAAAAACGGCGGTTCCATGCAATGGGACTTCATAAACCCATCGCCCATCTGGCCGCAGGGATCCATCAGGACTTTATTGTGGTAGACAATATCTGCGGAGACTGGGATTTTGAAGACGGAGGCAATCCAGTGGTAATGAACCGGATCATGGCGGCCGCAGATCCGGTATTATGCGACGCTTATGTGGCCCATCTTATGGGATATGAGATGGGGGAGATCCCCTATATCCAGATGGCTGCCGATCTGGGCGCCGGCCTGGAAGACTGGGAACTGGCCCAATTTCGGGAACTGAATCTCCCAAAGGAAAAAGCCATACTTCCCAAAGAGAGAAAGATCGTAGAACTCCAGGATGCGGTGGAGGAAGTAGAGTCCTGCAGCGCCTGCTACGGATACCTGATACCGGCGCTCCAGAAGCTGAAGGAAGAAGGGATGCTGAAAGAACTGAAAGAAAAAATCTGTATCGGACAGGGGTTCAGAGGAAAGACCGGAGAACTGGGGATCGGCCAGTGTACCAGAAAATTCCGGCATTTCCTGAAGGGATGTCCGCCTACGGAAGAAGAGATTTATGAGTTTTTGAAGGGCTATATAGGGAAAAAGTGACAAAAATAACAAATATGTCGAATTTTGTTGTTTTTCATCTATAAAATAAGATATAATAAATAATTAGCTGAGATATCAAGGAGCTGTCGTATTAATCAAAGTCGAGAATATTCCTGATATATGTTTAATGCGGCTGCTCCTTGAAGTCTATAAAAAAGAAAGGAAGTAGAAAATTGATTTTTAACTCGCTGACATTTATTTTTCTCTGTTTTATTCCTTGTATCCTATGTGTGTTATTAATTGAAAAGCTGGGGGGACGATTACGCATCAGGATACAAAATGTGATCTTAGTCCTCTTTTCCCTGCTTTTTTATGCATGGAGCGGGACACAGTATATCAAAATACTGGCTGCTCTGATCCTGCTGAACTATGTACTGGGATTTTTTATAAAGAAGTCCAGAGCTGTACTGGCTTTGGGGATACTTTTAAATCTGGGCATTCTTTTTTATTACAAATATCTGAATCTGATCATTACCACCTATAATGACGTTTTACATAGAGATTTCTTTCTCTGGGAGATCATAGCCCCCCTGGGCATTTCCTTTATTATTTTCCAATGTATTTCTAATGTTTCGACTTTTTTTGTTTCTGTTCCAAAAGTTTTGTAAAATTCGATCATTTTTATCCTCCTCTTCTATAACAGGAGAATATCAATTATGTCTCCTGTTA
>DWUY01000311.1 GCA_019120515.1 Candidatus Blautia avicola | reverse complement strand
ATGTTCAACGCTATCGATATCGGATATGTCAATACTCGCCAGGTCAATGTTCGGCCCTTGCTTTCCACAGCTTGATAATATGATTGCAATTAAGGATGATATACACAAAATTATTTTGATTTTTCTCATTTTGAAACACCTCAATATTTCTTCAACCTGGTCAATCAGGACTTCTTGCTCATAAATTCCAATCTGCCGCCTAATCTTTTCTTCATTGTACCAAGTCGCTAGCGCGACGGCTAGTGCAAGGTACGCATTTCCATCACTTTTTTCCAAAAAAAGTAGCAGTTTTTGTATTTATGTTGTATTGTTGAGTTACCACACACACCAATCTTCATAAACCGCCAACTGCTATGATTAGTTTAACATGTTTTTTTATCCTCTACAACTACATATCTCTTTTTTTCCCAAGACCTCCTCCTTGACAGGTCCTTTCACTGCCGGTCTTTTATTATTTTTTTCAAGGAGGTTCCGTCATGGACTATTTCAATATTTACCGGGAGATGATCTCCCTCCGGGGTCTTACTGACCATACTTTAACTTCTTATTCTACTTATATCCGTTCTTATCTGGATTACCTTCACTCTGTTCTTCACAAGCTGCCTGAGGAGGTCTCCTGGGATGAACTCCGGGATTTTATCCGCTGGCTTCAGAAGAATCGGTCCCTTTCCGACCGTACCATCAATGCCTGTATCTCCCAGCTCCGGTTCTTCACCATCTACGTGCTTCATAAACCATGGGATCCAACACAGCTTCCTATCAGGAAATTCGATTCCTATCTTCCCTTTGTCCCGACCAAAAAGGAAGTCCATACTTTTATCTCCACCCTGTCGGATCCAAAACCCAAAGCGATGGTTGCACTCATGTATTCTGCCGGCCTCAGGGTCAGCGAAGTCTGTAATCTCCGTTACTGTGATATTGAGCGCAAAACGATGCGGATCCATGTTGCGCGCTCCAAAAGCCGCTCCGACCGCTATGCAATCCTTTCCCAAAAAGCTCTTGATCTTCTCACCCGCTACTGGTTTGCATGCGGCCGTCCCTGCGGCTGGCTTTTCCCGAAACAGACGGACCCTTCCCGTCCCATCGATACCTTTTACGTTACAAGACATCTGCGTGCCCATGAAGAATTTCTCGGCTGGGAACACCGGTTCACCTGCCATTCTTTCCGGCATGCCTTTGGAACTCACCTTTATGAAAACGGGGCCGACCTGCTTACCATCAAAAATCTCATGGGACACAAGTCCTTGAAGTCGACCCTGATCTATATCCATCTTGCTTCCTTCCAGGACAGGCATGTCTCCTCTCCTTTTGACTGGACGGGAGGTGATTCCGTTGAGTAACCTTCCGATTCAAAAAGTCTGGCTGGATTCCTATGACGATTACTGTCTCTCCCAACAGGTTCAGTCTCCGGAACAGCGGAAAGCCTCCCGTGCAATCCTTGCCTGCAAGTCCGGCAGGCTTGGTGTCAATGTCAGCAGGTGTTCTGAGTGCGGTCATATGGAGTTCCATAATAATTCCTGCCGCAGCCGCAGCTGTCCAAACTGTCAGGGTGTATTCAAAGAACTCTGGGTCGATCAGCGCAGGGCGGAAGTCATCGATTCCCCTTACTTCCATGTGGTGTTTACGCTTCCTCATGAGCTCAATCCCCTGATCTACTGCAACCAGAGACTCCTTTACGGTCTGCTCCATCAGTGCTGTGCCCAAACCCTTCTGGAACTCTCTGCTGACCGGCACTATCTCGGGGCTAAGCCTGGAATCATCCAGGTGCTCCACACCTGGAATCAAGAACTAGACTACCATGTCCACATGCATTGTATTATCTCCGGCGGCGGACTGACCCCTGACCGGAAAATCCGGAAGGCTTCCTCTGCCTTTTTTATTCCGGTCTATGTCCTTCGGGATAAATTCAAAGGAAAATATCTCGCCCTCCTGGATTCCCTCTACCAGCAGGAAAAGCTTGTTTTCTCTTCTTCCTGTCATTCCCTGCAGGATCCCCGGGAATGGAAGCGTTTCAAAAACAGCTTGTATAACAAAGACTGGTGCCCTTATATCAAAGAGACGTTTAACGGGTTTGGCAATGCCATCGAATATCTTGGGCGTTACACGCACCGGATTGCCATTTCGAACAACCGCATCCTTTCTGTTTCGGAAACCGAAGTGACTTTCTCAGCACGGGGAAAAAAACCGGGAGAGCCCAAACGGCAGATCACTCTCAGCCACAAAGAGTTTATCCGCCGTTTCCTCATGCATGTGCTCCCTTCCGGTTTTCAAAAGATCCGTTATTATGGATTTCTGAACAACCGGATGAAATCCAGAAACCTCAAACTGATCTTTCGGATTCAGGGGAGGCAGAGGTTTCGCCAGCGCTATGCCGGGATGTCCATGGCGGAACTGCTGAAAGCAGTCTGGAACATCGACCTGTCAATCTGTCCGGAATGCGGCTGCGCTTCCATGCAGCAGCTGGGGAGGAGTTATGCTCCTTCCCCATAAACGAACGTTCTTTTCATATCGCTTTTTAGGCCTCCCACTGGAAGGTCTGCGAAACATGCCCGGAAATCCGATTGCCGCCAGGAATTCATCGGATTTTCCCGTTTTTCATATGGAATACGAACTTTTTCGGCTCTCCGGAAAGATCCAATCCCCATAAGTGATCTGGCTGACCGTCCGCGAATTGGTACAATTGGAAAGAATCACATTCAGAGCAGTTCCGCTTTACTCAGGACTGCTCTTTTTCCGCTCTGAATCTGATACTTTCCTGATGAATTATAACATTTTTTTGTATATTGTCCAATTCTTTCTGTTAATATTTTTATTTAACAGATTCAATCATCAATATTCCTTAAGTGCTTCACAAATACATCCATCTAATTTTCCCAACAATTTAGTCCCAAAAAAAACAGGAAGACATTCTCGATCTGAGAACATCTTCCTGTTTTCTATGTAACCGTGCACAAAACAGGGGCGCGATTACTTCTTTATTCTTCTGTCACTTCTTCGTTCTCTTCCTG
>DWUY01000310.1 GCA_019120515.1 Candidatus Blautia avicola | reverse complement strand
CTTTCGGCAAAAATACCTGCTTTCTTCAGGTATTCAGCTCCCTCTGAAAATTCTCCTTTTCTAAATAGCAGAACTGCCTCCAGAGCATATGCCGAACTTCTTTTAAAAACCACTTCCAGATGCTCAAAGCTCTGGATCGCCGCCTTCAGATACCTTTCCGCCTGTCCCTCTTTTCCCTGGTCAAAAAGTCCTTGTCCCATCCGCAGATACAAAAGAGTTTTTCCACTGATATTATGGACTCCGGAATGAATATCCAGGGATTTCCGGAAATATTCCATTGCGTTGTCCAGTTTTCCTTCAAGTCTCCAGGACTCTCCAACCCAGCTATACGCTACTGCGGCATTTGTAATCCAATATTTTCTCCACTGCTTTTCCAGAAAAATATCCGCTGACTGCAAAAGTTCCTGTCTTCCTTCTTTCATTTTTCCCTCTAATATAAAGCCTATCCCCCGGATCCTCTTCCAATAGCCTCTCTCACCGGTTTCTTCCTTGGTCAGCGCTTCTCCCTGTCTGCTGATCCTGATCAGTTCCCCGCCCTGACAGATATCCATATAAAGGCAGGCTTTTTGTTTCACTGATTCTATTGTTATTCCCTGGATTTTCTCCAGCTTATCAATATACTTCCATGCTTTTTCATAATCGGGGATTTTCACGTAGGACTGAGCCAGCATAGTACAGTATAGTTTCAGCCGTTCTCTCTCAAAAGCGTTAGGATCTACCGACTGGGCCGATTCCTCAACATAAGCTTCCATAACTTCCAAAAGATATTGGATCTGTTTCTTATTATTCAGATAGGTTTCCGTATTATAAACAATCCTATAACCGATAGTCACCGGAAAGTATTCATGAGAGATTTCCATGTATTTACATAAATATTCTTTCAGATACCGGTCTGCGTTCTTCTGATCTCCACACCGGAAATAATGATAAATAATCCTTGGAAGAAGATCCTCATTCTGCCCTGTCTGAAACTGCTCTTCAAATCTTCGGGCCATCACAGTATGCAGTCTTCTTCTCCTGGTAAGGCTCATATTATTATAAACAGTTTTTCCTTCCTCCTCGTCGGCAAAACTGTAAAATATCTTTCCTCCTGATTCTGTTTCAATGATTTTCCCGCTTTTTACCAGCTTCTCGATCAGTTCTACCAGTACATCTTCTCCATAACCGGAAAAATACTTCAGTTTTCTGTATTCCGCCCGGTCCCAGAACATACTGATCCACTGGAGCAGTTCTGCGCATCTTTGATCCTCAGCGATCTGGCTTCCCGTGGAAACTCCGGCGATCTTATCCCCGGTATTTCGTATCCGTTCCGCTGTCTGTTCTACAAAAGCTTCCGGCTCTGTTCCCAGCTCCTTTTCCAGAAGTCTTTTTAGTTCACGATATACGGACTCTGCTTTCTGTTTTTCTCCCATAATTCCATAGACTTCCATAAGAAGCTCGTAATATTTTTCACAGAACTCATCTAGTGAAATAAGATTCTTGCAGATTTCTTCGCAAAGGTCCAGCCGTCTGTTTTCTTTCTCCAATTCCAGTTTCACAAGGTTGTAAATTTCTTCCTGAAGTCTGACTCTCTCCTGATAAACGAATTTCTCGAATCCTACGCTTTCTTTCACTTCAAAATAGTCGAGAAAGCATAGGCTCTCTTTTCCTGAAAGCACTTCCAGATCCTGTTTCATATCCAGGATATCCACATACATGTCCGCCTGGGGATGGATCCTCACCTTCTGTCTTCCGTCAGATATCAGGAACTCTTTTCCGAAATCTTTTCTGATACGATAGAGCGCATTTCTAAAATTTCTGTTTGCTTTTTCCTGATCATATTTATCGCCCCAGAAGATGTCTTCCAGCACCTGTTTATTTTCGCTGCCTTTCACAACCAGATAATAAAACATTGCCTCTGCTCTTCCATAAGGAAACAGATACCGGCTCTTTTCTATATATACTCTCGGTGTGCCCAATAAAAAAACTTCAATCCTCTTCATCTGTTATCCTCTTTTCTTACGTCCTATCATAACCACTCTGCTCCTATTCGTCAATCCTATGATATTTTGACAAATCTTCGACAGCCTTGTTTCATAATGGATAAATAAACTATAAGAAACTATTGATTTTTAAGCAATACAAGGAGAATCTTTTATGGAATATTATCTGATCCATCTCACCATTAATGGAACAAAATATACTTTTTCTGTAACAGAAGAAGAAACTCTTCTGGATGTGATCCGGGAAAAGGCGGGGCTTACCGGTACTAAACAGGGATGCGGCTGCAGTCAATGCGGAGCCTGTACGGTTATCCTTGATCGGAAACCTGTAAATTCCTGCTGCATCCTGGCCGTTCAGGCAGACGGCGCTCAGATCCAGACCATAGAAAGTCTTGCCTCTTCTGAAAAATTGCATCCCATACAGGAAGCTTATATAGAAGCCGGCGCCATCCAATGCGGTTTCTGCACTCCCGGCATGATCATGTCAACCAAAGCGCTCCTGGATCGGAATCCCTGTCCTTCCCGACCGGAGATCCGGGAAGCTTTATCTGGAAATCTCTGCCGCTGTACCGGATACACAAAAATTGAACAAGCCGTGCAGACGGCCGCCTTAAAGTTAAAGGAGGTATCTCATGAATCTTAAGTTTCATACAGTCTCTAAGTCTCTTCCCAGGCATGAAGCCGCATCAAAAGCTTCGGGAAAAGCAATCTATACGGATGATATCCATCTTCCCGGAATGGTATACGGCATGATCCTGCGCAGTCCCTATGCTCATGCAAGAGTTCTTTCCGTAGATCTTTCCGCTGCAGAAGAAATGGAAGATTTTCTCGGAGCCCTGCTTCCCGAGGAGGTCCCGGATAAATTCTATAATTCTTCCGGAAATCCCCCTTCTCCTCTATTGCTGAAGGATGAAAAGATTCTTACCGATCATCCCCTGTGTCCCGGGGACAGAGTGATCGCAATCGCCGCCAAAACTCCTTTTGCCCTGAAAAAGGCGGCCGCGCTGATCAAGATCCAGTATGAAATTCTTCCTGCCGTCCATACCATGAAAGAGGCCCTGGCCTCTGGCTTAGCTCCTATCCAGCCTCATCTGTCGAAGACAAATATTCTTGCGGAAAAGATAGCAGAGCAGGGGGACGTAGACCAGGGATTCCAGGAAGCCAGTTTTATTTTTGAAGACGATTTCCATACGTCACCCATGCAGCATGTAGCTTTGGAACCTACATCCTGTATTTGCGATTATTCTGATGGAATACATCTGAACATCTGGAGCAATTCCCAGACCCCGTACCAGGAACGTCGTATCCTTGCAGAACTTTTTTCCATGCCTGAAAATAATGTACGCATTGTAAAGCCTGCTATGGGCGGCGGATTCGGAGCCAGACAGCAGCTGCACAACCAACCGGCCTGCGCCCTTCTTTCCAAAAAAATCCGGCATCCTGTTAAAATGATCAATACCCGGGAAGAAGAAATGTATGCTTCCGTTATCCGGCACGAAATGGACACGCATTTAAAATTCGGCGTTACCAGCGACGGTATCCTAACAGCATTTGAGACGGATTACTATCTGAATTGTGGTCCATATACCACCCATACACCAACGATCGTGGCTGCTGCCAGCCGCAAATTTCAGTACCGTGTTCCTAATTATCTCTTCCACGGTTATACGGTAGCTACCAACGATCCGGTAGCCGGTGCCTTCCGGGGTTACGGCAACGCCCAGCTCACTTTTGGAAGAGAGCTGATGATGAGCCGTATAGCCCGGCAGCTGAATCTTGATCCTATAGAATTCCGTCTGAAAAATCATATAAAGGCGGGAGAAAAATTTCCTGCTGCCACAGCGGCTGTGACAAGCTGTGCTATTGAAAAATGTGCCAGACGCTGTCTGGAAATTCAAAAGGAAATTGATGAGCGGGAAGGTCTGATTGAGAATGATGAAATCTGCCAGGCATGGGGAGTCGCATTTTCCTGCCATGGCTCCGGCCCTTCATCAAAGGAAGGAATGAGTGCCGCCGTCATTCTGGTTAATGATGACGGAACTGTACACCTTATGACAGGTTCAGCAGACATAGGCCAGGGAAGCGAAACAATGCTGATGCAGATCGCGGCAGAATCTCTGGGGATACCTCTTTCCCAGATCAAGATTTCTGCTGCCGATACCGACAGGACCCCCTATGATACCGGAACTTTCGGAAGCTCTCAGACATATGTCAGCGGAAATGCAGTTGTTTCCGCCTGTAAAGATCTGATCCAACGTCTGATCCAGGCTCTTCGCATTTCCTTTGAAGATACCGAGGTCACTTTTACCGAAGCAAAAACCTTCCTGATCCCTTCCCAGGAGAAAGAATTGACTTTTCAGGAAGCAGTGCGCCACTGTATATTCGGTATGAAAGGGATGGTTCTTATCGGAAGTGCAAGTTATAAAGCCCAGGAAAGCCCGAATCCTTTTGCTGTATGTATGGTTAAGGCAGAATATGAAAAAAAGACTAACCGGATTTCATTAAAGCATGTTATCGAGACCGTCGACGTAGGAACCGCTATTAATCCGCTGACTGTAAAAGGCCAGATAGAAGGAGGCGTCTGCCAGGGAATCGGATATGCCCTTACCGAATCTCTGGAATTTAATAAAAGAGCGGGAAAAACAAATTCCTCTGATCTTTTATCCTACCGCATTCCTCTTCTTGGAGATATGCCTGATATTCATGGAGAAATCGTAGAAAGTTATGAACCCACCGGTCCCCACGGAGCTAAAAGTGTAGGGGAACTGTGCACCGTGCCCGTAGCGCCCGCGATTGTAGATGCCGTATGTCAGGCCTCCGGAAAAAAGATCAACCGGATTCCCCTGTCAGAATTCTTTCTGATCAAACCCAATCAGCCCGATTCTGCTGAAGAATTTATAAGGAGGTAACGGACATGTACAGAAGGCCAGAAACACTGGAAGAAATCATGAAAATAGATTCTCTGAAAAAAGTCTCCATACTTGGAGGAGGCACAGATCTTGTACCGCTTATAAAAACCGGCGTAAAGGACTGTGGCTCTCTTATAGACATAACCCATATACCGGAGTTCAGGCAGATCAGGAAAACAGAAAATGGCTGGTTTATCGGAGCTTCCGTCACGCTTTCTTCTTTATCTGAAAATCCTGATATAGGCGTTCTTTATCCCGCCCTCGCAAAAGCGGCGGCCAAAACTGCTTCTCCCCAGATCCGAAGCATTGGAACTATCGGAGGCAACATCCTTCAGGACCGAAGATGTATGTATTTCAATCAATCTGCATACTGGCGGAGCAGTCTTCCTCTTTGTTATAAAACAGGGGGAACCATATGCCATCAGGCGCCTGCATCTCCTGTATGCCGGGCTATTTACTATTCCGATACTGCTCCTGCCTTATGTGTATACCATGCAAAGGCTCTTTATTATAAGGGAAATCTTAGCAAATCCCTTCCTGTCTCTGATTTTATCAGACAGCACACGGTCCTCAATGGAACTGCCGAACCGGAAGATATTCTTCTGGAGGGATTTCTCCTTCCCTTTCCGGAGCAGAATATGAAAAGTGATTTTGAAAAAATAAGTATACGAAACTCTATTGATTTTCCGGTGGTCAATTTTGCCGGTAGTTTTATTCCCGGAACCCAGAAGGCCTGTCTGTACGCAGGCGCCGTCGCCCCCTTTCCTGTGCGGCTGGAGAAAACAGAAAAAGCCCTGGTTTCTCCCCATCCGGATCTCAACAGTCTGACTGCGACTGCCGTAGAGGAAATCCGCAGCCTCAGTCTTTTGATCAAAGAACCCGGGATATCTCCCAGGATCAAACGGGAATCCTTCCAGAATATCCGCTATCTGTTTCAGGATCTGCTCTGACGTATCACAGCAGTATGATACTTTAATGGAAATGGCCGTCTAAGTCTTGCAAAGACAGACTCAGACGGCCATTTCCATATTTTTATTACAATTTATTTTTTCAACCCGAACTCCTCTGCCAGCTTCTTAAACCCCGGCATGGAATTAACAATGGTTTCATATGCCACGCAGTAAGCAATACGCACATATCCCGGGCAGGCAAAGGAAGATCCCGGCACGATCAGGATATGATATTTTTTAGCCGCCTCACAGAACACTTTCTCATCTTCTGCAGGAGACTTTACAAAAAGATAGAAGGCTCCTTCCGGTTTGATACAGGAAAATCCCAGATCCTTAAGTCCCTGATACAGGGCATTTCTGTTTCTGTCATAATAAGGCACATCTGCTTTTGCCTCAAGACATCTGGCTACTGCACGCTGCATAAGAGAAGGGGCGTTTACAAATCCCAGGATCCTGGTAGCTACATTGGCGCCGTTTTGAAGATCTTCAGAATCTGCTGCCTCGTCGGGGATCACCAGATATCCGATCCTCTCTCCGGGAAGAGAAAGGGATTTGCTGAAGGAATATCCTACAATAGTGTCCTTATAGTATTTGGTGAGATAAGGAACTTCCACTCCATCATATGCCAATTCCCGGTAGGGCTCATCAGAGATCAGATAGATATCTGTTCCCAATTCCCGTTCTTTTCTTTCCAGGAGCCCGGCCATAGCTTTAATGGTTTCTTCAGAATATACCACACCAGTCGGATTATTGGGGGAATTGACGATCACAGCTTTTGTCTTTCCGGTGATCTTTTCTTCCATCTCTTTGAGATTGGGCTGGAAAGTTTCAGTATCCGGACTTACTACCACCACTTCGCCCTGATAATTTGCCACATAAGAATTATATTCTCCAAAGTAAGGCGCAATGACCAGGACCTGATCCCCGGGATTTAAGATGGTTTTCAGGATCACATTTAATCCTCCTGCCGCCCCTACGGTCATCACGATGTTATTCTCATGAAAAGCTGTGCCGAAGCGCCGATTCAGGGAATCTGCCACTGCTTTCCGCACATCTTCATAACCGCTGTTGCTCATATAGCCATGGAGCATGATCGGATCGTCATTCTCCACTTCTTTTATAATGGCTTCCTTTACCTCTGCTGGCGCAGGAACATTTGGATTTCCCAGACTGAAATCATATACATTCTCTGCTCCGTATTCCTGGGCCATTTTTTTGCCTTCCTCAAACATAGCGCGGATGGCAGAGCTGTTCTTCACAAAACTCTTCATACTGTCTGCTATCATTTTACTTTTCCTCCTGTCTCCCTGTATGGCACCATAGGCCTTTTTGGCCTTCTTGTCTGATCACAGGGACATTCTGTGTCTTTCATTATATGCTTTTTCCCTTTTCTTCGCAATGGTCCGATCTTTCTTCCAGAAAATCTATGATCTTTTCCGCGGCTCTGCCGGAAATGCAGTTTTTCTGCGCCTCTTCCATAGACAGGATCTGATCAGGAGATTCCAGCAGCCTTATCCCCTCTTCCACCTGGTCTTCTATGGTCTTTGGCGCTATAGACATCTTATGTCTGACAAAAAATCGCCGGTTAGCGCTTTCACATCCGGGGATCGGAGCCGTATGGACTATCGGGATCCGGGATACCGCCGCTTCCGTGGAAGTCAGTCCTCCCGGCTTGGTATAGATAATATCACAGGCTTTCATATACAGTTCCATCTGCCTGGTCTTTCCAATGATGAATACATCTTTTTCTCCCTCATATTT
>DWUY01000309.1 GCA_019120515.1 Candidatus Blautia avicola | reverse complement strand
CGGAGGTAAAAAATCTATGTTTGATCTCCGGTTGTTGCGGGGATCTCTCTGTGATACAATGTAAACTAAATATCTGGCACAGAAGATCTTGAGGGAAGGAGGACATGAGACGGATCATCTGCAGCAGGCCTATGAGTTTGGAAAACATATTTACGAGACAGAAAAAAGCGGAAATAAACGAAAGAAACAAGAAAAAAGGAGGAGATCACCTATGAAAATAGAATTAAAACCATGGACTTTGGAAGATAAAAAAGATCTGGCACAGTTATGCCATAATGCAGACCGGCAGTTCCTTTCTGACCGTCTGCCCTATCCCTATACAGAGGAGAATGCCCAGTGGTGGATCGGCATGGCGGAAAAACAGGAGGGAAAAGAGGGGATTTTCCGGGCGATCCTGGCAGATGGAAAGATCGTCGGAAATATTTCCGTAGAGAGAAAATCTGATGTTTACAGAAGGGACGGAGAGATCGGTTACATGCTGAAAAAAGAATACTATTCCCAGGGAATCATGACGGAAGCGGTAAGACAGATCTGCCCTCTGGCCTATAAAGAGCTGGATCTTATCCGTATCACCGGACTGGTCTATGAGCCCAATACTCCTTCCAGAAAGGTGCTGGAAAAGAATGGATTTGTCCTGGAAGGCGTTATGAAAAATGCAGTTACCAAAGGCGGCAGGATCTATGATCTTTGTATCTACGGAAAATGTATAGAGGAGTAAAAAGATGGAAATGTCAAAATCCAATTATCAGATCATGCAGGGACAGATGGCTGAAAGATTTCTCCAGTACAACCAGGAACAGATGACGGAGAAATTTCATCTTCCCTGTGATGAAAGTTATATTTATGTTACCTTTGTAAGCAGCCTTTACCGGATAAACCGGCAAACCGGGG
Source organism: Candidatus Blautia avicola (assembly GCA_019120515.1). GTDB lineage: Bacteria > Bacillota > Clostridia > Lachnospirales > Lachnospiraceae > Blautia > Blautia avicola. The sequence continues at coordinate 12,340 of DWUY01000309.1, read as the reverse complement.
AGATCCAGATCCAGGAACCGGGGACAAAAGACTGGGGAAAGACGGATTATAATGAAGCTATGTCGATTTATGATGTGCTCTGCGATTCCAAACCGGACTGCCGTCTTTCCGGAAGATTTGTCAGCCTGAACAGTCTGAAAGGAACGGTATTTTCTTCCGGAACTGTGGGCAATATCTTTCAGAAATATACAGGATTTTTTGACGGAAAGACCAGGGAACTGGCAAAAGCCTGTGAAAAGCTGGGAGGGATCCCGGAAAAGGTAGGAGATGTAAGCTATCGTCTGGAGATTTTTCCTTTTCTGCCCGCAGTCTTTCAGTTTTGGTATTCCGATGAAGAATTTCCGGCAATGCTGAAGTTTATGTGGGACGAGAATATCCTGGATTATGTCCATTACGAGACCATCTTTTTTATGATGAGCCATGTACTGTCCCGGCTGGAGGAGGAGATCCGGAAACAGGAAGAAACTTTGGAAAAGTAAAATAGATCCAGGTGGATCTAAAAGATCCTACAGAAGTATATAAAATATCAAAGAAGTTTTTAAGGAGAAAGAAGATGTTTTGCATAAGGATCGGGAAAATAGAGGAACTGGGAAAAGTAAAGGACTTTTACGATTCTCTTATTGAGAAAATGCAGGAGGCGGAATATAAGCCCGGATGGAAAAAGGATATCTATCCTACCAGGGAAATGCTCAGGGAAGCTCTTGAAAAAGGAGAACTGTATATAGGAGAAGAAGAGGGAAAAACCGCATCATGCATGATCTTAAACCGGACCTGCAATGAACGGTATCAGGAAATTTCCTGGCCGACTAAGGCCCGGCCTGATCAGGTGATGGCAGTGCATACTTTTGGCGTCCATCCCGGATTTTCCGGCCGGGGACTGGGAAAAAAGATGATGGAAGAGGCAGTGAAGATGGCCTCAGACAGAGGAATGAAGGCTATCCGCCTGGATGTTCTGGCGGGAAACCTGCCGGCAGAGAAGCTATATCAGAAAATAGGATTTCAATATGCAGGTTCCTTGAATATTTTTTATGAGGATACAGGCTGGGCGGATTTTAACCTGTATGAGTACAGCATTTCAGATCATTCGGATCCGGGGTCCGGAAAAGGACTTGCAGGACAGATAGAATAAATTTGAAAAGGCGGCAGCAACATATGAATAAGGTTTATGAAAAAGAAGGTTATATCCTCCGTTTGGCAAGAAAAGAAGACGCAGAGGAGTATTATGAAAACAATTTTCAACCATTCGATCCGGAAACTGCCAGATTGACAGGCAGCAGGACGGATTTTACCCATGATGAAGTGGTGGAGTTCCTGAAAAAGTGTATTGAGGACGAAGACCGGTACGACTTTTTGATCTTTTCCCTTCAGGGGAAGATCATTGGGGAAAGCGTGCTGAATGAAATCGACTGGAAACTGAGAAAAGCCAATTTCCGGATCGCTGTTTTTCATCCACAGGACTGTGGAAAAGGAATCGGATCCTGGGCTATTAAAAGCACTCTGGACTTTGCTTTCCGGGAATTGAAGCTTCACCGGGTGGAACTGGATGTTTTTTCTTTTAACCCAAGGGCCATAAGGGCTTATGAGAAGGCCGGATTCCGGAGAGAGGGGGTTCTTCGGGACGCAGTAAAAGACGGGGATAAATACGGTGATGATATCCTTATGGCAATATTGGAGGAGGAATGGGAATGACAATAAAAGAGATCGCTCAGCTGGCAGGGGTATCCAGCGCGGCTGTATCCAGATATCTCAACGGCGGTTATGTCAGTGAAGAAAAAAAAGAACAGATCAAAAAGGTGATCGAGGAAACGGGCTACCAGCCTTCGGCCCAGGCTAGGATCCTGCGGACGAAGCGGGCCTGTCTGGTAGGCGTGGTGGTGCCTAAGATCAATTCAGAATCTATCAGCCGTGTAACGGCAGGGATCGAGCAGGTCCTGTCCCGGAGAGGCTATCAGATGCTTCTTGCCAGCACAGATAATCAGCCGGAGAAAGAGATCACTTACCTGAAACTGTTTGAAAATTATCCTGTGGACGGGATCGTGCTGATCGCGACGGTGATCACAGGGGAGCATAAAAAATTTCTGAAAGAGTCGAAAGTTCCGGTAGTTGTTGTGGGACAGTATACGAAATATGCCAACTGCATCTATCATGACGACTATGGAGCGGGAAAGGCCATGGGAAAGGTTGCAGCGGCAGCAGCAAAAGATAAAGGCAGGATCGCTTATATCGGAGTTACCCGGGAGGATAAGGCTGTAGGTACTGCCAGGGAAGAGGGCTTCCGGGCCGGACTTAAGAGCCAGGGAGGTGAACTGGAAGAAGAATATACCAGAACATCTCAGTTCACCATGGAATCCGGATATGAGGCTGCTTTAGATCTTCTGGAAAAAAAGCAGGATATTGCTGTTTTGTCCTGTGCCACAGATACCATTGCCGCAGGAGCCATAGAAGCTATCCTTGCCTGCAGAAGGAAAAAAATTCCCCGGGAAATCCAGGATTCCGGCACAAGGATGGAATATGCTTTAAAGGGCAGCAGTATCAAAGTTACCGGCTTTGGAGATAATCAGTTCTTAAAAGCGGTTACCGGGGGGATCCCTACCGTGCATTTCGGATATAAGACCAGCGGGATAAGGGGAGCAGAGCTTCTTTTGGACGTGATCGAGCGGGGAGAGAAGATCCCGATGGAGATGAAACTGGGATTTCAGATCGTGAATGAACAGGAATAAGTGATAACGATATCATAATAACAGAAGGGATTGGGACGGAAAGAGAGACCTTTTTGGGGAGTGCAAAAGTCAGAGCTATATGCGTTTTATACAAAAATAGATAACGAATATCAGTAAAAATGCCATCTTTACAAATGGCATTTTTTTACGTATTATTTACATAAAGTATGAAATCGATTACATATTATCATGAAAAGAAAAGAGAAAAAGAGAAAGGAGAGTCATCATGGACTACGGAAAGACCGCAAAGGAAATCCTGGAAAAAGTAGGCGGAAGCAAAAATATTGTATCAGCCGCCCACTGTGCAACAAGGCTCCGTCTGGTTATTGCCGATAATAATAAGGCAGACAAAGGAGCGCTGGAAAATATTGAGGGAGTAAAGGGAGTTTTTGAAGCTTCCGGCCAGCTCCAGATCATTCTGGGAACAGGAACTGTCAATAAAGTATTTGACCAGTTTATCGCCATTGCAGGCATTACTGCCAGTACGAAAGCAGAGGCCAAGGCGGCTGCCGCCAAACAGCAGAATGTATTTATGAGAGCCATCAAACTTTTGGGAGATATTTTCGTACCCATCATACCGGCTATCGTTGCCAGCGGTTTCCTGATGGGGATCATGAATTCTCTGGATTTTATGATCAATAACGGTTTTATTAATATGGATACCAGCAGTTCGATTTATGTATTTGCCAGTCTGTTCAGCAATACAGCTTATACCTTCCTGCAGATCCTCATCGCTTTCTCTGCGGCGAAGGCTTTTGGCGCTAATCCTTATCTGGGAGCAGTTATCGGTATGATCATGATCAACCCTTCGCTTCAGAATGCCTATACCGTGGCTACAGACGGCGTTCTCCAGACCCAGTCTGTGTTCTTCGGTCTCTACGACATTGATATGGTAGGATATCAGGGCCATGTGATCCCGGTGGTCATCGCAGTATGGCTGTTGTCTGTAATTGAGAAAAAGCTGCACAAAGTAGTGCCGGAAGTCCTGGACCTTTTTGTAACGCCTTTGGTCAGTGTTTTTGTTACCGGATATCTTACTCTTGCGATCATCGGCCCTATCTTTGTATGGGCGGAAAATGCTATTTTAAATGCCATCCAGTGGATGCTCACACTGCCATTTGGCCTGGGAAGTCTTGTTATGGGAGCTTTGTACGCCCCGACAGTAGTAACCGGAATCCATCAGATGTATACGGCTATTGATATCGGGCAGATCGCTCAGTACGGCGTTACCTACTGGCTGCCGCTGGCAAGCGCGGCAAATATCGCTCAGGGTGCTGCAGCTTTAGCAGTAGCTCTGAAATCGAAAGATAAAAAAGTAAAATCTCTGGCACTTCCTTCTTCTTTAAGTGCTTTTATGGGTATCACAGAACCGGCGATCTTCGGTGTAAACCTGCGGTTCTTTAAACCTTTCATCGCCGGATGTATCGGCGGCGGATGCGGCGCTCTTTATGCTTCTATCGTACATCTGGGCGCCAAGGGAACCGGCGTTACGGGTATCTTCGGGATCCTTTTGTGCCTGGACGAGCCTGTTCAGTATTTTATCGAAATGGTCATTGCAGTAGGCGTTGCTTTCGTGATCTCCTTCCTGCTTTATAAAGACCAGAAACCTGCCACGGCAGCAGAGAACGGCAGCCAGGGATCTGGTAATCAGACAGAAGAAAGAAAAGAAATTTCCGGGGAAACTTCTGACAAAGAAGCCGGAGAAGAAGTAAAAGAAGAGACTTTGGTCAGCCCGGTAAAGGGAAAAGTGGTTCCTCTTACAGAAGTCAGCGACGAGACCTTTGCCTCAGAAATGCTGGGTACTACCGTTGCGGTAGAGCCTTCAGAAGGTAAGATCACCGCGCCCTGCGACGGACAGGTCAGCAATATTTTTGAAACCGGACATGCCGTGTGCCTCACCACAAAAGCAGGGGGAGAACTGCTGATCCATGTAGGGATCGATACTGTGAAACTGGATGGAAAAGGCTTTACCAAGAAAGTTTCTGACGGGGATATGGTCCGCAAAGGAGACGTGCTGATAGAAGCGGATCTGGAGGTTATCAAGGCTGCCGGATACCCGGCTACTACCATGGTGATCCTGACGAATCCGGAAGATTTTTCAGCAGTGGAAAAAGCAGAACCGGGAGAGACAGACGGGGACAGCCCTGTGATGAAACTGGAAAAACAGGAATAGGAGAATTTGCTATGACTGCATTGACAGCAGATTTAAAAAGATTAACAGAGGCAGCGGAGAAAAAAGCGGAGGGAAAAGATCCCTTCCGTCAGAAGATCCATCTTATGCCGCCAGTGGGATGGCTGAATGACCCTAATGGATTATGTCAGTTCCAGGGGATTTATCACGGATTTTTTCAGTATTCCCCTTTTAACCCGGAGGGAGGCGTGAAGATGTGGGGCCATTATACCAGCGCGGATATGATCCACTGGGAATATCAGGGCGTGCCTTTATATCCGGATCAGCCCTTTGACTGCAGCGGCGTTTATTCCGGAGCCGCCTTTATCGAAGATGGAGAAATGTTCCTGTACTATACAGGGAATGTGAAGCTGGAAGATGGAGAATATGACTATATCAATACCGGGCGCCAGGCCAATACCGTTCTGGTAACCAGCAGGGACGGGATCCATTTTAGCAGGAAAAGAAAATTGATGGACAATACAGATTACCCATCAGATCTTACCCTCCACGTCCGGGATCCCAAGGTATGGAAGAAAGGCGACGCCTACTATATGATCCTGGGAGCCCGTACGAAAAATGACGAGGGTCAGGTCCTTCTCTATCAGTCAGAGGACAGGATACACTGGAATCTGGCAAACCGCGTCAAGACAGAGGAACCCTTTGGATATATGTGGGAATGTCCGGATTATTTTGAGATCGGAGATAGGAAGATCCTTTCCGCTTCTGTCCAGGGGCTGGAGGGAGGCCAGTGGGAGGACCGGAATGTATACCAGTCCGGGTATTTCCTTCTGGAAGGAGAAATTTCCGGCGACTATCATTTGGGAGAGTACAGGCTTTGGGATTATGGATTTGATTACTATGCCCCTCAGAGCTTCCAGGCAGAAGACGGCAGGATCATTCAGATCGGCTGGATGGGAATGCCGGACTGTAAAGAATACACCAACAGGACTATTAAAGACGGCTGGCAGCACTGCTTTACTTTTCCCAGAGAAATCTATATAAAAGACGGGATCCCCTGCCAGAGACCTGTCCGGGAACTGGAAGAGAGATGCCGGCTGCTGGAAAGAAAACAAGACGCTCTGGAGATGAAGGAGCATCCGGTATATCTGACTGAAATTTCCGGTATCTGCGACAGGCAGTTCCAGGCGATCCTGGGAGAAGGGCTGATCCTGGAATACAGGGAAGGCCGGTTTGAGATGTGGTTCAAAGACCAGGAAAAGAACGGTATTTCCGCAGGAAGAGGAAGAAGATATGTAAAACTGGACACTCTGGAAAATGTGAAGATCCTTACGGATATTTCTTCCGTTGAGGTATTCCTTAATGATGGGCAGTACGTGCTCTCTACCCGGTATTATCCTAAAAAGGCCGTGATCCAGATAAAAGCGCCGGGAGCAGAAATCCTGTTTAAGGAGATCATAACTGGCAATTAAAAGAAAATGAAAGAAGAAAGAGACTATTCCTTAAGATCCGGGATCTGGATAGGGTAGTCTCTTTTTGTCATAGGATCAATTCACTGTATTCGTTGGGGGGGGAGAAGCGGTGGTACGGTTTAAAATCGGTTTTTGCCGATTTGTGCCGTATTACTGGGGTTTGGATTGGCAGAGCTATAGTTTTCCGGCAGATATGAAAAAAAGAACCCTTGAAATTTCAAGGATTCCTTTTCAGAGCTGCCTAGCGGACTTGAACCGCCGACCTCCGCCTTACCAAGGCGACGCTCTACCGACTGAGCCAAGGCAGCAAGCTGTGTTGTTGCGTATCACAGTTATGTATTCTACCAAAAAGAGATATCTCTGTCAACATATTTTTTCGCTTTTTTGAGAAAATTGTAACTATTCATTCATGAGGGGAGATCTACGGCTTGTTACGAGAATTTCAGGGTATTGTTATTGCCAGATCACAGGTTTTTCTACCATAAAACTTGATTTTTGCCCTGGCTTTGATATCATAGTAAAAGAAAATACAGCATCAGATATCGAGGAAAATTCTATGAGAGAGAAAAAAGAAAAGCTTGTGGTTTCTTTTCTGACAACTACACAGGCCATGGCGGCAGAAAAATACTGCCAGAAAAACCGGATACCCGGCCGGATCATCCCGCTTCCAAGCGAAATATCCGCAGAATGCGGCATTGCCTGGTGTACCGAGCCGGAAGATGAAGACCGGATCCGTCAGGCGATCAGCGATGGCGGGATCCAGGCAAAAGGAATCCACCGGGTATATCTATATCAGTGAAGGAAAGACAGGACGACTGCCGGAAAACCTCCGATGCAGGCATGTGGGGATTAAACTTGCGGCGACGCAGGCATGCCGCCTGGATTATTGTCCGCAGGAATAAATGAAAGGGAGATAATTATGGAAAAAACAGTAGACGCTATGGGCATGACCTGCCCGAAACCTGTAATACTTGCAAAAAAGGAAATGGATCAAAGTCAGCCGGGGGATGTGATCATCGTTCAGGTAGATAATGAAGTGGCAACAGAAAATCTCAGAAAGCTGGCCAATTCTCAGGAGGCAGATTATGAGATGACAAAACTGGGGGAAAAGCACTATGAAGTAAAGATCACTGTGAAAAAAGAGGGAACTTCCCAGGAAGAAAAAGAACCGGAATATATTTCCTGTGTGCCTCAGGGGCAGAAGAATACGGTAGTGGTGATCTCCTCCGATAAAATGGGAGATGGAGATCCGGAACTTGGTCAGATCCTGATCAAAGGATTTATCTATTCCCTGACCCAGCTGGAAAAGCTGCCGGATACGGTTTTATTTTATAATAGGGGAGCATTCCTTACCTGCGAAGGTTCTCCGGTCCTGGAAGATCTGAAAACTTTGGAAAAGGAAGGCACCAGGATCTGCACCTGCGGCACCTGTCTTGATTTTTATAAGATGAAGGAGAAGCTGGCAGTGGGAACCATTGTGAATATGTATGTGATCGTAGAGACTCAGTCCAAGGCCGATCTGCTCATCAAACCATGAGATCTAAAGGGAGAGATTTATGAAACCGATTATTGTAAGAGGCGGCGGTGATCTGGCTACGGGCACTATACACAGACTTTGCAGAAGCGGTTATCCGGTGATCATCCTGGAATGTGAGCGGCCGTCTGCCATCCGCCGTCTGGTGTCTTTTTGCCAGGCTGTTTATGAAGGAACTATGGAAGTGGAAGGCATGACCTGCCGACTGGCGGAAAGTTTTGATCAAGCCCTGGAGCAGGTTTCCTGGAACCATCCGCAGCTTATTGTGGATCCCCAGGGAAAATGTCTGGAAAAGTATCATCCGGATATTCTGGTAGACGGGATCCTGGCTAAGAAAAATCTAGGGACTAGAAGAGATATGGCAGATCTGACCATAGCTCTGGGTCCCGGATTTACTGCAGGTGAAGATGTAGATTATGTGATCGAGACCAAGAGAGGACATTATCTGGGGCGGATCATTACTGAGGGAGCGGCCATTCCCAATACAGGAGTTCCCGGGGTGATCGGCGGCTACGGAAAAGAAAGGGTGATCCATTCTCCCTGTCCGGGAATCTTTCATCAGGAAAAAGAGATCGGAGACTGGGTGGAAAAGGGCAGCCGGATCGGCTGGGTAGAAACAAAAGGAGAACCTGTCTCTGTTTGCCCGGAGATTTCCGGCGTCTTAAGGGGAATTATCCAGGAGGGATACCCGGTAACGAAGCATTTCAAGATCGCGGATGTAGATCCCAGAAAAGATTCCCAGGCCCACTGCGCCCTGATATCAGATAAAGCCAGGTGTATTGCGGGAAGCGTTCTGGAGCTGGTCAGCGCCTATGAAAAGGGTGTGCTGGAAAGATGAAATTGTATCAGATCATAGAAAAGCTGGGAAGACCAGAAAAACCAGTGCTCTCTTTTGTGGGGGCCGGAGGGAAGACTTCCTGTATCCTGGAACTGGCCGATGACTGGGCAGCCAGGGGAAAAAGCGTGCTGGTCACCACCACCGTTCATATGGAGCGGCCGGAAATCCTGGAAAGAACCGGTTGGATCGACCAGTCTGCAGAAAATATCAGAAAGGCTTTGGAGACTCCGGGTGTGGTGATCGCCGGTTCCCGCAGCGAGACTCCCCAAAAGATCCGGGAGCTTTCTGAGGAGGTATACAGTCAGGCAGCTTCCAAGGCTCAGGCGGTTCTTGTAGAAGCGGACGGCTCCAGGAAGTTTCCGGTAAAAGTGCCGGGAAAAAACGAACCGGTGATCAGGGAGGACACCACTCATATCCTGATCCTGGCTGGGGCTTCGGCTCTGGGCAGACCTTTGGAGCAGGTCTGCCACAGACTGGAATATGCCGAGAAGATCCTCGGCCCGCAAAACAGGATCCTTACCAGGGAGACACTGGCTAAATTGCTGGAAAAGGGCTATGTGGAACCGTTAAAAAAGCAATACCCGGGGAGAAAACTTGCAGTGATCCTGAATCAGCAGGATCTTCTAAAAGAACCGGAAAAAGTGAGAACTGCCATAGAAGCTCAGATGTCAGTCCCGGTGTTCCTTCATTCCAGGGAGGAAAAAAAGAAACATATCCATATGATCCTTCTGGCAGCAGGTTTTTCCAGAAGATTCGGAGAAAATAAACTGCTGTATCCCATTAAAGGAAGGCCTATGTATCTGTGGACCATGGAAAGGCTGAAAGAAATACAGAAGGAAGGTCTGGCAGAGTCTCTGGTAGTAGTCAGTCAGTATGAAGAGATCCTGAAAGAAGCCGGAAGGCAGGGGATAGCCGGGGTGAAAAATCCTCACAGCGAAAGAGGGATTTCCTCTTCTCTTCAGATCGGCCTGGAGGCGGCCGGATGCTTTAAGATCCGGGATACAGAGACGTATTATATGTTTTTTGTAGCAGATCAGCCTTTTCTTCGGAAAGCGACCGTGGAAAACTTTCTGTCAGATTTTGAAAAAAGCGGAAAGAAGATCGGCTGTATGTCTTATCGGAAAACACCGGGAAATCCGGTGATCTTTCATGAGTGTTTCGTGCCGGAGCTGATGGCGCTTCAAGGGGATACAGGAGGAAAAAAGGTCCTGAAAAAACATATGGAAGAAGTATTTTTTTATGAGGTCCAGGATCCCGGAGAACTGGAAGACTGGGATATAAAATTGAATGAATAATATTCATTGACGAAAAAAGTAAAAAGTGGTACACTGAGGGTAAAGGGAGAAAAGAGGTGAGCAGTGAAGATGACCAGAATTACAAAGGCTCCGGAAGAAAGGCGCCAGGAAATTATCGATACAGCTCTGAAAGTATTCTATGAAAAAGGATATGAAAAAACTTCTATTTCGGATATTGCCAGGGAAATGGACGTAGCTCAGGGATTATGTTATCGCTATTTTTCATCTAAGGAAGAGCTTTTTGATACAGCACTTGACCAATATGCCCAGAGGCAGGTAGACCGTATCTCCAGTATTCTGGATCCTCATAAACCGCTGACAGAACTGATCCGGCAGATGCCCATCTTTTTAGAGATAGAAGAAGAGGACAGCTACGCCCAGAAGTTATGTCATGAATCCGGCAATATAAAATTTCACAACCAGCTGTCCCTGAAAGTCTGCGAAAAGCTCCAGCCCATAGTAGAAAAACTTCTGACAGAGGCGGGGGACAGAGGAGAGATCCACATAGAAGATCCTGAGACAGCGGCTTCCTTTTGCGTATATGGACAGCTTGGAATCCTTCTTGATCAGAAGGTATCTGCCCGGGAGCGGACAGAACGTATCCGCAGATTTTTGCTGGATCTGATCAAAAGTTTTGCGTAACCTGTATTTTAGAGGCTGTTGCCATATGATTCAGGCGGCAGTCCTTTTTTTAAAATATTAAATGAATAATATTCATTCAATTTAGGAGGAAAATAATGGAAACGAAAATTGATTTTATAAATGGAAATACGAAAAAATCTTTGGGGCTCATGGCCCTGCCTTTGCTGGCGGCAATGTTCCTGAATATGGCTTATAATCTTGTGGACAGTCTGTGGATCGGCAATCTTCTGGGCGAAACTGCCTACGCGGCATTGACCAATTCTACGCCGATCATATTGATCCTGAATGCGGTAGCTATGGGGATGGGAAACGGCGTGGCTATTTTGTTGTCCCAGGCCATAGGGGCAGATGAAAAGGAAAAAACAGAAAGGCTTATTATGACCTCTCTGGCAATGGCAGTTGTATTTTCACTGGGGGTGACGGTGATCCTGGAACTTTTTCTAAGGCCTGTCCTTATCCTGCTGAACACGCCGGAAGAAGTGATGAAATCTGCCTGGGAGTATCTGGCGGTTTATCTTATAGGGTATTTGGCTGTGTATCTCTACTGCTATTTTACCGCTGTGCTGAGAAGCTTTGGAAACAGTGTATTTCAGGTGATCGCTATGCTGATCTGTACACTGCTGAATGGTATCCTGGATCCTGTGTTTATACATTTTATGGGATTTCAGGGCGCTGCTGTGACTACCGTTCTGTCCCAGACGCTGTGTCTGGCCTTTATGCTCTGCTATCTGTATAAGAAAAGATTTTTTGTACTGAGATTTCCCTATTTTGACAAAAATCTGATCCTTCCTCTGATCAAAAAAGGGCTCCCTTCGGCCTTTCAGCAGAGCATTCCTGCCATCAGCACCAGCTTTCTCACAGCCCTGGTCACAGGCTACGGCATTTCTGCCCTGGCCGCCTATGGGATCACAGGAAAACTGGAGATCATCCTTTTCTATCCGGCTATGGCTCTGAATATGGCTCTGACCAGTATCGTGGGACAATGTATAGGGGGAAGAAGATATGACCGGGCAAAAGCGTATATGAAACTGGCGCTGCTGTATGGAGGAGCGGTCCTTCTTGTACTCTCTGTTCTGGTGATCTGGTTGGCGGAACCTTTGTCCAGACTCTTTGTGGACAGCGATGCCGCCGCTGTCATTGTCCGGGGATATTTCCGGATCGTCAGCGTAGGATATGTGCTGAATACTGTGACAAATTGTTTCCTGGGAAGTCTGAACGGAATGGGGAGGCCGGCGAAAAGCCTCTTCTGTATGGTTTTATATTATCTGATCATCCGCATGCCTTTTGCATGGGTGTTATCCAATGTGGGACTGGGACTTAATGGGATCTGGACCGCTGTACTTATCAGCCATATCGTTGCGGCGTCGGCCGCTGCTGCCGGAGCAAACAGAGAACTTTTGAAAGGTGAGAGAAATCTCCTGTCAGGAGAAGAAATGCAGAAGGCCCGGTAAAGATGCCTCAAATATCTGTCCTATAACCGTATAAAAAGGAAGCTGACACATGGATCAGAATCTATAGGGATTCATGTGTCAGCTCCTGCATTCGGCTTTGCAGATTCTATTCCGGATATACCAGCTGGTCTTCAGAAATATCTGTCAGGACCTCATCCAGATATTTTTTCGCCAGATAATTAGCCATTCCCAGATTCATATCCAGGTAGTTGCCGCAGTCTTTGGGAGAGGCGCCGGGTACTTCCCCTTTAAAATCC
>DWUY01000308.1 GCA_019120515.1 Candidatus Blautia avicola | reverse complement strand
GTCGCAGATATAGCAGGAATGCTCCTGTTCTTTTACCCAGCTTCCGATGGTTGTTTTAGGATTGTCTGTGTCGATCTTTGCTTTTTTGAAATGTCCCAGGACAGAGGCCTTTCCGGGAGAAAACATTTTCAACTGCTGTTTCAGTTCTTCGTTTTTCTTTTTGAAATGGGTGGTCAGGATCAGGCCGCAGCCAAGGCGGTTTCCATAGTCGAACATTTTTTTATAATGTTCCCGGCAAAAGCCCATTTTATCTGTTTCCGCCCGGACGTCGTCTTCCATATAAGAGGCCCCTGAACCCAGTACAAAGTCCATGGCGTGCTGTTCCAGATTTCGTTCAATAAAGCAGAAAGGGCATTCGTCTTCCGCTTTAAAAGCGTCCATTAAAGGGATGGTGTATATTTTTTCTTTCATTGCGTTTTCCTCGATTCTCGTTTTTTTAAGAGTAACATAAATAGGAAAAGAAAAAAAGAGACAGATGTGGAAAACTCCCGGGATTTTTTCGTCAGATGTGGAAAAAGAATTTAAAGATCATATGATTTTCAGGTATCCCTGGAGATAAAAAAGTGGTAAAATGGTTTTCAGAATATATACAGAATGGAGAGGAACGAAATGAGCAAGGAATATCATATTGAAACAAAATGTATCCAGTCCGGCTGGCAGCCTAAAAAAGGCGAGCCCAGAATGATGCCGATCATTCAGAGCACTACATTTAAATATGACACCACAGAGGAAATGGGACGTCTTTTCGATCTGAAGGACAATGGATATTTCTATACAAGATGCCAGAATCCTACCAATGATATGGTTGCGGCTAAGATCGCGGATCTGGAAGGGGGCGTCGCAGCGGTCCTTACTTCTTCCGGACAGGCTGCCAACTTTTATGCCGTGTTTAATATCTGCGAGGCAGGGGACCATGTGATCTGTGCTTCTGCAATTTACGGCGGTACTTTAAATGTGCTGGGAGTTACTGCAAAGAAAATGGGGATCGACTGTACTTTTATTGACGTAGATGCGCCTAAGGAAGAGCTGGATAAGGCTTTCCGTCCGAATACAAAGGCAGTGATCGCTGAGACCATCGCAAATCCGGCTCTGGTGGTACTGGATATTGAAAAGATGGCGGATCTGGCCCACAGTCATGGGGTACCTCTTATTGTGGATAATACGTTTGCCACTCCGGTAAACTGCCAGCCATTTAAATGGGGAGCGGATATTGTTACTCACTCTACTACAAAATATATGGACGGACATGCGGCCCAGGTGGGAGGCGCTATTGTAGACAGCGGAAACTTTGACTGGGAAGCACATGCAGAGAAATTCCCGGGTCTGACGCAGCCAGATGAATCTTATCACGGCGTTGTCTATACAAAACAGTTTGGAAAAGCCGCGTATATCACCAAGATCAACGCCCAGCTTATGAGAGATTTAGGTTCCATACCTTCTCCTATGAACAGTTTTATCCTGAACCTGGGTCTGGAATCTCTGGTGCTGAGAGTGGAGAGACACTGCTATAATGCCCAGAAGGTAGCGGAATATCTGGAGGCTCATCCTCTTGTAGGAAAGGTAAATTATCCGGGACTGCCCGGGGATAAATATTATGACCTGGCTCAGAAGTATATGCCAAAGGGCACCTGCGGGGTTATTTCCTTTGAACTGAAAGCAGGAAGAGAAGCGGCAGTGAAATTTATGGACAGTCTGAAACTGGCTTCTATTGTTACTCATGTAGCAGACGCCAAGACAAGTGTTCTTCATCCTGCCAGCCATACCCACAGGCAGTTAAATGACGAGCAGCTGGTGGCAGCAGGGGTTTCTCCGGGAATGATCCGTCTTTCTGTGGGCATCGAGCATATCGATGATATCATCGGAGATCTGGAGCAGGCGCTTGCCGCAAGCGAAAAATAAGAGCTGGGAACCGGGATTATGAATTTATATCAGATCACTTCCTGGAACCATGCATTATTCCGGCTCCAGGTTCCGGAAGAGGGACTGTATATAGACGCTACCATGGGAAACGGACATGACACTTTGTTTCTCTGTCAGATGGCAGGAGAAAAGGGAAAGGTCCTGGCTTTTGATATCCAGGAACAGGCTTTGACAGCTACAGACCGGCTTCTTAGAGAGCATCAGCTAAGAGACCGTGCCAGCCTGTATCTGGAAAGTCATGTATACATGGACAGATATGTACAGAAAGAGTCGGCAGACGGGATCTTCTTTAATTTTGGTTATCTTCCAGGGGGAGATCATACCCTGGCAACCCGGCCGGATACCAGTGTGGAAGCTGTGGGAAAGGGACTGGATCTTTTGAAAAAAGGAGGAGTTATGGCCCTTTGTATCTACAGCGGAGGAGATACGGGATATGAGGAAAAGGACAGGATCCTGGAATATCTCAGGGATCTGGATGAGAAAAAATATCTGGTCATTGTAAACAGTTTTTATAACAGGAGAAAAGATCCTCCCCTGCCGGTATTTGTTGTAAAGAAGTAAAGAATGTATGGGACTTGCGCTTCCTGACATATAATAAAGATAAGTCAGGATCCAGGTCCCTTTTTTATGTATAAAGAAAAAGATTCGGTTGCATTTCTATTACTGTTTTTTCTTCTTTTTCCCTACCTGATGACAGTCCTTATCCTGGGAAGAGAGGCATGTCCTCTGCGCAGGGATATTTCTCTGGAAGAATATGTGCCGGCTGTGACAGCTTCCCAGATTTCCTGGGACTGCAGTAAAGAAGCTATTAAGGTACAGACTGTGGCGGCCAGAAGCAATCTGTACATTTGGCAGGACACAGAGAAAGGGGATTGTGTTATACAGGAAGCTGTAAATTATATAAGAAAACAGGATATGAACAGTTTTATGCTGGAAAAATATCAGGTTTTTCTGGAGGCTGCCAGGGAAACCCGGGGACAGGTGTTGAAACAAAATGGAGAAGTAAAGGAGATTCCTTATCACACTTTAAGCGGAGGGAAGACAAGAGATGGAAAAGAAATCCTGGGAGAGGAGTATAGCTATCTTCCCTCTGTAGATACATCTATGGATATAGAAAGCCCGGAATATGTGAAAGGCTGTTATTTTTCAAAGAAAGAGCTGGAAGATAAGATCAAAAATAAATATTCGGGATTTTCTCTTGATGAGGATATGACTGTGGAAATCAAAGATACAGACTCAGCGGATTATGTGATGGAAATCCAGATGGGAGATCAGGAGTTTCAGGGAGAAGAAGTAAGAGAGCTGCTGGATCTTCCTTCTTCCTGTTTTACCGTCCAGGATCTGGATGGAGAAATACGGTTTTTATGCATGGGCCAGGGTCATGGGCTGGGACTCAGCCAGTATACCGTCCAGCAGATGTCTTTAGAAGGAAAAAAGTACGAAGAAATCCTTTCGTACTTTTTTCCTGAATTGACTGTAGAAGCCTTAAATTGAAAAGCCCGGCCTTTTGTGTATCTTCTGTTTGTAAGCCCTGCAGGAAAGCAGGGGTGTATTAAGGCGCTGTGACCAGGTTCAGATAGGAAGTTTCTACTGTGATGCCATCTCCTGTGGAAACATCTGAAATAGGAAATTCTACCTGATCGCCTTCTTTGATCTCGTAAAATCCCTGAACATTAAAGGGATAGAGAAGGGTCATGGAGCCATGTATGGTAATCGTGCTTCCGTTTTTGATAACATCTCCGGAATAATCTTTCAGGTCGGTGACTTTTGCCTCCATAGTGGTAGCGTCTGTAATGGAAGTGATCTCGGCCTGGAGACTTTCCAGACTGCTGCTATCCGGTATCAGATCAGAGGCCTGTGTATCCTCAGGATCCTCTGCCGGGAGATCCTGAGCGGTGATAGCCAGTACCCTTTTGGAACCGGAAAGATAAGTTACGTCAAAAAGGGCGTTCTCTGAATAGGCATAGGACTGCTTCTTTGAATGGTCCTCCAGCTCCTCTGAAGGAACTGCATAAGAAAAAGAATTATACAGATCTTTATTGATGTTGAGAGAAAGAGTCTCTTCTTCTTCGTTGGTACCGGAAAGTCTGTAAGTATTCAGATTCAGGATATGCCGGTTCATGGTAAACTCTGCATTGCTCAGCACAGCCCGGGAGGGATTTTTCAGTGAGAGCAGATCCATGACTCCTGTGCGGAGAAAAACGATGCTGCACAGGAGTACCACAAGGGCGTAGAGAAAAGGAATATCTACATGATCGTCCAGAAAATCCCGGAAATCAGGCCGAAGTTTATAAACAATGTAAAAGATACTGGACAGGAGTATGATCACTGCCAGAATGTAGTACAGCACCGGCGCCTGGGTAATATGGTAGCACAGCAGCAGGACCAGGAAATCTATAAAGATAAATACGGCTGCAAAACAGCCTTTGTAAGTTTTGACCATTGAAAATCCTCCATCTGAAGTGTTTTGTTCTTGTTCTGCCCTATCGGGCTGCTTTTTGACTCTGATATCACCATTTTACCATATATAGAGAAAAAGAGAAACGGATTGTGCATAAGTTTTCATTTTCTGGCAATTCTATATTTGAAAAGAAAAAGGGGCGGATCGCTCCGGGATAGGCAGAGGTGAAAACTATGAATAAAAAGAAAAAAATTCGTTTACTGCTGGGCGGTATTCTGACTTTGGCGCTGGTGGCTACCTGCGGTATTGTGTATCAGTCCGGGAGTAAGAGCACGCCAAATGAGAAAGAACTTGTTATGGAGAACGAAGAGGATTCTGTTGACCAGGCGATAAAGACAGAGGAAAGAGAGGATCCTGAGGAGGAAACGGCAGATGCAAATACATCTAACGTAGAGGGAACCAGAGATGTGGAAGAAGAGGCGGCTTCAGAAACGGATGAGACAGATCAGACAGAGGATATCCAGGATCAGGAAGCAGATACTCAGGCTGCAGGAACCGGAGAGACTGGAGAAAACCAGGAAGAGACGGCGCAGGATTCTGAGGAGGCTTCTGCTCAGATAAGCGAGCAGGTGGAAACCGCTATGGCTCCGGATCTCAATTTCACAGAGAGTTCTCTGATGGAGTGGCCGGTAAGCGGCCAGGTAGTCATTGATTACAATATGGATAACACGGTGTATTTTCCTACATTGAATGTCTATAAGACAAGCCCTGCTATTGCAATTTCCGCAGAGGCAGGAACACCGGTTATGGCAGTGGCTAATGGACAGATCCTGTCTATTACGGAAAATGAAGAGACGGGAACTACAGTGACTGTAGATATGGGAAACGGATACCAGGCAATTTACGGACAGTTAAAAGATGTGCCTTTCCAGGCAGAAGAATATGTTTCTGCAGGAGCGGTCCTGGGCTATGTAAATGAGCCTACAAAATACTATACAAAAGAAGGGGCAAATCTCTATTTTGCACTTCAGAAAGATGGAACTCCACTGGATCCCCTTCAGTATCTTCCGTAAAAAGATTCACAATCTCAGGCTGTAAGAGTATAATAAAGTATGCGGAGAAAAATCCGCAGCCGATCATACTCTTACAGTCTTTTTTAACGGATCCTGCCTTTTGGGCAGATGGTCCTATAGGTAAAGTACTTGTTTATCGGCAGCTTAATATATAGGGCGTCATGTCTTGCTTATGTATGCAGATGAGACGTCCATTACATAGATCAGGAGCAGAAGGATGAATTATACTTATATACTCCGGTGCCGGGATGGAAGTCTTTATACCGGATGGACAAACAATCTGGAGAGGCGGCTGGCCTGCCATAATGAGGGAAAAGGCGCTAAATATACCAGGGCCCGCAGGCCGGTGGAACTGGCCTATTATGAGACTTTTCAGACCAAGGAAGAGGCTATGAGGCGGGAATGGGAAATTAAACGAATGACGAGAGAAAATAAGATCCTGCTGATAAAGCAGCAGGAAGAAGCTGTAAAAAATAAGTGAGTGTTAGACAAAGCCGGCGGTAGGTCCGCCGGCTTTGGAATATCAGAAAATCTTTTTTAGTTCATACTGGTCGTCTACGATGACAAGATCGCTGTATTTGCCGGGGGTGATGGATCCTACTTTATCATAGATCCCGATACTCTTTGCCGGATTTCTGGTAGCGGCGAAGATGGCTGTGGGTTCGGGAATGCCGAATTCCATGGCTTTTTTCATGCAGTCGAAAAGGTTGGTGGCGGAGCCAGCCAGGGTTCCGTCAGAAAGAGCGGCGAACCGGTCCTTCATATATACAGCCTGTCCTCCAAGTTCGTACTGGCCGTCTGGCATTCCTGTGGCCATCATGGAATCGCTGATCAGACAGATACGCTCCTCCCCGAACATTTTAAATGCGGCCCGGATCATGGAAGGATGGATATGATAACCGTCGCAGATCAGCTCCGCCATACAGTTTTCTGTATCCAGGGCGGCCCCTATGACTCCCGGGTCTCTGTGGGCAAAAGGCGGCATAGCGTTAAAGAGATGAGTCACATGAGCAGCTCCAGCCTCCATGGCCTTTTTCGTACAGTCGTAATCAGCGGTAGTATGACCTATGGAGATCATGACTTCTTCTTTCAGTTCCCGGATAAAGTCAAGGGCCCCTTCTTCTTTTGGCGAGAGGGTTACCAGTTTTATGATATTTCCGCAGCGCTCATTGCAGAGACGGAAAAAACCCGGATCCGGAGGGCAGATATGTTCCGCTGCCTGAGCTCCTTTTTTCTTTACATCTACGAAAGGACCCTCCATATTAATGCCGGCGATCCTGGCCATATCAGGGGAAGTTTCCATATCTTTTACAGAGGAAAATATTTCCAGAAGCTGTTCCTTGGATAAAGTCATGGAAGTGGGACAGTAAGAGGTGATCCCATGGGATTTCTCGTATCGGAGGATTTCCTTCAGTCCTTCCGGATCTGCGTCACAGAAATCGTGGCCAAAGGCTCCGTGACTGTGGATATCTACCAGCCCAGGAAGAACCTTCATACCCCGAGCGTCATAGACACGTTTATCTTCAGTCTCAGATGCTGAGGACACGATCTTTCCTTTATGAATATAGATCTCTTTTGGCACAAAGGCCCCGTCTTCCTGGAATACCAGTCCGTTTTTGATGATCATAGCAATTCTCCTTTATATTCCGTATACTTTCTTTCTGAACATCATTATAAAATCCCTGGCCTTTAAATTCAATGGATTACATACAAAGAAAATTTTTCGTTTTAAGGACAAAAAAAGAGCTGTCGCATTAATCAAGATCAAGAATATTTATACATTTTATTGCTCAGTCTGTGCCGCTTTGAGCCTATGGTCTCAAAGCTATGCTCGACAAATTCGCATAAAATGTATAAATATTCCTGAAATATGACTAATGCGACAGCCCCTTTTAGAAAATTTTATTCTTCCCGGCAGCGAGCAAAGCGGACATGTCTGCATATCCATTTGGCGGCTGCCGCAAGGGTCCTTTGATTAATAGTTTTCTACTTTTCTTTCAAAGTAAGCTCTTGGATGAGCGCATACCGGGCAGACCTCAGGAGCTTCGTCTGCCATATGTACATATCCGCAGTTCCTGCACTTCCAGCCTAAAGGAGCGTCTCCCTTAAAGGTCTTGTCTGCTTTGTAGCTTTCCAGAAGCTTCCGATAACGTTTTTCATGGGCTGCTTCTACTCTTGCGACCCCTTCAAATTTAGCAGCCAGTTCCGGGAAGCCTTCTTCTCTGGCTTCTCTGGCCATCCGGGCATACATATCTGTCCACTCGTAGTTTTCACCTGCAGCGGCGTCCTCCAGGTTGGCTGCTACATCATGGATGCCGTGGAATTCTTTAAACCACATTTTTGCATGCTCTTTTTCCTGGTCTGCGGTTTCCAGATAGAGAGCTGCCAACTGTTCATAACCGGCTTTCTTAGCTGCGGAAGCGTAGAAGGTATATTTATTTCTAGCTTCAGATTCACCGGCGAAAGCTGCCAGTAAGTTCTGCTCTGTTTTTGTTCCTGCGTATTTGCTCATAGTAAAAACCTCCTTAGTATGAATTTATATAACACATAGCTTTGCCAAAATAAAAAATACATTTTATAAATGGAAAAACCGGCCCATAAAGGAAGATCATATAGATTTATGGGCCGGTTTAACAGTTTCAGTTTTTCAGTTTTGAAAATCGGAGATTAGCCGAAGTATCTCTTCAGGAGACCTGCGAAAGCTTTTCCGTGACGAGCTTCGTCTCTTGCCATTTCATGAACTGTGTCATGGATAGCGTCCAGATTTGCTGCTTTTGCACGTTTAGCCAGATCAAATTTACCAGCTGTAGCGCCGTTCTCAGCTTCTACACGCATTTCCAGGTTTTTCTTTGTGCTGTCTGTAACAACTTCGCCTAACAGTTCAGCAAATTTAGCTGCATGCTCAGCTTCTTCGTAAGCTGCTTTCTCCCAGTATAAACCGATTTCAGGATATCCCTCTCTGTGAGCAACTCTTGCCATAGCCAGGTACATACCAACTTCTTTGCACTCGCCTTCGTAGTTTGCTCTTAAGTCTTCCATGATATCTTCGCTAGCGCCCTGAGCAACGCCTACAACATGCTCTGCAGCCCAGCTCATCTCGCCTGTCTGCTCTGTGAATTTCTCAGCAGGCGCTCCACATACTGGACATTTCTCAGGAGCAGCTTCGCCTTCATAAACATAACCGCATACACTACATACAAATTTTTTCATAACTTTGATCTCCTTTTCTTATTGAATTTTATTAAATCTGGCGTTGCCAGGTTTTTACAGGAATTTAATAATAGTAATGATTACTATTTTGTCCTTACGTCAAATCTAACATACTAGAGAAAAATTGTCAACTACTTTTCTGTAAATTTTTTTGATCTAAACAGTTTTTACAGATACCGTAAAAAGTTGTAGTATGAGCAGTGATCTCTCCGTCAAAATTTTCAGAGGCTTTCTGCGTAATATAGTCCATATCTGCCATTTCAATGTCCTTGATACAGTGACACTGGGTACAGATAAAATGACTGTGGGGTTTGGTATTGCAGTCAAACCGGTCAGGTCCGTTTCCAGTGGAAATCTTGGCGATCTCTCCCAGCTCCACCAGGAGAGACAGATTTCTGTATACAGTTCCCAGACTGATATTTGGAAATTCTTCCTTGATCCCTGCATATACGTTATCTGCAGTAGGATGTTCGTGACAGTTTCTCACAAAGTCCCGGATACATTCCCGTTGCCTGCTGTACTTTAATGTTGCCATAGGCTTTCTCTCCTTTCTATCGCCGGAAATTCAGAACGATTAATAATAGTAATTGTTACTGATATTAAGATAACATATCGGATTAAAATAGTCAAGTATATTTTGCAAAATTTTTGGAAAAAGCAGTGATCCGGGAGGTTCCTTCCTTTATTTCCGCGGGCAACGAGCCAAGCGGACATGCTGGCATGTCCATTTGACTATTTCACAGGAGACAGGATATATGTTATGATAAAAAAGTTATATAAAAGAACCGCCAAGAAAAAGCAGAGATTAGGAGATCAGGATATGGCAAGTATTAAAGATGTGGCAAATCTGGCAGGAGTAGGTCTGGGAACCGCTTCCAGGGCTCTGTCAGGAAAAGGATATGTAGCGCCTGAGACAAAAAGGAAGATTGAAGAAGCAGCAAGAAAGCTGTCTTATACGCCGAATGTCTTTGCCCAGAATCTTTTGAAGAACAGGTCAGGGATCATCGGCATACTGGTTCCCGCTCTGGATCATTGCTTTTTTTCCAGGCTGGTCCAGGAACTGGAATCAGATCTTTATAAAAAGGGATATAAGACCATGCTTTGCTGTACGGTCAGCGGAGGCCATGGAGAAGAGGATTATCTGGATATGCTGGAAAACAATCTGGTGGACGGGATCATAACAGCTACCCATTCTTTTAATGATGAAGCCTATCTGAGGAGCAAACGGGTAGTGGTATCCTTTGACAGAGATTTCGGAGGCCATATTCCTATGGTCAGGTCAGACCATAAGGCGGCGGGCCGGATGGCAGCGGAGCATTTCATAGACAGGGGCTGCAAAAAGATCTTGAACATCTATGGGGAAGACGCCAGGGAAGGCCATATATCTGTGGGAATGGCCCACAGGGAACTGAAGGACTGCCTGGAAGCGGCTGGCATCCAGGTCCTGGAGGAGTATACCAGACAGGATAAATTTGATATGGGATATTATTCTGAAATAGCAGGAAGATGTCTGGAGAGATACCGGGATGTGGACGGCGTCTTTGCCTCAGATCCTCTGGCGGAAGCTTTTTTGTGGGAAGGAGAGAGGAGAGGAAAGAAAATTCCTCAGGATCTGAAGATCATAAGCTATGACGGAACCGAGATGACCAGAAGCATATCTCCAAGGATCAGCGCCATAGTACAGCAGATTGACAAAATTTCCCAGGATCTTACGAATATTTTGACAAGACGGATCCAGGGGGAGGAGATCCCGGAGGATAAGATAACGGAAATTTTATGGCGTCAGGGAGAAACCTGCTGAAAAGGAAAGACGGGGATTGACAAAGCATTGCCGAATCCTTATAGTTAGACTGTGGAAAGGTTTCCAGAAAAGCAATACAGAACCATTAATAGAAGATACCAGGAGCAGAAGGTCTAGGCCGATGGAAGCGGCAGCAAAAACCCCATGGCAGGTCACAATCCGCAGGTATCATAGTTGGGGTCCTTGATCCCAACATCTATATAAAATGTAATTATAAGAAGGGAGAAAAAAATATGTCAATGGACAGGCTGAGGAGTCTATACTATGGACTCTACGGAGAAAACGGAATCACCAACTTTTTTTATGATCAGCTATTAGAGATCATGGAAACAGCCAAAGCCAACAGAAGCCCCCAGCTCAAACGGCAGGATAAGAAAGGAAATTCCTGGTATCTGTCAGAAAAGATGGTAGGCGTGATGCTGTATGTGGACAAATTCAGTGAAGACTTAAAGAAATTCGAGTCTAAGATCGAATATTTAAGCGATCTGGGGGTTACCTATGTACACTTTATGCCTCTGCTCCAGCCAAGAGAGGGACAGAACGACGGAGGATATGCGGTAGCGGATTATCTTAATGTAGATAAAAGGCTGGGTACCATGGATCAGCTGGAAAGAGTTGTGGGAAAATTAAAAAGAAAAGGGATACGCACCTGTATTGATTTCGTGCTGAACCACACGGCAAAAGAACATGAATGGGCTCAGAGATCTAAGAAGAACGAGCCTGGCTATGAAGATATGTACTATATGTTCGACAATTATGGCATTCCTTCAGAGTATGAAAAAACAATGACAGAGATCTTCCCTTCTGTGGCGCCGAAAAATTTTACTTATTATGAAGATATCCAGAAGTTTGTAATGACCAGATTCTACGAGTTCCAGTGGGATCTGAACTATAAAAATCCCAATGTATTCAATAAGATCGCAGAGGTACTCCTTACCCTGGCAAATAAAGGGATCGATATTTTCCGTCTGGACGCTATCCCTTATATGTGGAAGGAACTGGGAACAAATTGTATGAATCTTCCTCAGGTCCATACTCTCCTGAAAATGTATGAAATGATCGTAGAGGAAGTGTGTCCGTCCGTGATCTTCCTCGGGGAGGCCATCGTAGAACCTCATGAGATCGTGAAATATTTTGGAACACCTCAGGAGAAAGAGTGTCATATTATGTATAACGCTTCCCTGATGGTCCTTTTGTGGAATTCTCTGGCAACAAGAGACGTAAGGCTTATGGAAAAGTCTCTGGCTATTGACTATGGAACTCCGGAAGACGGCGTATGGATCAATTACGCCAGATGTCATGATGATATCGGATGGGGATTTGAGACGGATATCATCCGGGAGCTGGGAATGGATCCGGAGGCTCACAAGCAGTTTATCATCCAGTTTATGGAAGGAAAATTCCCGGGAAGCTTTTCAAGAGGAGAACTGTATGAGTTCAACCCCCAGACTCTGGACGCGAGAAACAGCGGAACCATGGCATCTATGTGCGGACTGGAAGAGGCTGTAGTGGAAAAAGACCGGTATAAGCTGGAACTTTCTGTAAAGAGGATCCTTTTGCTGAACAGCATTATCATTTCGTATACAGGGATCCCTCTGCTCTACAGCGGAGACGAACTTGGACAACTGAACTGGTGGGATTACAAGAAAGATCCTGAGATCGCCCATGATTCCCGGTGGCTCCACCGTCCTCCTATGGATTGGAAGAAGGCTGCAAACCGTCATGACCAGAGCACGGTTGAGGGAATTATCTTCAGCAGGATCAAAGAAATGATCGAAATCAGGAAGAGCCATGATGTATTTTCCTCAAAACTCCACTCGATACCTGTGGACACACAGAATAAAGCGGTGTTTGGATTCCATAAAGAAAACCGGATGCTGGTGCTGGCAAACTTCAGCGAAAGAGAGCAGGTAGTAGACTGCAATACGGTCAACTGGTTCGGACTGCCCGGAGAACTCCATGACCTGATCCAGGGGAAGACAGTAAGGCTGTGGGAAAATATCGTCCTGGGTCCCTATGAGTATCTGTGGCTGGTATAAAAAGAAAAAGGATAAAGTGAAGAAGAAAATATAAAAATGCAGGAAAGACTGAAAACAGCCGGTTTTTCCTGTTTTTTTTTCACGATACGCCCGGCAGAAAAATTATTTCGAACCGTTTTTAGAAAAAAGGAGAAAAAACACAAAAACTTACTCTTGCTTTTTATACAAGACTATTGTAGTATAATGAATATCGAAACATAGTTTTCAAAACTACATAATAAAATTATGAATACCAATTAACAAAATGCAATATACTGTATAGGCAAAAATAAGAACAGGAGTGGTGAGTATGAAATTCAAGATCAAAGATCCGGGCAGCGCTATTACCCATTTTATCGGCTGTGTTATGGCCGTTATCGCGGCGGCGCCTTTACTGATCAAGGCGGCCAGAGAGCCGGGAAGCATATACATGATCGCAATGAGCGTGTTTATCCTGAGTATGATCCTGCTCTATGCGGCAAGCACTATTTATCATACGGTAGATTCTACAGAAAAGGTGAACCGGCGTCTGAGAAAAATGGATCATATGATGATCTTTATCCTGATCGCAGGAAGCTATACACCGGTATGCCTGATCACTTTGGAGGGACGGACCGGATATATCCTCTGCGCGGCAGTATGGGCGGTGGCGATCGTCGGCATTATCGTGAAAGCCTGCTGGATCACCTGTCCGAAATGGTTTTCTTCGGTGATCTATATCGGTATGGGATGGCTGTGTGTGTTCGCCTTTGTGCCTATTGTAAAGGCTTTTTCGCCGGCAGGTTTCGGCTGGCTTCTGGCAGGCGGACTGATCTATACCATTGGCGGTGTGATCTACGCGTTAAAGCTTCCGATCTTTAATTCCAAACATAAGAATTTCGGTTCTCATGAGATCTTTCATCTGTTTGTCATGGGAGGAAGTATCTGCCACTTTATTGTGATGTACTTCTTCGTTATGCCTATGGGTGTGTAAAAATATAGAAAAATGTGGAAAAAGAAAGCTCCATTCGGAAAAAATGTGGATTCCGGATGGGGCTTTCTTTATAGTCTTTTCCCCTGGTCTTTAAATTCTTTCCGGAAGAGCCGGGGAGTAGATCCGATATGTTTTTTAAAATAATTACAGAAAGAAGGGGCGTCCTTAAATCCGCAGGAGAGCGCGATTTCTGTAATCGTGTAATCAGTAGAACAGAGCATCTGGACGGCCATCCTCAGACGGTGCCAGAGAAGATACTGTTTGGGAGAGGTATTTTCATGCTCCATAAATATTTTGTACAGATAAGTACGATCTATGCCCACATGCCTGGCTACATCAGAGATGCGGATATCATAGCTGTAGTTGTGCTCTATATATTCTTTGGCTGACCGGAAATATTCGTCAGAATAGTCCCGGCTTTTTTCCAGAAAAGGATCCTGCATAAAGGAGAGGAGCAGAAGCAGATTTCCTATAGGTTCCAACTGACGCCCGTGAGACTGGGTGAAGGAGGCCAGAAGCCGATCCATGCAGCCCAGAAGGGCAGAAACATTGCTGCCGGGATTCTGATAGATAAAGGAATCTGAGAAAACAGTCTGATTAAAGATTTCCGGACAGGCTTTTCCGTCAAATCCTACCCAGGCGTAACTCCAGGGATCCTCCTGGTCGGCCTGATAGTAAGTGGATTCCATAGGGGGAATGAGAAAGGCGTCTCCTCTTTTCAGCGTATAGGTTACACCGCTTTTCTGAAAGATTCCCTTTCCCTTTAAAATTACATGAATGAGATAGTGAGGGCGGACAGCAGGTCCGAAATAATGTCCCGGCTGACACTCTTCTTTTCCGCAGAAATAGACGGTAAGGGAAGATTGTTCCGAGGCTGATCTTTTTTCCATATAAAACTCCTTTTGAGAAAATACCAGGGCTGATTTAAAAATTCAACAATTTCACAATAATTTATGTAAAAAAAGATAGATTCTCTCTTCATTAGATTATATAATAAAAAATGGAGAACAGCAATGTATCAAAAAATAACGGAGAGCAAAGGAGATAAGACAATGGAACAGAAGCTGTTGTTTTTTGACATAGACGGCACATTGATCACTGAGGGAACGGGAAGGATACCGGAGAGTACAAAAAAAGCTATAAAAATGGCCAGGGAAGAAGGCCATCTGCTTTTTGTGAATACCGGCAGGACCAGGACAGGTCTTCCCGAAAAAGTCACCAGTCTGGATTTTGACGGATATGTGTGCGGCTGCGGGACGAATATTTTCCTGGGAGATAAGGAACTGCTTTCGGCCAAGCTGAGCAATGCGCTCTGCGCCGAAGTGGCAAAAACTGTGAGAAAATATAAGGTTCCCGTATTTTATGAAGCCTCGGATGCCATTTATTTCGACTATGAAATACCTGATGAAGACGGATGGGTAGGAAGAGCCCAGAAGATCTTTGAACTTCAGGGAAGAGACATCGAGGAGGTGATCCAGGGAGGGGAGAAGGTATATGATAAGCTTCTGACAGTGCTGAAGCCTACCAGGGAAAATCAGGAGCTGAAAGAATATCTTTCCAGATATTTTCTCTGTATAGACAGGGGACATGATATGTACGAAGTGATCCAGAAGGATTATTCCAAAGCAACAGGGATTTTCTTTCTGTGTAAGTATCTGGGAAAGAGTATTGAAGACTGTTATGTGTTCGGGGACAGTGAAAATGACCGTTCTATGCTGGAGGCTGTGCCTCACAGCATTGCCATGGGGAACGGGGAAGAGGCCATAAAGGCCTGCTGCTCATATGTGACTAAAGATATTGAAGAAGACGGTATCTATGCGGCCATGGAACATTTCGGGCTGATCAAATAATTAAAAACAGGAGGAAATAGAAGATGGCAATTACTTGTAAAGACAATGTGATCACATTGAAAACAAAAAATTCTGTGTATCAGATGAAAGCGGACAGAGGATTTTTATTCCACACCTATTACGGACCTAATGTAGGGGATACAGATATGTCCTATTTATGGAGAACGATTGACAGAGGTTTCTCCGGAAATCCGGAAGGAATCGATGACAGGGGGTTTTCTCTGGATACCCAGCTTCTGGAATATCCGGGGTACGGAACAGGAGACTACAGGGACTACTGTCTGAGAGTAGTTTATCCTGACGGCAGCCAGGTAACAAACCTGAAATACATCGATCATGAGATCCTGGAGGGCAAATATGCTCTGGAAGGGCTTCCGGCCATGTACCAGGGAGATGAGAAGGCAGAAACTCTGAAGATCACTCTGAGAGATATCCACAGACATGTGGAAGTGATCCTTTATTACGGAGTGTTTGAAAATCTGGATATCATTACAAGAGCATGTAAGGTCATCAATCAGGGAAAAGAGAGCGTACATCTGAGAAGAGCTTATTCCATGTGTTTGGATTTCCATCAGAAGGATATGGATTTTATTCAGTTTTACGGACGTCATGCCATGGAGCGTGTAATGGAGAGAAGTCCTCTTCACCACGGGATCCAGGGAGTAGGCAGCAGAAGAGGCTATTCCAGCCATCAGTATAATCCCTTTGTAATGCTGGCAAAACATGATACCACAGAAGACAGCGGCTGGTGCTGGGGTTCCTGCTTTGTATACAGCGGAAACTTCCAGGCAGAGGCTGAGGTATCTCAGGCTAACAACACCCGTCTTACCATGGGTATCCATGATACGCAGTTTGATTTTCTGTTAGAGCCGGGAGAATATTTTACAGCTCCTGAGGTTATGCTGTCCTTCTCTTCAGAAGGTATGGGAAAACTGTCCAGAAATTACCATAAGGCTATCCGTCAGAATATCTGCCGGGGTAAATTTAAAAATGCCAGAAGACCGATCCTGATCAATAACTGGGAAGCTACTTATTTTGGATTCGACACAGACAAGCTTCTGGAAATTGCAAGAGAGGCTAAAAAAGTAGGTATTGAAATGCTGGTCATGGATGACGGCTGGTTTGGCAAGAGAGATGATGACAACAGCGGCTTGGGAGACTGGGTGGTTAATGAAAAGAAACTTCCGGGAGGCCTGAAACGTCTGGTAGACGGTGTAAATGAGATCGGCCTGAAATTCGGTATCTGGTTCGAGCCGGAAATGGTATCTGAGGACAGCGACCTTTACAGAGCTCATCCGGACTGGGCATTAAAGGTTCCGGGACATTCCCTTACAAGAGGAAGGAACCAGCTGGTCCTGGACTTCTCAAGGGCGGATGTAAGACAGTATATCTTTGATAAGATGAGCGAGATCCTGGAAAGCGCCAATATTGAATATGTAAAATGGGACGCAAACCGCCATATGACAGACGTATGGTCCGCAATGCTGCCTGCGGAGAGACAGGGAGAGGTATTCCACAGATATATCCTGGGACTTTATGACTTCCTGGAGAAGATCACACATAAATTCCCGGATGTGCTCTTTGAGGGATGCAGCGGCGGCGGCGGAAGATTTGACGCCGGTATGATGTATTATCATCCGCAGATCTGGTGCAGTGATGACACAGATGCCATTGAGCGTCTGCGGATCCAGTATGGTACATCTTTTGCTTATCCTATCTCCACAGTGGGATCTCATGTATCGGTATGTCCTAACCATCAGACAGGAAGATCAGTATCTATGAAGACCAGAGGCGTGGTTGCCATGTCCGGTACTTTCGGTTACGAGCTGGATATCACAGAGATGTCTGAAGAAGATAAGAATATAGTGAGAGAACAGGTAGAGGAATTCAAGAAATACTATGATCTGATCCAGCAGGGAGAGTATTACAGACTGTCAGATGACGGCACAAAGTCCAACTATGTGGCATGGCAGTTTGTCTCTGAAGACCAGAAAGAGTCTCTGGTAAACGTGGTAGTCCTTCGCACAAAGGCAAATCCGCCTTTCCAGTTTGTATATTTAAGAGGACTGAAGCCGGAAGCGCTCTATCATGTAGAGGGAACAGAATTAAATTTAACAGGAGCAGCTCTGATGAACGGAGGATACCTCCTGCCTGTAGTCAGTGATGATTATGAGGCAGTACAGATTCATCTGACTGAATGTGACTAAACAATGAGCGGACAAAAGAAAAAGGGGATTTCCAGAGAAGGACTTCTTCTGGCAGTTGTGGTTCTTTTCTGGTTCGCCCTGTATCTTCATATACCTTATCAGACGCCTTTTCTCACTGCGGCGGGAGTGGCGGCTGGATTTACAGGAACTATCGTGGGAGCTTATGGGATCACCCAGTTGGCGTTCAGGCTCCCTCTGGGAGTTCTGGCAGATTATGCGGGAAAACATAAGATCTTTGTTATACTGGGAGCCGGACTGGCAGGTCTTGCCTGCCTGGTAAGGATACTGATCCCCACCGGCCCGGGATTTCTGGCGGCGAACCTGATCTCAGGCTGTGCCGCATCGATGTGGATCGCCTACATGGTCCTTTATTCCAATTATTTTTCAAAAAAGGAGCAGCAGAAGGCCACCAGCAAAGTGATCATGGCCTGTAACCTGGGCATGTGTCTGGCTTTTGTATTCAGCTCCTGCTTTTATGGAAAGATGGGTATGGCATTTCTGTGCGGCGCAGGTGTGATCGCAGGAATTGCCGGCGTTATCGGCGGAATCTTTGTAAAAGAGGACCTGATGCCGATGACAGGAAAAGGAGAGAAGCGGCCCGGAATAGGAACGTATCTTTCTGTATGCGGGAACAGGCGGCTGATCCTCTTTGCCCTTCTGGCCTTGATCCAGCAGGGGATCCAGATGGCAACGGCAATGTCCTTTACCACACAGATCCTGGAGGATATGGGAGCTTCTGCTCTTTTTATCGGCTGTTCCTCTATCTTTTATATGATCGCGGCGGTGGTTTCCGCCCAGTTTGCCTCTACAGATCTCTGTGAGAAAAAAGGCGCCAGATTTTATGTTCCTCTTGTATTTTTCCTGACGGCAGTCTACTGTATCCTGGTGCCTGCTGTGGGGAATATTTATGGGGTTTTTATCCTTCAGGCTTTTCCGGGCATGTCTACGGGAATCCTTCTTTCTTATCTGACTTCTGAGTCTATGAAGGAGATCCCCAGAGAGAAAAGTTCTACGGCCATGGGGTTTTTCCAGGCAGTCTATGCAGTGGGGATGTCCTTTTTCCCCTGGGCGGTAGGCACTCTGACAGAACACTTTAATATTGAAGCCGGATATAGTTTTCTGGCTTCGGCGGCCTTTGTGGGAACAGTGGTTTCTATGGTTTATTACAGGAGACAGCAGGCCTGACAGTTCCTTATAATGATGGCCTCCAACTATGATACCTGCGGATTGCTACGTGCTGCGCACTCTCACAATCCTTCCCAATATTCACATATTGTGGGAGATTCATCCCACTTTCATGCTCATATAGGGGTGGGTACCAAGATCTTGTACCCACACATGAGCAAGCTCATGTGTGTGCAGACCTTTTGAACCTGGTATCTTATAATTCTGCGAAAAAATATAAGGATTCTCTGTTGAAGTTACAAGAATGTGAGATTATAATAAAAGGTATAATTTCAAGGATGTAACAGGGGGATCATAAAGTGAAAGAGGATATTAAAGAATTCAGAAAAACAAGAGATTTTTTAATCTGTATTGATTCTGACGGCTGTGTCATGGACACCATGGATGTGAAGCATATGCGGTGTTTCGGACCATGCCTGGTTTATGAATGGGATCTGGGAGAGTACAGAGAGGAGATCATCCGTCTCTGGAGAAAGGTAAATCTTTTAAGCGCTTCAAGAGGTGTGAACCGTTTTCAGGGTCTGGCGCAGGTGCTGAAAAATATCCACGAAAATTATACCCGGGTAGAAGGCCTGGAGGAATATCTGAACTGGGCAGGATCTGCGGAGGAGCTTTCTGATAAAAGCCTGGAAGAGGCTTATGAAAAATCAGGGAATAGCTGTATGAAAAAGGCTCTGGACTGGTCGAGACTGGTGAATCAGTCTATGGCAATGGTGTCTGATACCAAGAAACCTCCTTTTGAGGGAACAGAAGATGCTTTGAGACTGGCCAGGGAACAGGCAGATATCGTGATCCTTACTGCGGCGAACCGACAGGAGATCAATAAGGAATGGGAAGTTTTTGAACTGGCCCAGTATACGGATCTCCTCATGTCACAGGAAAACGGCAGGAAGGAAGATTGTCTGAGAAAGCTTCTGGAAAAAGGCTACGAAAAAGACCATGTGCTGATGATAGGGGATGCACCGGCAGACATGGCAGCGGCGCAGGCGGCAGGAGTTTTCTTCTATCCTATACTGGCTTATCAGGAAAGAGAGAGCTGGGAAAGCTTTTCCGAGGCTCTGGATCACTTCACAAAAGGAGATTATGCAGGAAGTTATCAGGAAGAAAGGATCAGGGAATTTCAGGAGAACCTGCATATAGAAGCAAAATAAAAGGGCGGGACTATCGCATTAATCAAAATCGGGAATATTTATATATTTAATGCAGTTGTGCGGTTTGCAAAGCGGATTTTTGCTTAGAAAGTATAAATTCCTCTATTTTACAAATACTACATTTACGGGAAACACAGGCGATAAATGTTAAAAAGTAAAATGGAGGAGTTTTTATATGAAGGCTACGGGAATTGTACGAAGGATCGATGACCTGGGAAGGGTGGTGATCCCTAAGGAAATCAGAAGGACACTGCGGATAAGAGAGAGCGATCCTCTGGAGATTTTTACGGACAGAGAAGGAGAGATTATTTTGAAGAAGTATTCTCCTATCGGGGAACTGGGGACCTTTTCCAGAGAATATGCCGAGGCCCTGGCACAGGCCGCCGGATGTCTGGTCTGCATTACAGACAGGGATCAGATCATTGGAGCAGCAGGGAGCGGGTCTAAGGAATATATGGAAAAAAGGATCAACCGGGATCTGGAAGATATGATCTCTGACAGGAAAAATATGCGTATCACAGATGGAAATTATGTGCGGATCTTAGAGGAAGATAAGGGAGAATACGGCTCACAGGTGATCTATACCATTACCTGTGCTGGAGACGCTGTGGGAGCAGTAGTGATCCTGGATAAACCAGGAGAACGGAAATTTTCAGATACCGAAGAAAAACTGGCCCAGGTTGCCGCAGGATTTCTGGGGAGACAGATGGAACAGTAGAAAACGGTTTCTGCCGGCAGAGGATGTTTTAAACAAACAATACCCTGACATATGTCTGGTCGAAAATACGGTTAAAATAGAAAAAATGTGAAATGTAACCGTGGGGCCAGATCCGAGAAATACGGTTAAAACAGGAAAAGTGGGAAATATAACCGTAGGGCTGGGTTCGAAAATACGGTTAAAATAGGAAAAATGAGAAATGTAACCGTAGGGGCAAACCCGGAAGTACGGTTAAAACAGGAGAAATGTGAAATATAACCGTAGGGCCGGGCTCGAAAATACGGTTAAAATAGGAAAAATGAGAAATGTAACCGTAGGGGCAGACCCGGAAGTACGGTTAAAACAGGAGAAATGAGAAATATAACCGTAGGGGCAAACCCGGAAGTACGGTTAAGAATGAGAAAAGAGACCGCCAAACAGAAAAGCAGGATAAAGGAGCCTGAATTTTCTGTCGGCGGTCTTTTAATATTCTTGAAGAATCAGCCTTAAAGGCATTGAAAAATGAAATTACTGGATAGAAGCCTGTCCCATCTGTTCCAGAAGATCGGTCTTGATCTTGTAGAGCTTATCGGAAAGATCCACATATACCTCCTGAGGATTTACCAGACGTCTGGTCTCGTCCCAGAGAGTGTCCAGTTCTTTTGCGCAGATATCCCGGATCTCCATAACGGAAGGAGAGGTGTAGACACATCTGCCTTTGAGGAAGACTGGAACAAGGAGCTCTCTCAAGGTATAGGTTCCGCCGTAGATCTTTGTCTTTTTCCAGGTGGCCATAGGATCAAAGATGATCATATCTTTGCTGGGATCGAAGACTTCGTCTTCCAGACAGATCAGATCTGCCCGGATTTTGCCTGTGGTCTTGTCGTAGATCCGCTGAATGGTCTTATTGCCCGGATTGGTGACTTTTTCGATGTTTTCGGAAAGCTTGATCTTAGGGGTAAATTCCTTATCATTTTTATTTTTGATGGCAGCCAGTTTGTATACGCCGCCGAAAGCAGGGTTGCCGTTGGAGGTGATCAGGTTGGTGCCCACACCCCAGGAGTTGATCTTGGCTCCCTGAGCTTTCAGGCTGTCGATCAGATATTCGTCCAGATCGCTGGAAGCGGAGATCACCGCATCTTCAAAACCTGCGGCAGCCAGCATATTATAAGCTTTCTTTGAAAGATAGGCCAGGTCGCCGCTGTCG
The DNA here is from genome assembly GCA_019120515.1 of Candidatus Blautia avicola. Taxonomy (GTDB): domain Bacteria; phylum Bacillota; class Clostridia; order Lachnospirales; family Lachnospiraceae; genus Blautia; species Blautia avicola. The sequence goes on along the minus strand of DWUY01000308.1, from coordinate 867 downwards.
ATACGGATACCATATCCCTTCGCCAGAGTGCCTTCCTCCCGCATTTCCTGGAATACACGGATGGCATTGGGAACTCCGGAATTCAGGACATCATAAGTATCTACCAGCAGGATACAGGAATCAGGATACAGTTTGGAATAGGTCTTAAAGGCTGTATACTCATCGGGAAAACTCATGATCCAGCTATGGGCATGGGTTCCCTTCACCGGAACATCAAACATCTGACCGGTAAGTACGTTGGAAGTTCCGATACAGCCGCCGATCATGGCTGCTCTGGCTCCGTAGATACCGGCGTCAGGTCCCTGGGCCCGGCGAAGACCAAATTCCATGACCCCATCGCCTTTTGCCGCGTATACTACACGGGAGGCTTTGGTGGCGATAAGGCTCTGATGATTCAGCAGGTTCAGGATGGCTGTCTCTACAAGCTGCGCCTCCATAACAGGGGCGATGACTTTCAGCAGGGGCTCTCTGGGGAATACCACGGTTCCCTCAGGGATAGCGTAAATATCCCCTGTAAAGTGGAATCCTCTTAAATATTCCAGAAAATCATTATCGAAAATATTCAGAGAGCGGAGATAGTCGATATCATCAGGAGCAAAGTGGAGATCACGGACATACTCAATGATCTGATCCAGGCCGGCTGCAATGGCGTATCCTCCGTCACAGGGATTTTTTCTGTAAAAGGCGTCAAAGACCACGATCTGGTCCGTGGGATTTTTGAAATATCCCTGCATCATGGTCAATTCATATAAATCTGTTAATAAGGTTAAATTTAAGGCTCTCATAGGTAGCGCTCCTTTATAATTCAAGGGCCTTGCCCCGGGTATTTTCTGCCATTATAGCACTTTAACCTGAAAAAAGGAAGTT
>DWUY01000307.1 GCA_019120515.1 Candidatus Blautia avicola | reverse complement strand
ATTGATGTAATTATTTAGTGCGTGATGTTGAAAATGTTGCCAAATCGTTGCCAGCGCCTAAACAAATTTGCTTGCAACCCGCATAAACACTAGCTTTCTAAATCCAATTTCATCACTCAAACTCAATCGTTGCCGGTGGTTTCCCCGTGCAATCGTAAAGCACCCTATTAATATGTTTCACTTCATTTACGATCCTGCTGGTTGTTTTTCCAATTACCTCCCATGGGATCTCTGCGCTTTCTGCCGTCATGAAGTCTGTTGTGGTCACTGCTCTCAGTGCGATGGCGTAGTCATAGGTTCTCTCGTCTCCCATAACGCCTACAGACTGCATATTCGTCAGTGCTGCAAAGTACTGGCCGATTTCTCTGTCGATACCTGCCTTGGCAATCTCTTCTCTCCAGATAGCGTCTGCATCCTGCACCATTTTTACCTTCTCGGCAGTTACTTCGCCGATGATACGGATTCCCAGTCCCGGGCCAGGGAATGGCTGACGGAATACAAGGTAATCCGGAATGCCCAGCTCCAGGCCTGCCTGGCGTACCTCATCTTTAAACAGGTCTCTGAGAGGCTCGATGATTTCTTTGAAATCAACATAGTCGGGCAGTCCTCCTACGTTGTGGTGGGATTTGATCACTGTGGATTCTCCTCCGACGCCGCTTTCTACCACGTCTGGATAGATGGTTCCCTGTACCAGGAAGTCTACAGCGCCGATCTTCTTCGCTTCTTCTTCAAACACACGGATAAATTCTTCGCCGATGATCTTACGTTTTTTCTCAGGCTCTGTTACCCCTTTTAATTTGCTATAAAATCTTTCCTGAGCGTTTACACGGATAAAGTTCAGGTCATAGGGGCCTTCCGGACCGAAGACTGCCTCAACCTCGTCTCCTTCGTTTTTACGGAGAAGGCCATGGTCTACGAACACACAGGTCAGCTGATTTCCTACTGCTTTGGAAAGAAGGACCGCTGCCACAGAAGAGTCCACGCCGCCGGAAAGTGCGCATAATACTTTTCCGTCTCCTACTTTTTCGCGGATAGCTTTGATAGTTTCTTCTACGAAAGAATCCATCTTCCAGTCTCCGGCGCACTGACATACATTATAGACAAAATTGGAAAGCATCTTCTTTCCTTCTTTTGTATGAAGGACTTCCGGATGGAACTGGGTTGCGTAAAGCTTCTTTTCTGTATTTTCTACTGCCGCCACAGGACAGTCTGCTGTGTGGGCAATGATCTCAAATCCGGGAGCCGGTTTGGAAATATAGTCGTTATGGCTCATCCAGCAGATGGTCTTCTCAGACACATTCTCGAAGAGTTTGGAGTTCTGATCTACTGTTACTTCGATCTTTCCGTACTCTCTCACAGGAGCCTTTTCCACAGTCCCTCCCAGCAGGTGCATCATCAACTGAGAGCCATAGCAGATTCCCAGAATAGGCACGCCCAGTTCAAAAATTTCTTTTGTATATGTGGGAGAATCCGGCAGATAGGCGCTGTTAGGACCGCCGGTAAAAATAATACCTTTCGGCTGGATTTCTTTGATCTTTTCAATATCTGTTTTATAAGAATAGATTTCGCAGTAAACATTACATTCACGTACCCGTCTTGCGATCAGCTGATTATACTGGCCGCCGAAGTCAAGTACAATAACAGTTTCTCTCTTCAAGAAAGTGCCCTCCTGTTCTTTTTATCATCATTTGAAAAATTCTGATCCAGCGTTTTGTCTGCAGGCTGGATCGTCCACTTCATTATAGAGTATCCCCCTCCATTTTACAAGGGAAAAATCCCCTCATTTACAGTATAAAGCCGCCTGCGGCGCCTGTCCTATCTCTCCAGCTCTTTGATCACGATCCCCAGTCTCTTTGCCAGCATGATAGCTTGTTCCAGGTTTACGATCACTTCCCGTAGTTCGTCCTTTCCATCAGAGATCACAATACCTGTAATATCACACTGCGTAAAATCAATATTCTTCAGCCAGGTTTTGAAGAAACTGACGTTTTTAAAGCAGTCGTCCTTCCAGTCTACATTGGTGATATTGCATTTACTCATGCTGGAATCGGTAAAATCTGTGTGATAGGCTTTTACATAGCTCATGCGTACCGCATCCATGCCTGCGTCTCTGAAATTACAGTTTTCAATAGAGACATGGCGGATATTGCTTCCGTAAAAATCCGTTCCAAGAGCTTTACAGTTCTCAAAGGCACAGCTTCTGAAATTGATATCGTTCATGCTGGAATTAGAAAAATCACAGTTTATAAACTTTACGTCTGTAAAGCCGGCTCTGTCAAAACAGCAGCTTAGAAATTTGCAGTTCTGAAACACCACCTGCTGAAAAGAAATATGACTCCCGTCGATCCTGGACAAGAATATCCCGGTAAACTGCCTTCTGAAAATCTCTCCCTCTTCTTCTCTGGTCCCCTGTATAAGCCCCGGCGCGTCTTTGACTTCCGCCAGTTCCGAGGGAATCTGCGGTTCTTTAAATGCTTTTTTATTCATAGTTTTCTTTCATCCTATACCAGTGCTGCATGTTTCCATTTTCCTCTTATGTATCTGGTGACAAAGCATATAGACCGGAACAGCCAGTCAATAGTCATAGCCACCCATACGCCGAACACACCCATGTGGAAATAAACACCCAGCACTGCGCTGAAACCGATCCGGAATATCCACATAGATATGATAGACAGCCCCATGGTAAACTTAACATCTGCCGCCGCTCTCAGAGTATTTGGCAGAGAGAAAGACAGGGGCCATATGGTCACTACACAGGCAGAATGATAAAACAGGATCTGCCGCGCATAGCTGCTGGCTTCTTCTGAAAGTCCGTAAATACTCACCACAAAAGGCACGGCCAGCACCACAAGAATGTTTATTGCCAGAGCGGAAATATAAATGATCCTGATCAGCTTCTTGGTGTAATATTTTACCTGTTCAAAGTCCCCGGCACCCACACACTGGGACACTACGGTGAGCATGGCAAAGCCGATGGCCATTCCGGGAAGGGTGGCAAAAGTGGCTACATTGTTGGAAACCGCGTTAGCGGCAATCGACGCGGTTCCGAATCCCGTCACAATGCTCAGAACCATGATCTTACCAAGCTGGAACATACTGTTCTCCAGTCCATTGGGGATCCCGATATACAGGATCTTTTTCAGGAGAGACCAGTCTGTTTTAAAGGAAAACGGGTGATAAATATGGACCATATGCTTCTGATCGTTCAGCATGATCAGCATGACGATACAGGCCACGGTTCTGGAAACTAAAGTAGGGATTGCAACTCCCTCTACTCCTCTGTGGAGCCCATAGATCAAAATGGCATTTCCGCAGATGTTGATCGCATTCATCAGCAAAGAAGTCTTCATCGCAATAGAGGAATTTCCCATTGCCCGGAAAGCCGCCGCTCCTGCGTTATACAAGGCGATCATGGGAATGGAAGCAAAAACGATGAGCATGTAAACATTGCAGTTATAAAGAACGTCTGCTTCGATATTGCCAAAGATCACATGAGTGATCAGATTCCGTCCCAGATATCCCAGGATCATTACCGCCAGAGAAGCTTTCAGGGTAAAAGCCAGCAGCTGGTTTGTGGCCTTACAGGCCATTTCTGACCTTTGCTTACCCAGGAACTGGCCGGTAATGACTGCTCCTCCTGTGGCAAGCGCCGTAAAGATATTGATGACCAGCACCATGACGGTATCGATAAGAGAAACACCGGATACCGCAGCTTCCCCTACGCTGGACACCATAACAGAATCAGCAAGACCTACAAAAGCCTGAAGGAACTGATCCACCACCAGAGGAAGGATCAGGTTCCGAAGGTCTGCATTGGAAAAAAAGAGCTTTTTTCCGTCCATTTTTCTCCTCCGTATCTTTTTGATATCCCACATTATACGCCCCCGGATTCTGGTGTACAAGAGAGATTCTTAACTTTTTCTTTACTTTGCAGAGAAAAAAACGGAAGCCTTCTCCCTTCGGAGAGACTTCCGCTATATAACTATGTAAGGAGAAGGGCTTCACAGGTAAGGATACCCAGGAAAATAAGATTCCACCCTGTAAAAACCTTCATAAACCTTCCCTTTCTCCGTGGATATTCCACCGTATAAAATTTAAAAGAGATCAGGCTTGCTAGCGAAGCCACCAGGGTTCCCAGACCTCCCAGATTGACAGCTGTAAGGAGAAGGGAAAAATTCCCCGCAAATCCTGACAGCAGGATCGCTGCAGGTACATTGCTGATAATCTGGCTGGTAAGGATCCCTGCCCACAGTTCCTTTCCCTGGACAAGGGAAGCCAGAGTATCGCTGATCTCCGGGATGCGCTTCATATTTCCGATAAAAACGAAAAAGCAGAGAAAAGTCAGCAAAAGGAAATAGTCTACTTTTCCGAATAACCTCCGATTCACTGCCAGCACTGCCGCTGCTACACAGATCAGCACAGGAATATATGGAAAAATCCGAAATACTACCAGCAGGCAAAGTACCAGCAGAGCGGCAAATGCCAGAAGCTGGGGAAGAGATTTCCCTATCTGGACCTCCTTCTGCTCCTTTACGGAGATACTCTCCAGGGCTTCCTTTTTTTCTGTAAAAAGGATACACACCAGAAGGATCAGGGAAAGGCCTGCGTAAGGCAGAACTGCCCGGGCAAATTCCCCCAGGGTGACTCCTGACATCGAGTATAAATAAAGATTCTGAGGATTGCCTATGGGCGTAGCCATACTTCCCAGATTGGCGGCAATGGTCTCCAGCACCACGATCCTCAGGATCCGGTCTTCCCGGCCGATCATCTGATATACCAATATAGTAAAGGGTACAAAGGTGATCAGAGTTACGTCATTTGTAATGATCATACTGGAGAAGAAACACAAAAGCACCATAAGCACAGACAGGTTCCGCAGACTGCTGGCCTTCTTTAATAACGTCTCTCCTAAAAGAGAAAATACTCCCAGCCAGCGGAAACCGGCCACAATGATCATAAAACAAAACAGCAGCGCCAGGGTCCTGTAATCCGGATAAGACAGATAAGCTGTATCCGGCCGCACCGCTGCTGCTGAAATTACAGCAAGCAGAAAAGAGACGCAGAAAACCGTCTCTTTTCTAAAAAAATCTTTCAGAGTTTTCATATAATGGTCTCCCTGCATATCACGAAATTTTTATGCCGTCCTCTGCCGGAAATTCCGGGATCCCCGTTCCGGTTCAGGACAAACAGCCCTATTATACCTCGTGTTTTTCTGATATGCAATCATAACTCTGACAAAAATTTCCGATTTTTTATACACCGATTCCCGGTGTTTCAGGATATGTCAGGCCAGTTCTTTTACATAAACTCCATCTGCCTTTTCAAAGCCCATGGTCTGCAGATAAGGTTCGTGAGGGCCCGGCGTTCCTGTAAAGATCATTTTGTGGATCCCCTGATCTTTTAATTTGGAATAGAGATAATTTCCCACGGAACAGTCTCTGTATGCCGGCACAGAATAGTCCAGAAGGACCTCCAGTTCACCCTTTCCCCGTTTCTTTCCCAGGAACAGTCCTGCCGGAGCAGCGTCCTTACAGACAACATATACGATGTCTCCCTGGGGCTGATTTTCTTTAAACGCCGGGAAATATTTCCGGATATCTGTATGATAAAAATCCAACATATACTGAACCAGAGACTCTCCCGGCTTTCCTTCTATAAAATCATAATTTCTGTCGGATTTCCGGAGGCGGACCAGATAGTAAATGTTGATCAGCACCAGACAGAAATTCATAAGGGCTGTGGGATAGGACTGAATGATCATGGCATAGACTGCAAAGATCGTTCCGCCCGCTGCATTGATGACCCGCAGCTTTACTACGGAAGTCATAAGGAAGGAGATCAGCACCAGTATGGAGCCGATATATCCCACCAGCTCCACCATCATATGTGTACTCACCCTGCCTCCTCCTTAATATCCTGCTCCGGCGTCCAGGCTGTTTTTCATGATCTTGACCAGTCTGCTGGTACCAAGTCTCTCTGCTCCCAAACGGATAAATTCTTCTGCGTCGTCAAAGGAAGAAATGCCTCCCGCAGCCTTTACCTTCACATCTTTTCCTACATGTTTTCTCATCAGTTCCACATCTGCAAAGGTAGCCCCGCCGGTGGAAAATCCCGTAGAAGTTTTAATGTATTCTGCCCCTGCTTTTGTGACGATCTCGCACATTTTTATTTTTTCTTCTTCTGTGAGCAGACAGGTCTCGATGATCACCTTCAGGATCCTGCCGCCGCAAGCCTGGTGGATCTGCCGGATCTCCTCTTCGATTTCTTCGTACTTCTTATCTTTCAGCTTACCGATATTAATGACCATATCGATCTCAGAAGCTCCATTTGCAACAGCATCCTTTGTCTCAAATACTTTAGTGGCTGTGGTACTGTAGCCGTTTGGAAAACCGATCACCGTACAGATAGGCAGTTTTCCCTCTACATATTCCGCAGCCTGTTTCACATAGGAAGCCGGAATACAGGCAGAGGCTGTTCCGTATTTTACAGCGTCATCCAGGATCTGCCGGATCTCCTCCCAGGTCGCAGTCTGTGTCAGTAAAGTATGGTCCACATATTTTAAAATTTCTTTTTTTTCCATCTCAGATTCCTTTCCATTTTTTCTCAAATATTTCTTTGATCTCCGGGTCGAAAGCTGTATCTGCAGCGTTCCTTAGTAGGGTAAAGATCAGGTCCTCGTCCCGGCCGTATTGTTCGTAAACTTTCGTTAATTCCTGAGTCATAGTCGTTCCGCTGACGGTCCGGTTATCTGTGTTTACAGAAACCTTGATTCCTGCATCCAGAAACTGGCGAAGGGGATAATCCTGCCAGGTCTGAACCGCCTTAGTCTGGAAATTGCTGGTAGGGCACATTTCCACGCCGATGCCATCCTTGGCATATGCCTTCATCAGCTCTGGATCTTTTTTCAGGGCGATCCCGTGGCCGATCCTGGCTGCTTTCAGCTCCCGGGCTTCCCGGACGTTATCCAGGTTTCCGGTCTCCCCGGAGTGGATGGTATAGGGCATACCCAGGCGTTTTGCCTCCTGGAAAATATTCCGGAACTGGGCGGTAGGATAAGCAGATTCATCCCCTGCCAGATCCAGGGCACATACCCCTTCTCCCAGGTATTCTCTGGCACATTTCAGCATTGCCAGGTTCTGCTCTTCACTGTGGTTTCTCATAGCGCACACAATGATCCCATAATGTACCTGGAAATCTTCCTTTCCCCGTTCCATTCCCTTCCTCACTGCCTCGATCACCTGTCTGCAGCTTAAATTTTCATGTACGGAAAGCATAGGAGCAAACCGGACTTCTATGTATTCCACTTTCTCTTTTGCGATCTCTTCTACAAAGGTATAGGCCCCTTCTTCCAGTCCTTTCTCATCCTGGAGACACTGAAGGGGCAGATCAAATTTCTCCAGATATTCCGTAAGGCTCTGGCAGTCCTGGGATACAGTCAGAGCCTCCCCGGTCACTTCCTTCCCCAGGTGTCTCTCTATCATGGCCTTTGTAAGAGAGCCGTCCAGATGACAGTGGAGGTCAAGTTTTGGAAGCTGTTCTATATCCATATAATCACACCTTTTCTATAATTTTAGTAACCAGTTCTTTAAACTGAACAGAGACTCTGTCAGCGGTTTCCTGTACTTCTTTGTGGTCCAGTTTTTGGTCTGACAGTCCTGCCGCCAGGTTGGTGATACAGGAGATCCCTCCGATCTCCATTCCCATATGGCGGGCAGCCATGGCTTCGCAGGCAGTGCTCATTCCCACTGCGTCTCCTCCCCAGATCCGGCACATCCGGACTTCCGCAGGAGTCTCATAGCTTGGTCCTGTCAGCTGTACATAGACCCCTTCCTGGAGATTGATCCCGCATTCCCCGGCTGCTTTACGGATCACTTCCCGGATCCTTTTGCTGTATACTTCACTCATATCCGGGAACCGGTCTCCAAGTTCCTCCAGGTTTGGTCCGATCAGAGGATTCGGTACGCCCACTGCGATCTGGTCGGTGATCATCATAAAATCTCCCGGATGAAAGTTCTCATTGACGCCTCCCGCCGCATTGGTGAGGATCAGCTTTTTCGCTCCCAAAAGTCCCATAAGCCTGGTCGGCAGGACCACATCTGACATAGGATATCCTTCGTAATAGTGGACTCTTCCCTGCATGATCACCACCGGAACAGTTCCTACATATCCGAAGACAAACCGTCCTTTATGGCCCTTTACTGTGGATACAGGAAATCCTTCAATATCTGAATAATCTACGGCAGCCTCTATCTGAATCCCTTCCGCATAATCTCCCAGTCCGCTTCCCAGGATCAGGGCAACTTCTGGTTTAAAATCTGTTTTTTCTCTGATACTTGCCAGACAAGTCTTTAATTTATTTTCCATTTTGTCACTCCTCTCACAAAGTTTCCGCCAGGATTTCCGAGATCATCTTTTCCATCCGGCAGTATTGTTCATAATTGATCAGGATATAGCTTCCCTGGGTGGTGATCAGACCGCTTTCCTTAAACTTTTTGATAGAACGGCTGATGGTCTTTACACAAAGTCCTGTAAAATCCGACAGTTCCTGGCGGTCTCCTTTCATCTTCATGACTCCATTCTCCGCATATTTCCGATACCGTTTCATCAGCAGGAAAGCTACCCGGTCCGCTCCCTGAAGGAACAACAGCATCCGGCTGTCCCGTGCCTGTTCCAGCAGATATTCTCCCATCAGCCTGCTTTCCTGCTGAAGGGCGGTAATATCCGAATCCAGCCATTTTTTAAAGCCCTCTTTGGGTATTTTCAATACTGTGCATTTTGTCACTGTCTGAAGTGTGGTCTGGTACTTATCCAGATCAATGATCACTTCCATCCCGCCGAAAGCATAGACTTTATCAAATACGGTAAAGTCATAATTAATGCCGTAGATCCTGTAATCTGTGGCTTTAATAAGCCCTTTTCCGATCAGGAACACCGTATCCGCAGGCTCCCCTTCCTGGACAAAAATGGTTCCTTTTTCCAGTTCTTCCACCACAAAAGTATCCATCAGCCACATGGGAGCTGTGCGGAAATATTCCTCAAATTGTCTTCTTCTCTCTTCTTCAATCTCATTCAGAAAAGGTAAGATCTGGGCCAGATATTTGTTTTCCATCTTTTATCACCTGCAGTTTTTTTCTATCGGAAGCACCTGTTTTCCTTTGACATATTTTGCTTGGATATGTCTGTCTTCTCCCAGGTAGATCAGCCGCTCCAGCCTCTCTTTTGTGGAAAGTTTCCTGGCATGACGGAGCATTATATCATCAATGACTACTGCGTCGAATTCATACCCGGGTTCCAGACTTCCCACTCTTCCAAAGAATTCTCCTCCCCCTTTGGTAGCCAGGTAGAAGACTTCTTCCACAGTCAGCGGTGCAAGGCTCTCATCCTGGATCCTCCACCGAAGCTTGGAACACTGGACAGCCATAGCCATAGCCCGGAACATAGAAAGAGAGGTGCCGGCAGCCACGTCTGTGCCAAGTCCCATTTTCAGTCCCTGGTCCAGAAACCTTCTGGCAGGGGCGATCCCCGAAGCCAGGTTTGCATTGGACTCCGGACAATGGGCAATAAAGACGCCCTGTTCCTTCATCATCCGGGTTTCTTCCTCATCGCTGTACACACAATGGGCCATAATCGTAGGACACTCTCCTCCAAACAGCCCATGGAGATGGTAAGCGTCTCCATAGCAGGAGGCTTTCGGACAAAGCTGGCGGACCCATTCTATCTCACTGCGATTTTCAGAAAGATGAGACTGTACCGGCAGCCTGTATTTCTTCTGAAGCTCTGAAAGTTTCTCCATCAGTTCATCGGAACATGTAGGGATAAATCTTGGTGTCAGGATAGGTTTTACATTGGTAAGATCCGCCGCCTCCAGGATCCAGGCTTCTGTATCTTGGGCAGACTTTTGGGCGCTTTCTTCCTGCAGCCCCTGGGAGCTGTTCCGATCCATATTTACCTTTCCCACATATCCTGCCAGCCCTGCCTCTTCCATCTTCTTCATCAGCCAAAGAGTCGCTTCCTTATGGCAGGTAGCGAAAACACAGGCTCTTGTGGTTGCGCTGTGGAGCAGATCGTCTATGAATATATTATACGCCTTTTTTGCATACGCTGTATCCTTATATTTCTCTTCCTCAGGAAAAGTATGGGTATTCAGCCAGTCGATCAATTCCCGGTCCATGCCCAGTCCCCGGAAAGTGTACTGGGGAGCATGGACATGCAGATCCACAAGTCCCGGAATAATCAGCTTATCCCCATAATCCCGGCAGGGGATCCCTCTCCATTGCTCCGGGAGAGTTTCAAAAACTCCCCGGCTTATTCCTTCTTCGCATACTACATATCCCTGGTCCACAGTCCGTATTTTTTTCTGGTCCTCACTGTAACAAATATGGCCTCTGATAGCAAATCTTTCCATGTCGTTGTCTCCTTGTTCTGTCATTTTTATCGCTGTCCCTTGTCATAGGGGATACCCTCTGCCTTAGGCGCCCTGGAGTTCTTTGAAAACAGCGCCAGCACCACAAGGGAAATAATATATGGAAGCATGTTATATACCGCACTTGGCACATTCAGCGCCTCCAGGATATCGAATCCTGAATATACGTTGGACAGGGCCCGGAACAATCCGAAAAGAAGGGCTGCCAGTCCGATAAATTTCGGCTCCCACTGACCGAAGATCATAACCGCCAGGGCCAGGAATCCGAAGCCTGCCACACCGTTTTCAAACTTCCACTCACTGACTCCTGCAGTGATATAAACGATCCCTCCAAGGCCGCCGAAAAGGCCGGAGATCAGAACGCCTGCATAGCGCATTTTGTATACGTTGATACCTACAGAATCCGCTGCCTGAGGATGCTCGCCGCAGGCTCTCAGGCGAAGGCCAAACCGTGTTTTATAAAGAACAAT
>DWUY01000306.1 GCA_019120515.1 Candidatus Blautia avicola | reverse complement strand
TGGTACACCATCGAAAGCATTTGTCAACGGTTCTGAAAAAAGTGCTGGATTACTGTCCTTTTCGTCTTTTGCATTAACATTCGGCAGTATGATCTTGAAGGCATTTTTCGTAGTTTCAATCACAGGTTTTTCCTCCATGCCCTCATATGCCTTCATTATTTTTCCTATTCCAGTACCATAAGCCTCAATTAAATGCAATCGGTAGAATACATTCGCAAGATCCTGATTTCGACATACGGAAATACCAACCATAATGTCTTCCAGGTCAATTCCCGGCATCAACCCTCCAATGGACACAAACTCAAGCCGATCAGCATAAATACTGATAAGCGCACTGGCGCTAAAGGAGTAATCTCGATGAACCAGTAAATTCAACAATGCTTCCCTGACAGCGATTTCAGGATAGTCCCTGACATCAATTCTTAATAATTTTTTTATAGTTGCATGGGTCTGATTGCGGAAATCAATAAAATCATATACTTCATTCATCTGCTGCAGCAGTGACCCGGTGAATTCCCGACGATCCTTAAAAACTGTCTGATCTTTTCCCTGAAAAACAGCAGCCTTAATCGTATGGATACATTGATCAGACAAAAGCAGTCCCAAATTGCTGTAAAGGTTATCCTGATCGACCAACTTTAAAGTACGCATTTGCTGCAGGCCAAATTCTATGTTCCGAAGCTCAAATTCTTTTTTTGTTGCTTCAAATGTAAGTTCCTGATTCAGAGAGCGCATCGCTTCAAAACGGTCCCCATCCGTTTCCTTGATCATACGGCGAATCGCCGTGTCAGTAGCCGGAACCGAGGAATAACCCTGCCTGACATATACGCCCTCCGGGCGCATTCCTTTCTTTGCAAGATAATAAGGGCGGTCTGTCCCTCGCTGAATATCCACAGCAACGATTTCTTTTCCACTTTCTTCAATGGTTTTATAGTGCAGAAACATCGTTACATCGGGCTTGATCGCATCCCGCACCATATTGCTGATTTGCAAAGATACACCATCCGGATCGTCCACTCCAATTACCGTGCCGTCATCCTGAACGCCAATATACAGTTTTCCGCCATCACAGTTAGCAAAAGCAATAATTTCTTTTTTGATTTCATCCACAACAACTTCTTTCAGTTCTATGGTCTCACTTTCTCGAAAAAGCATGCCGCCATCCCTTTCATTGTCATTGATGATTTTATTATAGCGAATCGTGTCAATCATGTCAAATTTTCCGAGTCAATTCTGACACGATAATGACACAATTTCAAATTGATACCTTCACAGTCCGTATGAATACAAGCATATTTCATCTATCCATTATTCTAACCACCTGTGACACGATTGATACGATAAATGGCAGTATAAGTATCGCATCTGGTTCAAAATATACCTCGGCAACAAATTGCCAATGAATCTGCTGCTTTTCACTTTAATTTTTCCAATACCGCACCAATATCCCCATCAATGCAGATTGACCGCTCCCCTATCTCTCTCGGCGCGGCCGCGTCCCCGTAATTGATACAGGCGTACACTGCCTCCGGGTTCTGGCAGGTCATCTGCCAGAAGGGATATTTGATGATCACCGGGGTGTTATAGCCCACTCCCAGTTCCAGAAACTTTTCCTCAAAATCCGAAAAATAAGCCTGGAACCGCTCTCCGGTATAAACAAATCCTGCGGAAGCAGACAGCCCCGCACCGGCTCCTATGATCACAGCCTCCGCTTCCTCCAGAGCCTTTCCAAGTTTCCGGATCTTCTCTATATCCGATCCTTCCTGATCTTTGCTTAATCTATTGGGAAACATCAATCTTCTCCTCCTAATCTTATCACTGCGGATACAGGACACTGTTCAAAACAATTGCCGCAATGGAGACAATGCTCCTGCTGTATCCGGTAAGGCTGACCAGGCTCTATACAGCCCTGGGGACAGTGTTCCATACAGATCCCGCAGTCAACACAGTTGTCTGTAATCTCATACCCTTTCAGTGTAACATTTCCTTTCCCCCATGTATAGCTTTCCCGGAAGATCGGCCGGACGCCCAGATGGAAATACTCTATGGCTCCGTCCCGGATTTCAAATACAATGCCGATCTCCCTGGTTTCTCCCGGGTATACGTTGGCAAGATATGGCTGCTCCTGAAAGATCTTTTCCATCCAGTAGTTCTGTTTTTCCCTTGGAACAGGCACAGCCTTTGCATTTAAGCGGATCATTTCCTTGTATCTGGTGTAGGCCAGTATCTGTACTCTTCCGTCTGCCAGAAGCTCCCGGCAGAAATCCTTGCCCCTGGCGGTAAAAAAGTACAGAGCCTCAGGCTCATAGTGAATGGCACTGATATTCCTCACCTGGGGATTTCCCTGGGCGTCCACTGTAGCAAAGGCCAGGACTCCCACATACTGTAATTTTTTCAAACATGTTTCTGCATCCATTATATCTCCTCCATATATACAACGATCTTTCCCTCCACAGCCCCCTGATCCTGGGCAATACAGGCCTCTCTGACAGAAGAAAAGGGGAAAGCCTTTCCAAGACAGGGAGTCAATTTATGCTCCTCTAAAAAGGTAAAGATTTCATCCATTACTTTCTGACTGGGCCAGTTGCTGTGGAACCCTGTAAGATAAACCCCATTGGGAATGAATTTAATAGGATCAAAATACCTGATACCGTAAATTCCTCCCAGGATTCCTGTATTGCAGACAATCCCGCCCTTTTCCATACAGTTCAGTGTATCCCCCAGTGTTTTAGGGCCCACCAGTTCCAAAGCCTTTGTCACTCCCAAAAGGCGTCCTGCCAGCTCTCCCGGATCCAGAACCGCCTGATCCGCCTCCTTCAAAAGAGGCAGCTTCTTTTCCCTGTGGGTAGTGGCGATCACTTTGCAGCCCAGAGCCTTTCCAATCTGAATGGCCGCATAGCCCAAAGCGCAGGTAGCGCCCCGGATCAGCAGGGTATCGGAAGGCTTCAGATCCAGTCCTTCAAAAAGAGACCCCCAGGCGGTAAAATAAGTCTCCGGAACAGCGGCAAGTTCTATCCAGGAAAGAGAAGAAACAACGGAAAACACATGATAAACAGGCAGGAGAGCATACTCTCCATAGCTTCCATTGAAACTCCGCCCCATGCCGCCCATAAGGGCTGCCACTTTCTGCCCCTTTTTAAAGGAACTGTCAGAAGGATCTGCAATCTCTCCCACACATTCAATGCCGGGGATTAACGGCTTCTGGATATAGTCTGCCCGGATTTCTCCCTGCCTGAGGATCTGCTCCGAATGATTCATTCCAAAAGCCTTCACCTTGACCAGCACCCAGCCGGGACGGACCTTCGGTACCGGATATTCTGTAAGACTTACCTCGTCTCCTCTGGCAGGTCCGGTAAGGACCACTGCTTTCATAGTTTCCGGGATCACAGCCTAGACCTCCTTCCAGCACTGGGGATCTGCCTCGTAAAAGTTTCCGTTTCTGCCGCTGGCCACTGCGGGACACCCCCGGCACCAGGCCAGAAGCTCACATCTGGAACATTTCTCAAACTTTGAATACTCTCTGTAAGCTTCCATCTGGCAGATCCACACGTCGGCCAGACGGTCCCGGAATACATTCCCCACTTTGCTGTTCTGCACTCTCCGGCAGGCGTAAATGTCTCCATTAGGAAGAATGGTCATATGGCAGTTTCCGCAATTGCAGCCTCCGTAGATCATTCCTTCCTGAACATTTTCCGGGATTTTAAAAGCACCGGTCTCATATTCGTATAAGGTCCAGAGATGATCTTTTTTGTTAAAGTAGGTTTTGCATCCTGCGGCCTCATACTCTTTAAATTTCTTATCGCAGTCTGCCAGAAGCCGCCGGTATCGCAGAGGCTCTATACCTACTTCTTTCTCTTCGCTGGTGGGGCAATATCTGGCAAAGGCGAAAACATTGGCTCCTGCCTTTACTACTGCATCAATAATATCCGGGATCTCCTCAATATTCGTGCCAGATACAGTGGTCATGATCACACTGCGGATACCGGCTCTGTTAATACAGCCGATCTTTTCCAGAGTAATGTCAAAAGAACCCGGCTTCCGGAACCAGTCATGAGTTTCTCTCATGCCGTCCAGAGAAAGCTGATACTTTTCACAGCCATATTCTTTCAGTTTCTGACAGACCTGATCATTTAAATGAAAGGGATTTCCCATAATGGTAAAAGGGATCTCATGGTCTTTTAAAAGCCCCAGAAGTTTCCAGAAATCCGGGTGAAGGATAGGATCTCCTCCGGTAATATAAAAATAAGGCAGTCTGTCATAGACCCTGCAGAAATCCAGGCAGTTATAAAAGGTCTCTTCCATCTGCTTCCAGTTCATAGAATCCAGTTGTTTACAGTTGTCCTCTGAAAAAATATAGCAGTGTTTACAGCGCTGGTCGCATTCATCTGTAATATGCCATTGAAAAGAAAAATATTGTTTCATAGCCCTGTCCTCTCTTTCATCCTTTATTTTCATCTATATAAAGATGTCACCGGCTAATGCACTGACACGACCATACTCCGACTAACGATCGTTTCCGTACACTGGAAGGTCCTGTTCCCCCAAAGTCCTGATAACATACAATTTCATTCTTTAAGTCAAAGACCCCGATGCAAGCATCGAGGTATTAGACCCTCGCGGCAGGTCTACGTTCCACTTCGGTCGGTGCTAAACGTGTGCCACTGGCACACAGCACCGCCAAATGGACATGCCAGCATGTCCGCTTGGCTCGTTGCCCGCGGGAATAAATGGGAGCTGCCTCATAAAACAGACCGTTGGGTAAATTTCCCCGGCAGCTCCCGGAATCCTCCTCTGGATTCCTGTTAAAGATTTTCACAGATACCGGATCTTACTTGTCTCCAGCTCCACAGGCAGTTCCGCAGGCGGCCGGTTTTTCTTCCGGCTTATCTCCTGCTCCGCAAGCGGTTCCGCAGGCGGCGGCTGCCGCTGTTTCCTTCTTTGTATTCCATCCGAAAAGATTTGAAAGTGCCATAAATGTTTACCTCCGTTTCTATTTGTCAAAAGGTTTTCCCCTTTGCGGTTATTATTGTAACAAATGATATTACATTAAAAAAGTACGCACAAATCTATTACTTAGTTACCAAAAAGTAACTATCTCTGTCTCCCGGCGGCAGATCTGCGTTCCTCTTCGTGGCTGCCGGCAGGAAGCAATAACCAGCCATGTTGCCTGCCTGCTTTTTCTTTCTTGGCAAAGAAGGAATCTTACACTATAATCAGAATGTAACATTCTATTTTAAACTATTGGAATGAGGTGACAGATAAATGTTGACAAAAGAAGAATTACCTGCCTGTCCTGTGGCTACAACGGTCCGGCTTATAGGCAGTAAATGGAAATTATTGATACTGCGGAATCTCATGGCGCGCCCCTGGCGCTTTAACGAGCTCCGCAGAGATTTAGAAGGTATCAGCCAGAAGGTCCTTACTGACAGTCTTCGGGCTATGGAAGAAGACGGGATCATTACCAGAACGGTTTATCCGGAAGTGCCGCCGAGAGTAGAATACGCCCTTTCCCCTCTGGGCGAATCTATGCGCCCTATCCTGGACGCCATGGAAGAATGGGGAACCAATTATAAAAAAAGGATGGCCGGCGAAAGCTGACCATCCTAAAAATATCCGAATTATTCAAATTTCTCATTACTCATGGATCTTCATGCCATGATTTCTCTCTGCAAAAGGTCCCCAGGCTTCCGGATGTACTCCGTATTCATTCATGGAACTTTATCCCAGCAGCGCCATAACGACGGTTCCCCCTGTAAGCAGGGCAAGCCCAAGAGCTTCTTTGCGTCCCAGTTTTTCTCCAAAGACAAAATAGGAGAAAATCACTGTCACCAGAACACTGAGCTTGTCCACCGGAGCCACGATACTGGCAGGTCCTTCCTGGAGGGCTCTCCAGTAGCACAGCCAGGAGGCTCCTGTGGCCACGCCGGACAGGCAGATAAAGGCCAGCTCTTTTCCCGGGATCTTCCGGATCTCGTTTCCCTTTCCCTGGATCCCTACCATAAGCCATGCCATGACCAGGACAACACAGGTTCGGATGGCCGTTCCCAGATTGGACTCAATATCGGAGATCCCGATCTTCCCCAGGATCGCCGTAAGACTGGCAAAAACCGCAGAACCGGCCCCGTAGAAAAACCAGCCCATACCTGCCTTTTTCCCTTCTCCCTGACTGTCCTTTTTCTCGATCATCAGAAAAATCCCCAGGGCGATGACCAGGACTGCCCCAGCCTTTTCCCAGGAGATCCCCTCCCCCAGAAAGATCAATGCCAAGAGGATAGTAAGGACCGTACTGGATTTGTCCAGAGGGACTACCTTGTTGATATCCCCAAGCTGAAGGGCCTTAAAATAGCACAGCCAGGAAGCTCCTGTAGCTGTGCCTGAAAGGATCAGAAAAACCAGAGTACTGCCCTTTACGGAAGAAAGCTGATCCCAGGATCCGGCAAAAAATACCATGATCCAGGAAAAGACCAGGATCACCACTGTCCGCACAGCGGTAGCCACTGTTGAATCCGTCCTCCGTATCCCGCATTTTGCCAGGATAGAAGTCACCCCGGCAAAAAAGGCGGAACCTACAGCAAATAAAAGCCACATAATCATTCCCTCTTTCTTCATTTCTCTTTAATGGAGCTGTCGCATTAATCAAAATCGAGAATATTTATACATTTTATTGCTCAGTCTGCGCCGCATTGAGCCTATAGTCTCAATGCTAGGCTCGACAAATTCGCATAAAATGTATAAATATTCCTGAAATATGACTAATGCGACAACTCCCTTCCTGTCTCCCAGGCAGGAAACTTTCCCTCAGTCACAGGTTCAGCCGGTAACCGGCCCCCCAGACGGTTTCTATGATCTTGGGATTTCTGGCGTCGTCCTCTATTTTTTCTCTGAGCCGGTTGATATGTACCGACACCGTAGCCCCGTCAGAGATATAGTCATAGCCCCATATCTTTTCAAACAGCTCTTCTTTTGAAAAGACGATATTGGGATTCTCCGCCATAAAACGGAGCAGTTCAAACTCCCGGTTGGGCAGACGGATTTCCCGGTCCTTTTTCCACACCTTCCAGGTCCTGGGTTCGATGACAACATCCTGGACCTGGATCCTCTCTGTGCCGTCTGCATTTCCTTCTTTTCCCTTTCCGGTAAGCCGGGCATACCTGCGCAAATGGGAACGGACCCGGGCTACCAGCTGCGAAGGGTCGAAAGGCTTGGTGATATAATCATCTGCTCCCAGGCCCAGCCCCCTTATCACATCTATGGACTCTGTCCTGGCAGTCACCATCAGGATGGGAATATCGATCTCCTCACGGATCTTTCTGCAGATATCATAACCGCTCATCCCGGGAAGCATGATATCCAGCAGCAACAGGTCATAAGAATCCTGCATAAGCTCCAGGATCACCTTATCGCCATTTGCTACGATCCTGGCCTCATAGCCGTTGCTCTCCAGATAATCTTTTTCCAGCCAGGCAATCTTCTCATCATCTTCAGCGATCAATATCCTCTCCATCTTGGCTCCTTTCCGGAAAATACAGCTGTATATTCAATCCATCATCATTTTCAGCCTCTGCAGTTCCTCCATGGCGTTCCATAATATATTTTACGATATAAAGTCCTACGCCGCTGCCCTTTATGGACCTTGCTTCGTCACACCGGTAAAACCTGTCAAAGATCCGGGGAAGTTTTTCTTCCGGCACTCCAGGTCCCTTGTCCTTCCACTCCAGCACCACCCAGGTATTCTCTGATCCATGCTTTCGGAAAACAGCCTTTTGTAGAGAGGTCCTGAGCCAGCTCTCGATTAGTTACAGTCATCTGCCGGCCCCTCAGGGAAATTTCTACAACTGCTTTATTTAAAGTTTTATCGTACAAGTTGATTTTCCTAAAGGTTATCTCTTCTCCCCGTTTTCTCACTCAAAACACATCTGTAAGAGAAACGCAGTGATAAGAAAGAGAAATATGAGCACGTTCTCTGTCCGTCACTGCCTGCGCTGCACCTATACTGTTAAATATTTCTTTGGCATATTTTCTGTCCAGAGATAATACCCGGGACGCACACCAATGATAGAAATTATCCAGATTGTTGATCCTTGTATCAATATCGACCTCCGCCCCTTCCTCTTCCAGATAAAGGTCATAAGGCATAAATTTCCTGTTAAAGATCTTTGCTGCCCCTGAGGAAGAGACGCTGGCTACAAGTCTGTCCATATGCATAACTTCGTATATATCAGATTTAGGATCCTGCTCAGAGGCAGTATTTGTATTTAGCTCAATTTCCAGATTACTAACAATATGATTCTGTTCCATTTTCTCCCCCTCTCATTTACTATTTTCCCGGCCTTCATTTCTTCTGCCCATTCCGGCTCATGATCTTTCGTATATCCTTTAATATGTCTCCATATTTTTCTGAGATCATTCCCGGATTTCTCCTAAGCTGGCGCACGGAATTCTGGTATTTCCGATTCGTAAGGGCCCCCATCGACTGGAGCTCTTTCACCAAGCTTTCCTGCAGGGAAGACAATTCTTCCGCCTTCTGCCTGCCAGCTTCCTTTATCTGCACAAGTTTCTCTTCAATTTCTCTTAACTTCTGCCGCTGTATCCGGCGGTATTCATCCAGATTCTGCAGTAATTCTTTCCTGCCGGCAAGCTTTTCCCAAAGTTTCGTCTGATAGATTTCCCGATCCTGTTCAGCAAAAGCAGAAACCACTTCCAGTCTTTTCTGCATGCGCCGGATATGCTCGCTGCTTTCGCTGAGTTTTATTAAGGTCTCTTTCAGATCCACAGCCTCCCGGAAAGACTGCATAAAATCGCAGGTAAATATAACACTCAGCAGTATTGTTACAAATTCTGCCACGGTTCTTGGGATTTTCATGATCTCCGGATCGATAAGCGGCTGTATGCCCCATGTCAAAAGAACAGAAAAGCATCCCCAAACCAGTGAAGCTGCCAGGCAGATATGTCCGTTCAGATTCCATTTCTTATCACTATAATCCCAGTAACGCACATGGAACATCCTCTCCATGCAGGCGCCTGTTATATATTCCAGAATCGTCGCTCCCACCATCCCCAGCAGGAAGATCAGCGGAATACTATCTCTGACTTCCATTGTGCTGAACAGGATGGTGACGGCGCCTGCTCCATAAATCGGCAGGAGCGGTCCGTGTAAGAATCCACGGTTTACCCATCTTCCGCTTTTTAATGATACATAACAGGACTCCCAGACCCAGCCAATAAAACTGTACAAATAAAAAAGTATCAGCCACTGCATAAAATTATAAGAATACATAGTCTCCTCTTTTCTTTTATTGATCTTTTCTTCTTTTTATTTATCCTTCTGTGTGGAACTGTACATCCACCACGCATATCTCTGCCTGTGTGCCTACCCGCATATTGGGACCGAACAGCCCCGCACCTGATGTGACTATGCTGTACATCTGGTTTTTTTTCACACATCCGTATGGATTTTCCCAAAGAAACTTCATCAAAACATTTCCCGGAAACAGCTGTCCGTTATGGGTATGTCCTCCAAGATCCACGTCAACCCCTGCATCCGCCAGCTCCTTTAACTCCTTTGGCTCGTGATCTATAACAAAGATAGGCCTGCGCTTATCCATATTCTCTGTGACCTCTTCCGGAGTCATCCTTTTATCGATCCCTCTCCCCGGCTTTCCGGCGTCAGCCCGGCCGAAAAGGTAGAAGCTGTCATCAATCAGCACTCCTTCGTCCTGAAGTAATACAATGCCGGCCTTCTCCAGAAACCGGTCCATTCTCGGATCACTGGTTTTCTTGCTGTCTTTACTGTCAAAAGTAAATCCTGCCAGTATTTTTTCCTGTATATCATGATTGCCATAACAGGCATAAACCCCATACCGGGAATTTATTCCCCGAAGGATCGCCGTCAGCTTTTCGGGATCGTCCAGCGCCTCATAATCATTATCAAAAATATCACCGGCTATCACCACAAGATCCGGCTTCTGACGGTTGATCTTTTCCACCATATCCTCCATCTGGCTGCAGCCGATATTACATCCCAGATGCAGATCAGCGGCCAGCACCACTCTCAGCCTGTCCATGCTTCCGCCATTTTTACCTACTGTCACCTCATATTTTTTCCTATGGATGATCCTGGCGTTTATAGCGCCCCAGACAGACACTGCTGTGATCGCCGAAAGAACAACTGCCCCTGCGATAACGGTCCTTTTTCTTGCGGATCTCTTACTTTCCTCACTGTACGAAGTCCGTCCCTTTTTCTTTCGGATTCTCTTTATAACCAGACGGATCAGATCCGCACAAGTAAGTGCAAGGACAATATAGAGAAACGCTCCCAGCCAGTAATTGCCTACAGACTTAACAAATTTCTGCCTGGGACCTGGCGGCAGAAGAACCCCCACCAGGAGCGCAGAGGAAAAAAAGAGATAGACAATGCCAACTGCGATCCGCACAGACAGTTTTTTCATAAAGCCGTGACATGCTCCAAGCCAATGCAGAAGTCTGAAAAAAACATAAATGTTAACCAGTATGTATACAGGTGATAAAAATATTGCAAACAAGCCGATTTCTCCTCATGATCTATAAGTCTCTGATTCTTCCGGATCCAATTTCCAGATAATTATAACATAGCAAATGTTGTCCGAACAATAGCAATATACCTGATAACGGATATCCATCTTTCTCTTGAAATACCCGCTCCCCGGTGGTATTATAAAAAAAGTCAAAGGCGACGGATCTCAATTCCGCTGCCTTTTTATTTTTTCAGAAAAAGGAGAAAATCTTATGACAGATAAAATCGCACAGATCACGGAAAAAATGATTGCTTACGACAAAGGTGATATCCCCAGGATTGAACATTTTATGAAAGTATACGGATACGCCGCTGCCATAGGGAAACTGGAAAAACTGGATCCCGCCACTCAGGAGATACTGGAAACCGCTGCTCTTCTCCACGATATCGGGATCAAAGTCAGTGAAGAAAAATACCACAGCAGCGCCGGAAAATATCAGGAAATAGAAGGTCCCGCCGAAGCCCGGAGACTATTAATGGAGGCAGGCGCCGACCAGGAGCTTACCCACCGGGTATGCTGGCTGATCGGTCATCATCATACATACTCCAACATCCGGGATATCGATCATCAGATCCTGGTGGAAGCCGATTTTCTGGTCAATATGGCAGAAGAACATTTCTCAGAAGAAACCGTCCGTCATACAATGGATAAGATCTTTCGTACTAAAAGCGGCATTTCCTTTTTAAAATCTATATGGAATCTATAAAAAATCCTCCGGTGCATTTCTAATACACCGGAGGATTTTTTTCTTGAATTACAAGGATAACGATATTTTAATCTATTTACTACATATGTAAGAATTATGAGGAGGGATCTTTATGCCTGATCTGCCACAGATTTCAGAAGCTGAATTTGAAGTTATGAAAATTGTCTGGAAATCCGCCCCGATCAAAACAAACGAAATAACCGGGCAACTGTCGGAAACTGAAATCTGCAATTTATGAGACTGTGAAGAAAAGTCTGTAAATAAGATTCTTCTATGATAAGACTGGGTGAAAGGCTTAAAATCGAGCTTTTCACCCTTGTGTTATATATACCATCTGGCTGATGGCATGTCAATAACAGGCGGCTT
>DWUY01000305.1 GCA_019120515.1 Candidatus Blautia avicola | reverse complement strand
GCTATGTATGGGGAAACATTTTTGCCCCTTCTGAGCTGATCAGCTGTTTCGGACTTCAGACTCTTTCTATCGAATGTCTTTCCTGCTATTTCAGCGGATACCATCTGGAAGATTTCTTTATCGATTATGCCCAGAATACGGGAATCGCGCCTACCCTGTGTTCTTACCATAAAACTTTTGTAGGAGCTATTGACAGCGGAGCAGTTCCTGTGCCGGAATACGCGGTAACCACTTCTCTTTCCTGCGACGGGAATCTGAACACTTTCCGGTATCTGGAGAAGAAAAAGGGAGTGCCCTTTACTTTTCTGGACGTTCCTTACAGAGATGACCCGGAATCTGTAGACTATCTGGCAGACCAGCTGAAAGACTTTGCAAAAGAACTGGAAAACCGCTTTGGCAGAAATTTTGAGGAAGAAAAACTCCGGGAGGCTATCCGGATCGAGAATGAGACCAGAGAGGCGCTGATGGAGTTCTTTAAGCTGCAAAGTGAGAGATATTATCCGGGAGAACTGATCAGCCATCTTTATATGATGATGGGCATGCACCTTCTCATCGGCAGACAGGAGTTCCTGGATCTGATCCGGTTTATGATCCGGGATATCAAGAATTATCCCAAATTTGAGGGAAAGAAGATCCTGTGGATCCATCTTCTCCCATTTTATCAGGAAACCCTGCAGAGCTATTTTAATTCCAGCCGGAAGTACCAGATCATTGCCAGCGATATCATCATGGATTCCATGGAGGAAATGGACGAGACAAAGCCTTTCCATGCCCTGGCAAAGAAGATCATACGGAATCTTTATAATGGTTCTTATTCCCACAAGGCGGAAATGGTGGGAGAGCTGGCAAGGACACTGAATCCCGATGCGGTGATCCAGTTCTGCCACTGGGGCTGCAAGCAGTCTTCAGGAGGAAGTATCCTTCTGAAAGAAAAAATGCAGGAGCTGGATATCCCCATGCTGATCCTGGACGGAGACGGGATCGACAGACGGAACAGCCATGACGGACAGATCAAGACCCGTCTGGAAGCTTTCCTGGAAATGCTGGATACGGGAGAAGACCAAGAGACATCTAAGAAGGAAGAGAAGAAGGTATGTTAGGATATATTTGTAAATATGCTCCTGTGGAGATTTTTCAGTCCATGGGAACCGAAATGGAGAGGATCGAGCCGGATGTGACCAACTTTAACCAGGCAGAGATCCGCATGCATCCCAATATCTGCAGCTTTGCCAAGGGAGTCCTGGAAGAAGTCATGAAAAAGGACTACGAGGGAGTGATCCTCACCACCTGCTGTGACAGTATCCGGCGGCTTTATGATGTGCTGAAAGAAGAATTCCCTGAGAAATTCATTTATATGCTGGACACACCCAGGATCACCAAAGAACCAGGGATCACCCTTTATGAGCAGCGGATCCGCACTATGATCCGGGAATATGAGAAATTTTCCGGGAAAACTTTTAATGAGAAAAAGTTCCTGGAATATATCAAAGACAAGGATCAGGAACAGCAGTACGCCCGGAAGCAGGGAGTTCTGAACATCGGTATTATCGGCGCCAGGGCAAATGACAGCATGAAAGAGATCCTGGCAGAAAATAAAGCCAATGTAGCCTTTGACCTGACCTGCACAGGACTGGGAAGAAAGATCCTGGTGGATGAAAAAGAAATCCTGGCCGGATATACCAGAGGATTGTTAAGCCAGTTCCCCTGTATGCGGATGGAACAGGCGGCCAACCGGGATGAGCTGATCCGCCGTTTCGCAGGCAGCGTAGACGGGATCATTTACCATACGGTGCAGTTCTGTGACAATTATGCCTATGAATACGCCTGGCTAAAAGACTGGCTGGACCGGCCCATGCTCTTGCTGGAAACCGACTATACCCGGCAGAGCAGCGGGCAGATCCGTACCAGGATCGAAGCTTTTCTGGAGTCCCTGACTCCGGAAATACACCGGGAGAGACCAACAGGAAAGGGAGAGAAAGCAATGTATGTAATGGGAATAGACAGCGGTTCCACCTCCACCAATGCGGTGATCATGGACCAGGATAGAAAGATCAAGGCGTTTTCTGTAGTGCGTACCGGGGCAAAATCCGGAGTCAGCGCCCAGAAAGCTTTAGAGGAGGTACTGGAGAAAGCAGGCCTTGCAAGAGAAGATATTTCCTGGATCGTATCTACAGGATACGGACGGGTAAGTATTTCCTTTGCAGATGAAAATGTGACAGAGATCAGCTGCCACGGCAAGGGAGCTCACTACTTTAATCCCAAGATCCGCACCATCCTGGACATCGGCGGTCAGGACAGCAAAGCTATCCATTTAAATGAAAAGGGAGAGGTGAAGGATTTCGTCATGAACGACAAATGTGCCGCAGGCACAGGCCGCTTCCTGGAAATGATCGCCCGTACCCTGGAGGTTTCCCTGGACGAACTGGGAGCCATTGCCCTGACTTCCACAGAAAAGATCGAGATCACCAGTATGTGTTCTGTTTTCGCCGAGTCTGAGGTAATCTCTCTGATCGCCAACAATAAGGAAAAAGCGGACATTGCAGACGGGGTCTGTCATGCCATTGCCAATAAGGCTTTTGGCCTGCTCCGCCGGGTGGGCATGGAGCCGGACTTTATGATGACAGGAGGAGTGGCCAAGAATCCCGGTGTGGTACGGGCCGTAGAGGAGAAGATCGGGGCCAGCCTGTATATCTGTGAAGAACCGGAGATCGTAGGAGCTGCGGGAGCGGCTCTGTACGCTTTGGAAAAATACGGATATTGAGCTACACAGAGGAGAAAAAGAAGGTCTTAGAGGAAGAATTCCATATCCAAATGAGTCAGGCATTTGAAGAGGAGGTGTCACGAATGTGCAATTTAAGCGAAGGTGTAGAGCAGAAGGGCATTCAGAAGGGCATTCAGAAAGGCCTTCAGAAAGGCATACAGCAGGCGCTTACAGAATCCATTAAAAATCTTATGGATACCATGAACATGACAGCCAAGGAAGCCATGGACGCTCTGAAGATAAAGGAAGAGGAACGTTCCCGGTATGCGGAGCTTATGAAAAAACAAAAATAAACATAACATTCCGGAAAGAACAAGCAGCTATATATCCTATAAAGGGAGGCATAGCTGCTTGTTGTCTGTGCGGGAGCATAAGGCAAAGGAGAACGGTCTTTTTGCCGCGGATTTAATAAAACAGAAACCATATGTAAACATAAGCCTAACAGACTTCGCTTATTATCTTACCTATCAGATGAAAATGAAAACGAGATAAGAAAGCGAGGTCTTTTTCTATGGGAAAAACGGTATATTTAGTAACCGGAGCAGCGGGATTTTTAGGAAACCATGTATGTGACGAGCTTTTGGAACGGGGAGATCATGTAAGGGCTCTGGTCCTTCCTGGAGATAAATCTGTGAAATATGTTCCAAAGGAAGTGGAGATATCGGAGGGGGACCTGTGTGATGTAGAGTCTCTGGAAAGTTTTTTTACCATACCTGAAGGGGACAGTTCCATTGTGATCCACTGCGCCAGTATGGTGACCACCAATCCAGATTATAATCAGAAGCTGATGGACGTCAATGTGGGCGGAACCCAAAATATGATCGATATGTGCCTGAAACATCCGGAGTGCAGAAAGATGGTTTATGTAAGTTCAACAGGGGCCATCCCGGAACTGCCTAAAGGTACGCCCATCCGGGAGACACACCAGTTTACACCGGTTGATGAGAGCAGGCAGGTGGGGTGCTACAGCCAGTCCAAAGCCCTGGCTACCCAGGCAGTTTTAGATGCTTTCAGGGAAAGGGGCCTGAAGGCCTGTGTGGTCCATCCCAGCGGTATCCTGGGACCAAAGGACTATGCAGTGGGAGAGACTACAGGTACGGTTATCAAGATCATGAACGGAAAGATGCCGATAGGCATGGGAGGCTCCTTTAATCTATGCGATGTCCGGGACCTGGCCCATGGCTGTATCGGAGCAGCAGATAAAGGAAGAGATGGAGAGTGCTACATCCTGGGCAACAAAGAGGTGACGCTGAAAGAAATGTGCCGGATGCTCCATGAGGCAAGCGGTTGTAAGACTCCTTATTTTTACCTTCCCATCCGGCTGGCTTATATCCTTGCCGGATATATGGAAAGGAGAGCCAGAAAGACAGGAGAGAAACCGCTGATGACAGATTTTGCAGTTTATAACCTGGCAAGAAATAATCAGTTTGATTATTCGAAAGCAGAAAAGGAGCTGGGATATCATACCAGACCTTATGAAGAAACACTGAGAGATGAGGCCAGATGGCTGATGTGGGAAGGCTATATTGAATATGGGGGAAATGGAAAAAGGGCAATATCAAAACAGGGCGTACAAACTACGTGATCATTTGAAACAGAATAAACATCTGAATTTTTCAGGGATGTCTACAGCAAATGTCCGGAAACAGCCAGAAACTTTATTTTTCCGCTTATATGTTTTCAAAATTCTTTTTCAATTCTTCCAGCAGCAGCCTGGCTGCAGGTGTGAATACCTGGTATTTTTTCCAGATAATATACATAGGAGATTTCAGGGCCGGTTCCAGAGGCCGGAAGCAGAGGTCGCTGTCAGGACCTGTATTTACAAGTTTGTCAAATCCCAGTACATACCCGAAGTTCTCCCGGACCATGACGGAAGTGTTGAAAAGCAGGTCATAGGTGGCTATGATGTCCAGTTTGTCCTGTATCTCTCCGAACCATTTGGGCATAGTATCTTTCATAGCCTGGCGTGAAAGGATCAGAGGAATTCCCAGGAGTTCCTCTTTTCGTATACAAGAATGCCGGGCAAGGGGAGCGTCTTTTCTCATGATCAGTCCCCACTGGTCGAAAAAGGGAATCCGCAGATAGTGATATCGGGAAGGGTCCGCTTCCTGTACGATAATAGCCATATCTAAAAGGCCCTTATCCAGTTTTTCATATACGGCCTCTGTTCCGCTGCTGTAAAAATGATACCGGATCCCCGGGTACTGCTGATGGAGTTTTTTGGCAACCCGGACAAAATGCTGGATTCCTTCAGATTCAGCACATCCGATATGGATATCTCCGCTGTTGACCTCATCCAGAGCCTTAAAATCCTCAGTGGTTTTATCTACCATCTCCAAAATTTCTTCCGCTCTTTTCCGAAGCAGTATTCCTTCCTCTGTCAGCTTTATACTGTAATTACTTCGGACAAAAAGTTTCCTGCCAAGTTCCTCCTCCAGCTCTTTTAACTGCCGGGACAGAGTGGGCTGAGAGACATGAAGCGAACGGGCCGCCCGGGTAATATTACTTTCTCTGGCTGCTGCCAGAAAATATCGTAAAACACGTAATTCCATAAGATGTCCTCCTGATAAGAGGGAACGGGATAGATTGTCCCCTGCATAAAACTTTTCATATATCTAAGCTCAGTATAGATTCAGTATACCCTCAGTGTACAAGGGACCAAACGCCTCTGCCATGTAATTTTGTTCATTTTCGGCGTTATCCTCAGTCGGCGTACGTCCAGTACGCCTCTTTCGTCTGCCTTGAAAATGGGCAAAATTCCTATGGCAGAGGTCGGAGAGTCAGAAGGAGCTAAATTTGCAGTCCTGCAAGGCACTTGAATGAGGCGTACTGGACGTACGCCGATTGAAAGTAACGCAGCAGAACTGCAAATTCAGCCATTCTGACCGTTTGGCCCCTTGTACACTGAGGGTATCATGTCCAGATATTTAAAAAAAGAATTTCTACAAATAACTTTTTGATATTTTACATTTCTGAGAGCTGTCAATATAATGAAGATATACTATTGTACACAGCGGGTAGTAAAAATTCAGAGAGGAAAGGAACTATGACAGTAGAAGATATTTTAAAAGAATTTCATGGAGAAGAAGGGAAAGGGGCCAAAGATCCCCGGTGGCAGGCTTTGTTTCAGGAACTGTGTCAGGAGGCTATCCGGCTGGGGATGGAACTGAATACCCAGTATCATACACCTGAGGAAATCCGGAAGATTATGGAAAAACTGACAGGAAAGAAGATAGATGAAACCTTTCGCCTGTTTCCGCCTTTTTATACAGATTTTGGGAAAAACATAACCTTTGGAAAAGATGTGTTTATTAATTCCTGCTGCCATTTTCAGGATCAGGGCGGCATTACCATAGAAGAGGGAGTTCTCATCGGCCATAACGTGGTCCTTGCCACTATTAACCATGCTCTGGAACCGGAGAAAAACAGGAGAAACTGTTATGCGCCGATCCATATCGGAAAACATGTGTGGATCGGCTCCAATGCAGTTATCCTGCCAGGTGTCACGATAGGGGACTGGGCAGTAGTGGCGGCCGGAGCAGTGGTGACCAAAGACGTTCCTGCCAGGACAGTCGTGGGAGGAAGCCCTGCCAGGATCATAAAAACCATTTCAGACAGAGGGGAGGAAATCTGATGATAAAAATATTCGGACTGCTTCTGGTATTTGTATTTCTTTCCGCCCTTTCTTCCTGCAAAGGTTTTGGATCAGATATAGATGCATCCGGGAAAGAGGATATTTCTGCAGAAAAAGAAGAGACAGGGGGCAGCGTTTCCCCTGATAAAGGCGAAGACTCAGGAGAAAATCCGGGAGGATTTGATTTCCAGTCCAAAACAGTGATGCTAAACAGTGGTTATGAAATGCCGATCATGGGACTGGGAACTTACAGTCTAACAGATGAAGAATGTTACAACTCGGTAACTGCTCTGCTGGAAGCAGGGGGACGGCTGATCGACACCGCATATATGTACCATAATGAGGAAAGTGTAGGCCGGGCGGTGGAAGAGGACATACGGGAGAGCTGCTGAGAGATGAAACCATCTCTGCCATTGCCCGGAACCATAAAGTTACCTCAGCTCAGGTTATTCTGAGATGGAATCTGCAAAAGGGAGTAGTGGTAATCCCAGGTTCCAGTAATCCGGAACATATCCGGGAAAATCTGGATCTCTTTGATTTTCAACTTACAGATGAAGAAATGGAACAGATCAATGCCCTGGACAGAAATGAAAAACATGACTGGTATTAGGAAAGAGGCTGATTTCTGGAGGACCGGGGCTTTCCGGCGCCCTGTCTGATCCTTTATCATGGAAAAAAGAGGTGATTTTTTGCTGTTCAGACAGATGAAATATTTTATCGCAGTAGTGGAGCGGGGAAGTTTCACAGAAGCGGCAGAGCAATGCTATATCTCCCAGTCAGCAGTTTCCCAGCAGATACGGGCTTTGGAAAAAGAGCTGGGAGTAGAATTGCTCCACAGAGAGAACCGGAGGTTTACTCTTACTCCGGCAGGAGAATATTTTTATAGCCAGAGCAAAGGAATCTTGAAAGAAGTAGAAGATATCCGGAGAGAAACCATCCGCATAGGCCAGGATGAAGAGTCAGAGCTTCGGATCGGATATCTCCGGTGCTACAGCGGCCAGGAACTTCATCAGGCGGTGGCAGAATTTTCTCAGGTTTACCCGGAGGTCTCTATTAGCATTGTAAACGGTACCCATGAAGAACTTTACGATCTCCTCCGTTTCGGAGGAGCAGATCTGGTCCTTACAGACCAGCGGAGAGCTTTTTCCGACAAGTATACGAACTATCAGCTGCTGAAATGCGGATGCTACGCAGAAGTTTCTGTCCGCAGCCGGCTGGCCCGGCAGGAATTTGTCACTATGGAAGATCTGAAACATCAAGCCTGTATTCTGATCTCTTCCAGAGAACAGCAGAATACAGAGGAAGATTATTTTAAGAACACTCTGGGATTTGGCGGCAGGTTTTTATTTGCGGAAAACCTGGAAGAAGGCCGTCTGATGGTAGCGGGAAACCGGGGATTTCTTCCTATAGAAAGCGTGGGAACCCTTCCTCCTCCGGTCGCGGCAGTGAAACGTCTGCCGATCATGGAGAATGGAAAGCAGCTTCAGAGAAACTACTGTCTCTTCTGGGTGAAAGAGCACATCAACTATTATATTGAAGAGTTTGCGGAAATTTTGCGGAAACTTTTGCGGAGATAACCATGCTTTTTTGGCAGGCTTGTTTTCCGGGGCCGGATACGTGGTGGAATCTAATTATGAAAGCGGATCGGGAAGGCCGGATCTGACAGTAAAAGACAGAGTAAAATGCCGGGCAGCCGTCCTGGAAATAAAAGTTTCCAGAAAGGCAAGCAGCGAGCTATGCGACATGCAGATATATAAGAAACCAGAAAATCCCTTAGTCGGGCTGTCAGAAAACAGATAGCCAAACTAAGGGATTTTTTCTTAATTATCCGCAGCTAAAAGATATTAGTCCACGGTATTTTACCTGATATTTTTAAAATCAGATCAGGCAACTGCCTTTTTCTTCAGCAATTCCTTTCCGGAAGTTACTACAATGGTCACGCCCAGGATCATCAGCAGCACAGCTATGATAAGCTGGAGACCTTCTACCATGAACGTGCCGGTTCCGCCGGTAAAGGCGTTGACAAGAGCGATGAATTTCTGTACCAGAGCAGTAAAGGTAACTACCAGCATGATCACGAAAGGAGGAACCAGGGTTCTCATTTCTCTGCCTGTAACTTTCAGGAATACGCACAAAGTGATCAGTACCAGGGCACTGAGGAGCTGGTTGGCGCTTCCGAAAAGAGGCCAGATATTGGAGTAGCCTACCTGTGTCAGGATATAGCCGAATACCAGTGTGATCAGAGTGGCAAAGTATTTGTTACACAGGACTTTTCTCCAGCACTCTGCATGTTCCATGTCATCTACGCTGAACAGTTCCTGGAAGGACATACGGCCGATACGTGCCACAGAGTCCAGGGTAGTGAAAGCCAGGGCGGATACGCACATGGTCATAAAGCTCTGGGCTACAAATACAGGGATATGGAACATTTCCAGAAAACCTGCAACTCCTGAGGAGAAGATCTGGAAAGGAGTTCCCACTGCGGCAGTGCCGTCTGCGCTGGCGGCGGCCCCTGCCACACACAGAGCGATGACAGCCAGAAGACTTTCCAGTACCATAGCGCCATAGCCTACCTTCAGCATATCCTTTTCGTTAGAAATTGTCTTGGAAGAAGTACCGGAGGAGACCAGGCTGTGGAATCCGGACACGGCGCCGCAGGCAACAGTTACAAACAGGATAGGGAAAAGTGTTCCCAGATTTTCATTCTGGAATCCTGTAAAAGCAGGAAGATTCATGGAAGGATGAGCAAAGATCAGTCCAAGGACCGCTCCTGCGATCATACCGATAAACATAAAGGTGGACATATAATCTCTTGGCTGCATAAGGAACCACATAGGAAACACTGCTGCCAGGAAAATATAGATAAACGCAATGTAGATCCACATTTCTTTGCCAAGGATCACAGGAAGGTTCATTCCGCATACAAAAGCCAGTACTGTAAAGACCAGTCCTAAAACCACTTCTTTCCAGCCGGTAAATTTCATCTTCTTCTGGATCAGTCCGAAAACAGCGGCAAAAAGAATGAAAAACAGGGAGATACTTCCGGCGGCGCCGTTTACTGTGGCATTTTCAGAAAGGGTTTTCACACCGTCTGTTACCACGTAGGCGTTGAAAGTATCGGCTACCATATCTGCAAAGGCTGCCATAACGATCAGAGTAAACAGCCAGCAGAATCCCAGGAACAGTTTACGTCCGGTCTTGCCTATGTATTTCTCGATAAGAAGTCCCATGGATTTTCCATCATTCTTTACACTGGCGTAAAGGGCTCCGAAGTCAGTGACTGCGCCGAAGAAGATACCGCCCAGGATGATCCACAGAAGCACCGGCAGCCAGCCGAAAGCTGCGGCCTGGATGGCTCCTGTAACAGGGCCTGCGCCGGCGATGGAAGAAAACTGGTGGGCAAATACGGTCCAGCCGTCTGTAGGCACATAGTCCTGTCCGTCGTTATGCAGGACAGCCGGAGTCTTTGCCTTGGGATCGATGCCCCATTTTTTCGCCAGCCAGCGTCCGTATAAGGCATAGGCTGCGATGAGACATACAGCAGCGATCAGTACGATTACAAGTGTGTTCATAATTAGACATCTCCTTTATTTTTTTTAGATCAAAGCCAAAAAAAATCGCCTTCCGACAGATTACTCTGTCAGAAGACGAATAAAATTATCTCCGCGTTACCACTTCTGTTACCGGGAAAAATCCGGTCCCTTGACCCCGTCGTTCAGTTTTTACTGAATTAACAGGCTTCCTTATAACGGTGGAAATCCGGTCCGGGTTACTGGTCCTTTTGTTCACCCTGACTGCTCACAGGTGATAGCCGCCCTGACTATGCTGTCTCCTCACACCGCCCGGAAACTCTCTGAAAACATAACTGTCTGGGAAGTCCTGTCCTGTTCTTCGCATTGGCTTTTCTCAATTCGGTTTTATTATAGCTCAAAAAATCAGAATGTCAACAGGAAAATTTTATCAAATTTTTATGATTTTCTTATAAATTGTCTGTTTTTATAAAAAACACAAAGCCGATGAGGAACATCAGGGAAAGTGCGCCTACCCCCAGATTTACGCTTCCGGAAATCTGGCTTACCAGGGATACCAGCATGGTCCCCATAAAAGAAGCTCCTTTTCCGCAGATATCGTAAATGCCGAAATATTCTCCGGATCTGTCTTCCGGGATGATCTGGGCAAAGTAGGAACGGGACAGGGATTGGATAGCGCCCTGGAAGATTCCCACACATACCGCCAGGATCCAGAACTGATACTGTTTGGAGAGAATGATCCCGTAAAGAGAGATACAGAAATAGGCTCCGATACAGATCAGGATCAGCCTGGAGGCAGGAGCCTTTCTGGAAAGCCTTCCAAAAGTCAGCGCTGCTGGAAATGCTACGATCTGGGTCAGCAGCAGCGCCAGGAGCAACCCTGTGGTATCCAGTCCGAGGGCGGTTCCATAGGCGGTAGCCATATCGATAATAGTGTAAACCCCATCGATAAAGAAGAAAAAGGCGATCAGGAAAAAGAGGATTTTTTTCTTCTCTTTTAACTCAGAAAAAATCCTGGCCAGACGTTTCAGGCCGGAGGAGACAGGGCTTTTTTCTGCAGGAGTAAAATTTTTCTGTTTATAAGCGGCGATCAAAGGAAAAGCCATTCCCACCCACCAGATGGCGGTGAGGAGAAATGCCCCTCCCATGGCCAGTTCCATGGAGATTCCGATCTTATCGTAAAACAATACAAGGAGCAGACTGAGGATAAAAGGGATGCAGCTTCCGATATAGCCCCAGGCATAGCCATGGGAGGATACCTCATCCATCCGGTCTTTATCTGTAATGTCAGTGAGCATGGAATCGTAGATCACCAGGCTCAGGGAATAGGCAGATTTGGCGATGACAAATACCAGCAGGAACCAGAGCCAGGACGAGGTAAAACCAAGGAAGACGCAGCCCAGAGCGCCTACGAGCATGACAGTCAGGAAAATCTTCCTTTTCCAGCCGGGAAAATCAGAGAAGGTTCCCAGAACAGGCCCAAGAATGGCTACGATCACAGTGGATATAGATACGGCATAGCCCCAGTAAGCCAGGTAGTCTACATCGGAGACTCCGGCATTTCCTGCCAGATAATTAAAATAAATCGGCATGATCGTGGACACCAGAAGAGTAAATGCAGAATTGCCTACATCATATAAGATCCACTTTTTTTCTAAAGCATTGAGTTTGAATTTCATAATTTGATTTCCTCCTTCATAGTAATGGTACTATAGATAGACGGTTATTTCCATATAAAATATTTCAAATCTATGTAAAAAGACATACCTGTTATGTAAAGTATTTGAAAAATAATGAAAATAATATTTTTGTGTCTTTATTTACAGAAAATACTGTTCTTTTTTTATTATAGGAAGTATAATATAAAGCAAATGGCACATAGTATTTCGTAATGATCCGGTTCTGGAAAATCTGAGGTGTATGAATGGATCATTACAGTATCTGAAAGGGGGTTTTTTATGGACAACCAATTAGCGTTACTTACTTTGTTCGGTTCTATACTGGCTCTGGCCTTTGCGGCCAGCCGGGCGGCGAGGGTACTGAAATTTCCCCAGGGCAATGAGCGGATGCAGAAAATTTCTTCTTCTATCCATCATGGAGCAATGGCCTATCTCAGAAGACAGTATCGGATATTGATCTGCTTTTTTGCCGGAATGTTTGTCATTCTTTTTGTTATGGCAGCTTTTGGCTACCTTACCTGGTTCGTGCCTTTTGCCTTTATTACCGGCGGATTTTTTTCCGGCCTTTCCGGCTTTGTGGGAATGCAGATCGCTACCAGAGCTAATGCCCGGACGGCGGCGGCCTGTCAGCAGGGCTTGAACAAGGGACTGAATGTAGCTTTTTCCGCGGGCTCTGTTATGGGCTTTACAGTGGTGGGACTGGGACTTCTGGATATTTCTATCTGGTATCTGCTGCTCCGTCTGGTATTTAAGCTTCCCATTGAAGATATTACCAGCACCATGCTTACCTTCGGAATGGGAGCTTCCAGTATGGCTCTTTTCGCCCGTGTGGGAGGCGGGATCTATACCAAGGCCGCGGATGTGGGGGCGGATCTGGTAGGAAAAGTAGAGGCGGGGATCCCTGAGGATGACCCCAGAAATCCGGCGGTTATCGCAGACAATGTTGGGGACAACGTAGGTGACGTGGCCGGAATGGGCGCGGATCTGTATGAATCTTATGTGGGGTCTATCCTTTCTGCCTGCGCTCTGGGCGTGATCGCCTTTAATAAGATCGAATCTGTGGACCGGGTGAATGCGGTGGTAATTCCCATGGTCCTGGCGGCGGTAGGAGTTCTGGCCTCCATTATCGGAAGCCTTCTGGTAAAGACGGGAGAGAGTACCAAACAGAATGTACTGCTTGGAGCGCTGCGCAGAGGCACTAACACCAGCGCCATATTGATCGCCATAGTGGCATTTCCTCTGGTCTGGCTGGTCCTGGGAAAAGAGTTTATCGGATTTTACCTGGCAATCCTGGCAGGACTGCTGGCAGGAGTCCTTATCGGATTTTTTACCGAGTATTTTACCTCGGATACTTATAAGCCTACCCAGGATCTGGCGGATAAATCTGTGACAGGTTCGGCTACCATTATCATCGGAGGCCTGAGCCTGGGTATGTTGTCCACGGCCCTGCCCATTCTGATCGTAGTGATCTGTGTTATGGCGGCCTATGTGTGTTCCGGCGGATTTATTGAGGCCACCAGAGGCCTGTATGGTATCGCCCTCTCAGCAGTAGGTATGCTTTCCACTCTGGGGATCACTCTTGCCACAGATGCCTACGGTCCCATTGCGGACAATGCAGGAGGCATTGCAGAGATGGCCGGACTGGATCCGGAAGTCCG
This sequence comes from Candidatus Blautia avicola, assembly GCA_019120515.1. GTDB lineage: Bacteria > Bacillota > Clostridia > Lachnospirales > Lachnospiraceae > Blautia > Blautia avicola. Next base: position 17,348 of record DWUY01000305.1, on the reverse strand, counting down.
GGTAAGGACAGACGCTCTGGATTCTCTGGGAAATACTACAGCGGCAACCGGAAAAGGCTTTGCCATCGGATCTGCGGCTCTGACGGCGCTGGCGCTGATCGCTTCCTATGTGGAAAAGGTGCAGGAAGTAGGAGGCGCTTCCGTGGAACTGGATATGAGTATTATGAATCCCACTGTACTGTGCGGTATTTTTATCGGCGCATGCCTGCCCTTTGTCTTTGCGGCTCTTACCATGTCTTCTGTAGGCCGCGCTGCCCAGAGTATTGTCATGGAAGTAAGGAGACAGTTTCAGGAGATCAAGGGCCTGATGGAAGGAAAGGCAGATGCTGATTACGAAACCTGCGTGGATATCTGTACGAAGGCCAGTCTAAGGGAAATGATCCTTCCTACTTTGCTGGCTATCGTTACGCCAGTGGTCACTGGTCTGATCCTGGGTTATAACGGGGTCATCGGACTTCTGGCCGGATCTACGGCTACAGGTTTTCTTATGGCAGTTTTTATGGCGAATGCCGGAGGCGCCTGGGACAATGCCAAGAAGTATATCGAGGGCGGCGCCCATGGCGGAAAAGGAAGCGGGGCCCATAAAGCGGCGGTAGTAGGAGATACAGTGGGAGATCCGTTCAAGGATACTTCAGGACCCTCCATCAATATCCTGATCAAGCTGCTGTCAATGGTATCCATTGTCTTTGCGGCGCTGGTGGTACAGTTCCATATATTCTGATATGGCACAGGAAAAACTTTATCCCATCGTCTGTCGCTGAAGAGAAAAAAGAAAGGCGTTGCTGCATTAATCTGACGAATGCAACAGCGCCTTGAAAAATGCCTACAATATGGTATAATATGGACAAAAATTGGTCAGATTTCAGCTCTCTTCAGAGATACTTGAATATCAGGATGACCAAAAATCAGATAAAAGAAGAAATTTAAGGAGAAAAAAATCGTGAACTTGGAATTTAAGGAAATCACAGTGGAAGACAGTCCTGTGATGCTGCCCTACTATAACATGCGTAAAAACAACACCTGCGACAGCGTTTTTCTGGAGAGTTTTATCTGGAAGGAATTCTATAATGTACGTTATGCCATATGGGAGGAGAAAGCCCTGCTCTGGCTGATGGAATACAATGGAAAATGTTTTTCCGCCATGCCTCTTTGTAAAGAAGAGGATCTGCCTGGGGCTTTTCAGGCCATTCAGAAGTATTTTAATGAAGAACTGGGATACCCTCTGGTAATCAATCTGGCGGATGAATATGCGGTAAAATATCTGGACCTTCCGAAGGATAAGTATTTTGTAAAGGAGCAGGAGGACTCCAGGGATTATCTTTATCTGGGAGAATCCCTCCGGAAACTTTCCGGGAAAAAGCTCCACAAGAAAAAGAACAGACTGAATCTGTTCCTTCGTCAGTATGAAGGAAGATTTGAATACAGGACCCTGGGTTGTGATGATAAAGATGATATGTGGAAATTCCTGGACCGCTGGAGGATCCAGAAAGGAGAAGACCAGGAAGAACATTTAGATTATGAAGTACGGGGGATCCATGATATCCTGCGCAACTGCTGTGAACTGAATATCCATATGGGAGGCATTTATGTAGACGGCCGTCTGGAGGCCTTTTCTGTAGGCAGCTACAATAAGATCGAAGATATGGCCGTGATCCATATCGAGAAGGCAAACCCTGAGATCCCCGGTCTTTATCAAGCCATCAATCAGATGTTTCTGCTCCATGAATTCCCGGATGTTCAGTGGGTAAACCGGGAGGATGATATGGGCCTGGAAGGTCTGAGAAAAGCGAAGATGTCTTATAATCCTGCGGATTTTGCCAGAAAGTATCTGGTAGAGCAGCTCCTGGACGGACAGAAGTCCTATAAGTGGGCAGAAGAGATCGAAAATACTGCTTCAGAGAATCTGCCGGAATATCTGCCCCAGGAGGAAAAGAAAGAAACTATTCCCCTATGGAAAGCCTGTTTTCCGGAAGATACGGACCGGTATCTGGACTATTATTACCAGGAGAAGACAAAAGACAATCGGATCCTGGTAAAGAAGGAAGATGGAAAGATCATTTCCATGCTCCATAGGAATCCCTATAAGGTTCATGTGGGAGAGAAGCTGTGGGATGTGGATTATATTGTTGCCGTTGCCACAAAAGAGAGCCGCAGAGGAAAAGGATATATGAGAGAAGTGCTGACAAAAGCCTTGCGGGATATGAATCTGGAAGGCAGACCTTTTACCTTTCTCATGCCTGCCGCGGAAGCTATCTACCGGCCTTTTGATTTCCGGTTTATCTGGAAAAAGCCGCTTCTGTCTCTGAAAAAGGAAGCCGGAGAAGAAATTGAAATAATCCCGGTATCGGAAAGTGAAGAAGACTGCAAAAGAGCGGCAGAGTTTATGGAAAAATGGCTGGCGGAGCACAGCCAGGTCTATACCTGCCGGGATGAAGCTTATGTCCGCCGGATCCGCAAAGAACTGGGCAGCGAGGACGGAGAACTGTATTTTCTGAGAGGAAATCAGGGAGAAGACCTGGGCCTTCAGGGGCTTACAGGAAAAGAAAAGAAAGATCAGGCGTTTCTTTATGCGAAAGAGGGATGCTACGAAGAGAGAGAAGGAAAAACAGGGATCATGGCAAGGATCACTGCCCTACGGGTATTTCTGACCGCTTTTTCTCTGAAAATTTCCGGAAATCTTATCCTGGACCTGGAAGTAGAGGACAAGCTGATCCCGGAAAATGAAGGCAGGTATCTCTGGATCCTGGATGAGCAGGGCAGCAGCCTGGAGATTTTTCAGGACCAGCAGGAATTGCAGGCAGCCCAGAGGACCTGGACTTTGAAGGCGGATATCACAGAGATTGCCTCCTGGCTTTTTGGTCATGAGAACCTCAAGGATCTGTGGCCGGATATGCCGGAAGAAATGAAAAATGAACTGGAGAAGATCCGGACAGTTCAGGGAATCTGGCTGGATGAGATCGTATAGAAAATAAGGTTGACGAACCGGGAATGGAGGTGTATAATAGCACCATTAAAACTTTGGCGCGGTAAAGCGCAACGGTTTTTGGTGATAAAGCGACAGGGAGGAAATGAAAATGAAATTAAGAAAAATATCAGCCATTATAATGGCTGCGGCTATGGCAGCGGCAATGACCGCCTGCGGGGGAAATTCAGGATCTGCCGTCGATTCCGGCTCTGAAAGCAGTACAGAAAAGAGCGCCTCTTCCGGATCGTCAGAAGGAAGCGGTCAGACTTATACCATCGGTATCTGTCAGCAGATGGAACATGAGGCTCTGGATCAGGCTACTCAGGGGTTTAAGGATGCCTGTACAGAACTTTTTGGAGAAGGAAACGTAGAGTTTGACGAGCAGAATGCCCAGGGCGAGCAGGCAATGTGCTCTACTATTATAAATAATTTTGTGTCTTCAGATGTGGATCTGATCCTGGCAAATGCTACTCTGCCTTTGCAGACAGCGGCCCAGGCTACGGCGGATATTCCTATTTTAGGAACCTCTGTTACAGACTATGCAACAGCTCTTGGGATTGATGACTGGACAGGAGCCACCGGTGTGAATATATCAGGAACCAGCGATCTGGCACCTATCGATCAGCAGGAGGCTATGCTTAAAGAACTGTTGCCGGATACCCAGAAGGTAGGGATCCTGTATTGTTCTGCAGAACCAAACTCTCAGTACCAGGCGCAGCTTTTTGAAGAGGCCCTGGAAAAAGATGGCATTGAATATGAAGAATATACTGCCGCAGACTCCAATGAGATCCAGACAGTTGTAAACAGCGCTATCGAGACCTGCGATGCTCTGTATATTCCTACAGACAATACCATGGCTTCCAATACACAGATCGTAAATAATATCTGTATGCCTGCCAAGGTTCCGGTGATCGCAGGCGAACAGGGGATCTGTTCAGGCTGCGGTATCGCCACATTGTCTATCAGCTACTATGACATTGGCTACACAGCCGGCGAGATGGCATATCAGGTATTAGCTGAAGGAGCAGATATTTCCACTATGGAGATCCAGACCGCTCCGGAAGTGACAAAAATGTATAATCCTACTATCTGCGAAGAATTAGGTATTGAGATCCCGGATGATTATGTCGCTATAGAGACAGAGTGATCCTGAAATGCCGGGAGGCAGATGTAAAAGATTGAATCAGAGAATGACAGCCTGTGTAAAAACAGGTATGGAGCCGCCGCATTAAACAATATGGAGGGGTTTAATGCGGCGGCCCCTGTTGCTGTATTGATAAAGATCAGTTACGCTGATAAAATAAAAAGAAAATACACAAGTAGAAAGGAAATTAAAAAATGACAATGACAATGCTGATGGCACTGGATCCCATGGCTCTGGTGCGGTCTCTTCCTGGCAATGTGGCCCAGGGACTGATATGGGGAATTATGGCTTTGGGAGTATATATCACTTTCCGTATCCTGGATTTTGCGGATCTGACAGTAGACGGTTCTCTGGCTACAGGAGGTGCTGTGGCAGTAATGCTGATCCAGGGGGGAATGCACCCTGCCTTATCCCTGATCTTTGCGTTTCTTGCAGGTATGGCCGCAGGATTTGTTACCGGCTTTCTTCACACAGCTCTGGGGATCCCCGGGATCCTGGCCAGTATCCTGACCCAGATCTCTTTGTACTCTGTGAACCTGGGGATCATGGGAAAGGCAAACCAGAGTATGGGGATCGGACAGAAAGGACTGGTGGCTTCCGCGCGTTATGTGACGGCAGATAACAGTTATATTTTCTTTATTGGCCTGATCCTGGCCTGCCTCGTACTTGTGGCTATTGTATACTGGCTTTTTGGTACTGAACTGGGGGCGTCGATCAGAGCCACAGGATGTAATCCGCAGATGGCAAGCGCCCAGGGGATCAACACCAACTTCTGCAAGGTTATCGCCCTGATGATCTCCAACGGACTGGTAGGATTGTGCGGAGGCGTATATGCCCAGTATCAGGGAGCGGCAGATGTAAATGCCGGCCGTGGAGCCATTGTTATCGGACTTGCGGCAGTGATCATCAGCGAAGTGATCTTCGGCAAACTCTGTGCAGGAAAGAAAATTGCTTTTGCCTACACCCTGGCTGCCGTGTTTGTAGGAGCTATTTTGTACTATATAGCTTACGCTCTGGTTATGTGGCTGGGAATTGATTCTGATTATATGAAGCTGTTTTCAGCAGTAGTGGTGACCTGCTTCCTGGCGGCTCCATATCTGAAAGGAAAATATATGGTGAGAAGGAGGATGGCAAAATAATGGGATACATGCTGGAAATCAAGGACCTTCACAAAACTTTTAATATCGGGACGATTAATGAAAAAGTAGCCTTAAATGGAGTGAATCTGAATCTGGATCCAGGAGACTTTGTTACCATCATCGGCGGAAACGGCGCCGGAAAGTCTACGACTTTGAACGCTATCGCCGGCGTCTGGCCTATTGATCAGGGAAAGATCATTGTGGATGGGATAGATGTTACCAGATTGTCAGAACATAAAAGAGCGGTATATCTGGGAAGGGTTTTTCAGGATCCCATGATCGGTACAGCTTCTACCATGTCTATTGAGGAAAATATGGCGATTGCGGCCAGAAGAGGGGAGAGACGGGGCTTCCGCTGGGGAATTTCCCGAAAAGAGAGAGAATTTTATAAGGAACAGTTAAGAGAACTGGATCTGGGTCTGGAAGAACGGCTTACTACAAAGGTAGGGCTCCTTTCGGGAGGGCAGAGACAGGCTATTACACTTCTGATGGCTTCCCTGAAAAAGCCAAAACTGCTCCTTCTGGACGAGCATACGGCGGCGCTTGACCCCAAGACGGCGGCTAAAGTTTTGGCGATTTCTGACAAGATCATCCAGGAACACGGCCTTACCGCTATGATGGTTACTCACAATATGAAAGACGCCATTGCTCATGGCAACCGTCTGATCATGATGCATGAGGGCAAAGTGATCTATGATGTATCGGGAGAAGAAAAGAAAAAACTTCATGTATCCGATCTGCTGGCTAAATTTGAAGAGGTCAGCGGCGGAGAATTTGCAAATGACCGGATGATGCTGGCATAAATGAAAAGAAACCTGCTGTCTTAAAAAATATTTTAAGCGGCAGGTTTTTGTCATATAGAAAGTGGTTCGGGAGAATATAGCAGGAGCAGTGATATAGTAAGAAAGGTATGGATGACCAGGAAAAATTGTCCGGGAAAGATTGACAATGCTATAAAACTATGATATAAAAAGGAGGTAGTTTGGACTAACTTTCAGAGGAAAGGGCGGACTGCTCTTTTTTTTGCTAATGGGTTATATAAAACTAACCTCATTGCAGTATCATGCGGCAGTCCTGATCTGTATGGGATCCATCTGGATATAACAGAAATATAAGGGGAAATTTTGTATTTACAGTATAGGAGAAGAGAAAATGATAAAAAATCCTTTGGATATATTCTGGGTCATCCTGGGCTTTCTGTGCCTGGGTCTGGGAACGGTGGGAGTGATCCTTCCCATCCTTCCTACAGTGCCATTTTACATGGCGACAGTGTTTTGTTTTGCAAAAAGTTCCGAGAAACTTCACGACTGGTTCCTTGGAACCAATCTGTATAAGAAGCATCTGGAGTCTTTTGTGCAGAACAAGGCCATGTCTATAAAAACAAAGCTGACCATTACGGGAACGGTTACCCTGGTAATGGCAGTGGGGTTCTTTATGATGAGTTCTGTCCCTGTAGGAAGGATCTGTTTGGCAGCGGTATGGATCTGCCATCTGCTGTATTTCTTCCTTCGGGTAAAAACAGTGAAAGAGGAAGCGTATGATTAAGACAAGACTGGTGAGACTTTTATCTCACGCCAAAAAATACATAGTATATAGCATTCTCTGGCAGTGGGCGGCTCTTCTGGCACAGGTTCTGGCAGTGTTTTCCATTGCCGGACTTCTGGGAACACTGGCAGATAACCGGGAGGATCTTGTTCGGACGTTGGGAAGCCTGGCTGTCGGCAGGACGGCTCTGATCCTGGTCTCGGCTGCGGCAATAAGGTTTCTCTGTGAAAGAATGGCAGCCAGAGCGTCCTACGGAGCCAGCGCAGACGTAAAAAGGATCCTGCGTAAAAAGATCTATGAAAAGCTCCTGAAACTGGGCGTCTCTTATAAGGAAAAGACTTCCACCTCAGAGGTAGTCCAGTTAAGCACGGAAGGGGTGGAACAGCTGGAAGTCTATTTCGGAAAGTATCTTCCTCAGCTTTTTTACAGTCTGCTGGCGCCCCTGACACTTTTCGGCATCTTATCCTTTGTAAATCTGAGGGCCAGTCTTGTACTGCTGATCTGCGTGCCTCTGATCCCTGCGTCTATTGCGGCAGTGCAGAAATTGGCAAAAAAACTCCTGAGCAGATATTGGGGGATCTATACAGAGCTGGGAGACAGCTTTCTGGAAAACCTCCAGGGACTGACTACTTTGAAAATTTACCAGGCAGATGAACAAAAGGCAGAGGAGATGGACCGGGAAGCCCAGGAATTCAGGCGGATCACCATGAAGATCCTGACCATGCAGTTAAATTCCACCAGTGTTATGGATATTGTGGCATATGGAGGCGCTGCTGTTGGAATGATGATGTCGGTCAGTGAATTTCTGGCAGGAAGGCTGGATTTTTCCGGAACCCTGACCATTATCCTTCTGGCATCTGAGTTCTTTATTCCCCTGCGGCTTCTGGGATCCTTTTTCCATATCGCGATGAACGGTATGACAGCCAGTGATAAGATCTTTCGGCTTCTGGACCTGGAGGAGCCAAAAGTTGGGGAGGAGCCTATGCCCCGGGAAAATTTTGATATGGAACTCTGGAAAGTAGGATTTTCTTATGAAAAAGACAGAGAGATCCTCAAAGACGTCTGTCTTGCCATACCTCAGGGCTCCTTTGTGTCTCTTGTGGGAGGATCCGGCTGCGGAAAAAGCACCATTGCCGGCCTGCTCACCGGGAAGCTTGAAAATTATCAGGGCGAGATCCTTATCGGAGGTAAACTCCTTTCCAGGATCAGTGAAAGGGAACTGATGGAGCATGTGACCCTTGTCCGGCATAACAGTTATATCTTTAAAGGAACAGTGGAAGAGAATCTCAGGATGGCAAAGCCCCAGGCTTCGGAAGAAGAAATGAAACGTGTTCTTTCCAGAGTAAATCTTCTGGGCTTTTTGGATACCCAGGAAGGAATAAAGACCAGGCTTCTGGAACAGGGAGCCAACCTTTCCGGAGGGCAGCGCCAGAGACTGGCTCTTGCAAGGGCCCTTCTCCATGATACCCCGGTGTATATCTTTGACGAGGCAACATCTAATATCGATGCGGAAAGCGAGGATCTGATCATGGAGGTGATCCGGGAGCTTGCAAGGACCAGAACGGTCCTTCTGATCTCCCACAGACTGTCGAATGTAGTAGCTTCCGACAGGATTTATCTTCTGGATCATGGAAAGATCCTGGAACAGGGAACTCATCAGGAACTGATGGAGCAAAAGGGCGCTTACCGGAAGCTTTATGAAGCCCAGAAAAATCTGGAGATGTATGGAAAGGAGGCCGGAGCATGACGGGAGAAAGAAAAGAAAGAAGAAGCGGGATACAGATCATGTCCAGACTGATAGGTCTTGTAAGGCCGCTGCTCCACATTATGGCCGGGGCTGTTTTCCTGGGAGTTCTGGGATACCTCTGCGCTATTTTTCTGACTATCCTGGCGGGGCAGGGGATCCTGAAAGGCCTGGGAGAGGATACTTTTTTAGATCATTTTACAACAGGAGATCTGTTCCTGATCATGGGGCTTTTGGCGGTGCTCCGGGGCCTTCTCCATTATGGGGAACAATATTGCAATCATTTTATTGCCTTTAAGCTTCTGGCGATCATCCGTCATAAGGTATTTGCTGCGCTTAGAAAGCTTTGTCCGGCAAAGCTGGAGGGAAGGGACAAGGGAAATCTGATTTCCATTATTACCACGGATATTGAACTGCTGGAGGTCTTTTATGCCCATACCATTTCCCCTATTGCCATTGCCTTTCTGATCTCTCTGATCATGGTGCTCTTTATAGGAAGCTATCACGTCCTTGTCGGTCTGTTTGCCTTGGCCGGCTATCTAGTGGTGGGAGCTGTGATCCCTGTCTGGAACGGCAAAAGAGGAGGCGGCAGAGGTATGGAATTCCGTACCGGTTTTGGATCGCTGAACAGCTTTGTGCTGGATTCTCTAAGGGGCCTGGACGAGACCATCCAGTATGGACAGGGAGAAAAAAGGATGGAAGAGATGGAGAAACGGTCCCTCAGCCTGGGAAATCTCCAGAAAAATCTCAGCCGTCTGGAAGGCTCTCAGAGATCTTTTACCACTCTGGTGATCCTGGCTTTTTCTTTTGGTATGTTGTTTTTCTGCCTTTATCTGGGAAAACAGGAAAAACTGGATTTTTCGGGGATCCTGACCTGTACCATTGCCATGATGGGTTCCTTCGGCCCGGTAACAGCTCTCTCCGGTCTGTCCAATAACCTGAACCAGACTCTGGCCAGCGGAGAGCGGGTGCTTTCTATCCTGGAGGAAGAACCTCTGGTAGAAGAAATACCGGACCAGGCGGAAGCGCCGGATCTGGTTTTTACAGGGGCTCAGGCAGACCATGTGACTTTTGCCTATGAGAAAGAAATGATCCTAAAGGATTATTCCCTGGAAATGCCGAAGGGAAAGATCATCGGGATCCATGGGGCCAGCGGTTCCGGAAAGTCTACGCTTTTAAAGCTTCTCATGCGGTTCTGGGATGTGGACCAGGGCGCTGTGAAGATTTCCGGAAAAGATGTGCGGCAGACTGCCACAGTAAAGCTAAGGGACACAGAATCCTATGTGACTCAGGAAACGCATCTGTTCCATGATTCCATTGCCAATAATATTGCCATAGGAAAGCCGGGAGCCAGCCGGGAAGAGATCATAGAGGCGGCTAAAAGAGCTTCCCTCCATGAATTTGTCATGACCCTTCCGAATGGATACGATACGGAAGTGGGTGAATTGGGAGATACTCTCTCAGGAGGAGAAAAGCAGAGGATCGGAGTAGCCAGGGCTTTTCTCCATGACGCACCCTTCCTCCTTCTGGATGAACCTACCAGCAATCTGGATTCCCTGAACGAGGGTATCATCCTGAAATCCCTGCGGGAATCCTGCCGCCGTAAGACAGTTGTGCTGGTCTCACACAGAAGATCTACCATGAATCTGGCGGATAAGATCTACGCCATGGACAATGGAAGGATTTCCTAAGAGGCAGGATCAGCAGAAAAAGAGACGGTGCCCCGATTTCCAGTAGGGTCTGATCGAAAATATTTCCGCCACTTTGTGGTCTGTCGCTTCTCTGAGATCCGGGTTACAATAAACCTATCAAAGATAAAGACAGAAGGAGGAAATCATATGGCACTTTCCGTTGATTCAAAAGTTAAGGAGTTACAGAAAAATCCTGCTGCGGCAGATCTTCTGGAGAAATTCAGTCCTGGATTTAAAACAAATCCCCAGATGAAGTTAGTCGGAGCCCTGACTTTCAGGAAGCTGGCAAGCTTTCCTCAGGCAGGTCTGACCCCCGAAAAAGTAGAAGAGATCGACGCGGCGCTGAAAGCTCTTGGCGAGTAATCCTAAAGTGATTCTATGGTAAGAAAGAAGCCGCTGTAATAAACAGTCAGAGGACAAAGTCCTTTTCAAGGTTTATTACAGCGGCTTCTTTCATTTTTCATCAGGCTCCTGGATTTTTTGATTCAGTTCCATGGCTTTGAGTATGATCTGGAGCATCAGACGTTCCTCCCCGCTTTGAAGGTCGGAATTTAACTCTCGTTTTATCCTTGTCAGCCGTTCCAGAAAAGTACTCCGGTTTATGTAGAGAAGCCGGGTGGTTTTGGTAATACTCATATTGTTGTCCAGGTAAGTGCGGAGAGTATCGATATAACTGACAGAGGAATTCTGATCATGTTTCAGGAGCCGTTTCAGCCCCTCGGAGTAGTAAAGTTCTATAGGGAGATTTCCAAGAGCGTTGATCAGCAGCTCTGTAAGGGCATAGTCCTGAAAATAATAGAAAGACTTCCTGGGATGGAACATCTGACCGTTTTCCAGAGCTGCGCAGGCCTGGAGATAATACAGTTTCACCCTGTCCATATCTTTAAAGACATCACTGATCCCTGCATGGAAATGTTTGGACTGGATGGAGGCGCTAAGGGATTTTTCGATCTCTTCAGGAGAAAGGTCCTGGATGATCCCCACGACACCGCCGTCATAAGAGAAAAACAGGCCTCCTTTAAAACTGTTTTCCATAGCATTGCACAGATAGGTTACAGGAAGGGCTGTCAGCTGACTGTCAAAAACGATCTTCAGACATATATGCTCCTCATGGAACCGGGCGGTATCCAGGATCCGTTTCTGATAGAGACTGCTTTGATATCCCTGGAGAAGATCCTTTACAGCCTGGCACAGCGTATTTTTTTCGGTGGTCAGATTGGCGGAATATTTTTTCAGGGCGGATTCCAGTCTGCGGGCCAGACAAAGAGCAAGGAGTTTATCGCTGTCCTGATAGCTCCGGTTCTGATAATCAATGGTAAGACAGCCTATATACTGGCCGTTTTCAAAGAGATTTACATTTAAAGTTGAAGTATCCAGGAGATTTATGAGCATAGGCTCTTTGACCTGGGTGGACATTTCGTGATGATCGATGAATCTCCAGAAATTATCCGGAGAAAGATCTCTTCCTTCCAGGTCTGTGTTTTCCAGAGAAGTGAGAGCCAGGTCAGGATGATCCGAATGGACCAGATAGTGAAAATCCGAATTCAGTACAAACATGGGATTTTCAAAGATCTTTCTGCTGCAGGCAACCATTTCCTGGATACTGGCGGTGGTTTCCAGGATTTCGCCCAGTTCCTCGTTCCATCTGTCGTACCGGTCATAGATTTCCGTGATCATATTAAAGAGACGGAAATAGTCTATCCTTTCCGTAAGGAGTATCAGACTCATCCGTTCCTGATAGAAGGGGAGATAAACGCTGTCGCCTGCACAGATAAGGGCGCTGCCTTTTTCCACCACCGCCCGGCGGGGAAGCTGTTCACCCTGTATGATGTACAGGTGGTCTTTTTTAAATTCCCGGCTGTCTTCCAGATAATATTCAGGCCTGTACAGATGCAGTTCCTGATCGGGTACACCTGAGAGTGTGGCAGGCATATATTTTTTTAGATTATCAAACAGGATTGTTAAATTTTGCTTCATAAATAACACCCTTTCTTTAAAATTGACGGCATATACTCTAAGAGATTCAAAAGGATATGATTATTATAACATATTTTATCTGAAAAAATCGAAAAAAATATATAAAACGCACAAAAAAGAGGGCTACAAAAAGTATGGGATATACGAAACAGCACCACCTTTTTTATCGGGGCAGAGATGGAAAATGAGCAGGAAAAACCTTAAAAAATTATGGCATTTTGTGGTCTATTTTTCTGATCTTTCTGAAGGTAGAATGAAGTTATCATAAAAAACAGCAGAAAGAAAAGGAGGAAACCATATGCCGTTACTGGACAAATTAGAAGAGAGAAAATGTGTGGAAACCGTATGGGGAAAACTGATCCCGGAAAAAGAGGCCTATGAATATGCTACCAGGCAGATCGCGGCATTCTGTGCCAATCTGTTTCAGGTTATGAGGATCCTGGAACCGGATTTTGAAAAAAGGACCAGCGCCATCTGCGAGATTTCCTATCAGATGAACATGGCGGCTTCCAGCGAGGAATACATGAACGGATTTTATAATGAGTGGAATATTCCTGAATTTTGTGAGAAGTCTTCCTGGCTGGGCGCTATTTTCGGAGATTCCGGAGATGAATATGAGAATATGGCGGGCCGTGTGATCCAGTTTACAAGAGACAGAGTGGAGAAAGAACTGGATACCTGCCCCTGGGATATTGTGGGTGCGGAACTTTGCAATATGACTACCGCCATGTTTACCGCCAATTTTGACCTGAACAGCGCCACAGGAGAAAATGAGGTAGCCCTGAATATGTGCGAGGCCAGAGGCTGCGGAGACCGCCACTGCCGGGTTGTTGCAGAGCGCAGAGATGTATTTGGTCAGGAAAAACAGGGTTGGCTGGACCATATGAATCAGCCGGCTATGCCGGTACATGATACGCCGAAAGAAAGAATGGTAAAGCACGGACAGATTATCCGCAATGACTGCTATTCCCAGGCTTTCGGAGAAGAAAAGAGCTTTGAGTGGGCTTATCGCTGGTGTATGGAAAAAGGCTGGGTATGGTGTATCGCATTTCCGTTGATCGCTATAAGAGATATGGCAGATTCAGAGGAAGAGTTTGAAAGGATCTTTAAGATCGTATTTGCTACAGCAGGGAAAAACGCTTTTATCGAACCTTTCGCTGTAGAAGGTCTGAGGAGTTATCTGGGCGTGCCCAAGGAGATCGGAGACAATGATCCCCGTCTTATGGGCGGCTATATCAAAAATATCCTGGATACGCAGCTTGTTCCCAATGAACTGGAAGCCTTCACAGAGGAGGAAGTCCGCATAAAAGTAGACGCGGATACTTTTAACGGACGTTTCCCAATGGCGCCGGTAGATGAACTGACGCTGGGCTATGAGACGCTGTGGCATAACATGGTAAAGACCATGGTGTCTCCGGAATGGTCCTGCTGGTTTGAGAATAAAGACACAGAGGATATGTGTATCGTGGTAGGACGTAAGATCGATAAGCGGATGGTTTAGGAAAGGAGGAAGGGCATATGTTATTTAAAGAAGACAAAGCTGCCAGAGCAGAACATCAGGCTGTCAGAGAAAATGCCGGCTGGTACCGGTGGACCCATGACCTTGTAGAGGTAACAGGGAAAGACAGCGGGGAATTTTTAGAGTATCTTTTTGTGAACCAGATTGGCAAGGCGGCAGTGGGAAGAAGTAAATATACTACCATGCTCAATGAAGATGGAAAGATCATAGACGATACCATTGTCATGCATATGGCGGAAAATAAATATTGGGTATCCACCCTGTATGCTCCTCAGCTGATCCAATGGATGAATGCCCACAAAGGGGAAGAAGAAGTCTCCTATGAAGACATTACCCAGAAGATCGACATGTACGCCATCCAGGGCCCAAATTCTCTGAAGATCGTTAATCAACTGATCCAGGGATCGGCAGAGGACCTGAAACGTTTTCAGATAAAAGACGCGCAGATCGGCAGTATCAAAGTAAAGATCCACAGAGGAGGCTTTACAGGAGAACTGGGCTATGAGGTTTACTGTGAGATCGGAGATACAGCGGAAGTCCGCCAGGCTATCGGTAAAGCGGCAGAAAGTTTTCAGGCTCCGGAGCTGAAGATCCTGGAGGTATATGTCCGCAGTCTTCCCGTGGAAAAAGGCTTTGCCCTCCGCCAGGATATGTACGGCCTGACCCCTTATGAATGCGGCCTGGACTGGTCTGTTCATCTGGACAAAGACTTTATCGGAAAAGAGGCCCTTGTGAAAGCCAAAGAAAAAGGAAATGAATATAAGCTGGTAGGTCTGGAATATCTGGCGGACTCTTATGAAGATATCTGTCAGAAAGAGATCGTATATGACAGGGGCGTTCCCTGCGGATTTGTGCGGACTGCTATTTACGGATATACCGTGGATAAAAATATCGGATTCGCGGTAGTGAAAGCAAAACACGGAGAGATCGGAAGGAAACTTACAGTAGGATCCAATGACTCACCGGCTGTTGTCACAGAAAAATGCTGGCTGTAGGAGGGAAAGCTATGAGATTAGAAGGTAAAACAGTGATCATTACAGGAGCTTCTGCCGGAATGGGACAGGCAATGACAGAATTATTCGTTCATGAGGGCGCCAACGTAGTCGCAGTAGCCAGAAGAAAAGAACGGCTGGATGCTCTGGCGGAAAGTTTAAAGGACGGTCCGGGAAAAGTGGCTGTCTTTGCGGGAGATGTGGGAAAAAAGGAAGATAATGAGGCTATGATCGACTATGCTGTGGAGATCTTCGGCAAACTGGATGTATTGATCAATAATGCCGGAATCATGGACGATAATACTGCCATAGGAGATATGAGCGATGAGATGCTGGACAGACTGATGAAGGTGGATGCATACGGACCTATGTATGCCATGAGAAAGGCAGTACAGGTATTCCTGAAACAGGGAGAAGGGGGAAATATCATCAATACCTGTTCTGTAGGGGCCATGCATCATACCGCCGGCGTGGCCTACTGTGCGGCAAAGGCAGCTCTCACTGCCGCAACCAGGAATACAGCTTTCATGTATATGGAACAGGGGATCCGCTGCAACGGGATCGCTCCGGGAGGAGTGATCACGGATATTCCCCTGGTAATGCCTGCGGCAAATGAATTCGGATTTAGCAGGACCAGCACACTGCTTACCCATTCTCCGGAACTGGGAATGCCGGAAGATATTGCGAATGCGGCATTGTTTCTGGCCAGTGACGAATCAAAATTTGTAAACGGCGTGATCCTTACCTGCGATGGAGGCTGGACAAATCTGTAAGATCCGAGAGAAAAAAATACTTTGCATAAAAAATACCTTAATTGTTTCCCAGAGGCTTTCCTTTATGGTATACTAGCCGCAGAGCGGCTAGTATCGTCGGCAGTCGCCAAATGAATATTAATATTCGCTTGGCTCTCTGCTTTATGGTATACTAAAGAAGTTCACAAAACAGGGAAGGAGAATTTTTGTGAAGGATCTGAAAATACTGGTGCGTATACCGGATGAGATAAAGGAGCGTTTCTGGGAACAGCTTCTTGGCAACAACTGGAAGCTGATGTCTGTGGTCTGCCTTCTGGGCATATTTGTGCAGGTGGTTAATATCCTCCATGTACTGGTAGGATCTGCCAGCGGGCTGGAAACCCTGAACAACAGGATATATTTCGGATTTTATTGGGTATTTCTCCTGATAAATCTGGTATTTCTGTGTGTCCATGGGATATTTTATAAGAAAAAATGGAAGAAAGGACAGAAGATCCTCCAAGGCGCCTTCTGTGCTTTATGGATAATCTGGAGCTGTCTGTTAAACTATTATGACATCATAAGGGATCAGGATGGAGGCAATCTGTCAGTGATCGTTACCAGTATCATGGCGGCGGCGATCATTGTTCAGACGGTGCCTCTTTACGGAATCTGTGGCTATGGGCTGTCCGCCCTGCTTTTTTCCGCAGCGGCTTATCCTTATATCCGGTTTGGCGGTCTGATCAATGTGATGATCGCCGGAGGAACGGCAATCATCGTTTCCACAGCCAGATACTGGTATAAGGTGAAAGAACTGACACAGCAGCGGGAAATACAGGAAATGAACAGGAAGCTTAAAGAGGAGCATGAGAAGCTGAACTTGAGTCTTGAAAAGTTTCAGCTTCTCATGGACAAAATGGACCATATCATTTATGAATGGGATATTGAACAGGGAAGGATTTCTTTTTCAGCGGAATGGATGGAAAAATTCGGGGAGACTTCCCAGATTTCTGATGGCGCCAGCTGGTTTGAACAGACAAGGTGTATGACAGAAGAAGCAAAACAGCACTTTTTAAAAGGCATGGAAAAAGCCATGAAAGAAAGGGTCATCTATGAGGACGAGATCCCCCTTATAGATAAAGAAGGCTCTGTTCAGTGGTATCTTCTCCGGCTGTATTTTCAGTATAGCCAGGAGGGAACGGCCAGATCCGCGGTGGGATTCCTGATCAATATACAGAAACAGAAAGAAGAGATGGAAAATCTGGAGGGAGAAGTGTCCAGAGATTACCTGACAGGAGTGATGAACCGGAAGGGAATCCAGGAATATGCGGAAAAAGAACTGGAGCAGAAGAAGCCGGGACAGCTGACTGCCATGGTCCTTATTGATCTGGATAATTTCAAGCAGATCAATGATAAGTATGGACATCCTTTCGGAGACCAGGTCCTCGTCCATACAGGAGAGATCCTTTCGGGACTCTTTGCCGCCCGGGGAACAGTAGGACGTATTGGAGGAGATGAATTTATGGTGGTCCTTTCTGTAAATAACAGAGAGGAGCTGGAAGAGAAGATCAAAGAACTGAAGAAAAAATCCGTAGATATGGAATATGAAGGAGAGAGTGTGCGGACAGACTTCTGCGCCGGTACGGCAGTAGCGGGGAAGGAAGATGATTATCAGGCTCTCTACCAGAAAGCGGATCAGGCGTTATATCAGGCAAAAGAAACAGGAAGAGGAGAAGTTTACCTGAAAGGGTAAGCGTTCTTCTCTTCCTGTTTTTAGTTCGCCCGCCATGGGC
Organism: Candidatus Blautia avicola; assembly: GCA_019120515.1. Lineage (GTDB taxonomy): Bacteria > Bacillota > Clostridia > Lachnospirales > Lachnospiraceae > Blautia > Blautia avicola. The sequence continues at coordinate 108 of DWUY01000305.1, read as the reverse complement.
GGGCTCTAACGGGTGAAAGTCCCGAGTGCGCGTAGGCAACAGCGAAGCACATAGCTGAACAGCAAGGGTGTCCATCGTGAGGTGGAATCTGAAGGAAGCTGTAGGCAA
>DWUY01000304.1 GCA_019120515.1 Candidatus Blautia avicola | reverse complement strand
TATCGCTATGATTCCTGTATTCTGATCTGTAACCGAGTAATTTTCTTCCGTTTCATTTCTTTCCTGCCAGTCTTCCGCTTTTTGAAGCACTTCTCCCTCTGCTCCAAACAGAACATACTTTCCCGAGACATTTACTGAGTCATAGGCCCATGTATCTGCCAGCATTTTCCCAGTAGAATCATAGCCTTTTCCCTCAATCCACTGTGTAATCACAGGCAAGTCCAAAGGAGCTTCCTCTGCGAATACGGTCACAGCAGATACAACAAAGAAGGCACAAGACAAAAGGACGATCATGACGGATTTTTTTAACCTCGTATTTCTCACCTACTTTCCAATAATCCAAAATGCTCCTGCTGACAGGTCCCTTCCATAGCTTTTTATCGTTTCTACACTATATACCTTACCGGTCCGTTCACGGCTGGCACAGTCAGCTATGGTGATATAACCGTCGCTTGTCACTCCTGTCAGAACAATGAAGTGTCCACTACTACCGCCGGTTATCGTATAAGCCTCACAGATTTCTACAACCATTTTTCCTTCTTTCAGTGCCTGCACAACATCATCCATCCGGTCCTTTCCCACTCTTTCACAGGTCAGGCCCCAATGTGCCGCTGCATTTCCGATAAAAGAATGACTGGTTCCCTGACCCTGCACATATTCTCCATTATCCTCTGCAAAAGATTTTGTCATTTCCGGAGTTACATTTTTCCCAGTAAGAGTCGAAATCACAATCGCCATTGAAGTAGGTCCGCATCCGGAATTTGCCACAGTGCTGCTTGCATACGGCAGGCTTGCCCAGGGTTCTTCCAATTGGTTGAAATACACGACTTCTTTCACGCCATTTCCAACCGTATCATAATGAATTACATCACCAGTAGCATCGATATTCCCAACATAGGAATCCTCTATGTTCCCTCCTGTTACAAAGTCGGTCCAGGAAAACAAAGAAAAAAACGCATCCTTTAATGCGTCTACTCCATCCTGCATAACCTGTAAAACACGGATAACTAGTTCGAAAGTCGGCTGATCCAGGACATATTTATATTCATACCCTGTCGCCGTACCTGAAAGCTGGGAATTAAGCAACAACGCCAAAGTGTATTCTGCCCGTTTAACCGGAACCTCTGTCTCTTCCGAGGTAACATTCTGTCCACTCTCTTTTAATTCCTCATAAGTTTCCTTAGAAATTTCCACCCTGGCGCCTTCTGTATTTAAGTAATACACGCTCTGCTTTTGTGTCGTTTCTTCTACCCCTGTATTCGACCATGAAAAAAAACAGCTTACATGATCCTGCACCGCCGTTTTCAATAAAGTATAGGAATTCTCCAGGCTCTCCGTGTCCTGCTCTTGTTCGTCTCTATCAAGATCCGTCACTGTCAAATAATCCATCACTTTTCGGACATGATTTTGTGTCTCTGTGTAGGCAGGGACCTGATACCCCGCATTTACCACGGCCTGTGGTCCAGCATTATAACCAGCAATAACAAGCTCCAATGCATTAGGGAAATCCCGAAACTGCTCAATCAATTGCGCCACATACTTTGCGCCGCCCATAATGTTCTGTCTGGGATCATAAGGATTCTCTACGCCAAGAGACGCAGCTGTTCCTGGCATCAACTGCATGATACCAATTGCTCCAGCGCCAGAGACCACGTTCGGGTCAAATCCGGATTCTACTTGTCCCATTGCAAGCAATAATGCTACCGGAACATTGTAGGTATTAGCAGCTTCTTCAAAATAAGCGTCATAGGGACTTGTCAGGCTTGTCTGCAAATTTGCATCCAAACTTCCCGAATATCCCAAAAATGATTTCTGGGTACTTTCATCCCACTGCTCTATAAGAAAGATTCCAAGATAATATTCCAGATTATCTTTCAGCTTGGTTTCATATTCATCCACAATCTCAAGCGTATGATCCGGATAATTCGCACTCCAATCTGCCTGTATTTCCTGGAGTTTTACATCTCTTTCCTGTGAGATAATGGAAAGGATTTCATTACGGTAGGTTTCTTCCTCCAGTATTAGCTCAATCCGGCTTCGAATGCTGTTTAATTCCTGTGACTGCGCCTGATTCGCAAAGGAGTCTGCATCCATAAATCCCAGGTAAGATAAAAGGATGCCAATAAAATTGACGATAATAAAAAGGAATAAAAGGATTGCGGCAAAGACAGCCCCCAGGATCTTCCAAAAGGTCTTTGTCGTCGCCAAAAAACCTACAACCGTTCCCAAAGGCCCAGCCGTTGCCGTTCCTACTGCTGCTCCGGCGGCAGTACTGCCAGCTCTTGCCGCCGAGATCACAGAATATGCCGCCTGCGCTCCCTGTGCTATATGGGCCGCCCCGTCTGCAGCGGAACCTTGCTGTTTCTCCTCCTGCATCCAAATTCACCTCCCCGCTAAAACTCTGTATCGTCTTTTCTGCCACGGTGGAGTTCTTTTCTGGACTTTGGCACTGTATGGAAATTATCAGGAACAGTATCATAGTTTTTTTCCGCAGATGGAATACTTCCCATCTCGTGAAAATCCTGTTCTGTCAACGGAACACCGTCATTCAATATATCCTCCCGTTCATAATCTTTTCCTAATAATTCACCTTTTCCCAACTCAGAGGAAGACGTCTTTCCAGTATCGGTATGTTCTTTTATATGACCTGATACTTCCATATCCGGATTGTTCATTTCAGAATATCCTGATTCGGCTGCTATGCTTTCTCCCGATATTGTGCTTTCAACAATTTCATTTAATATACCTGATTCTGACGATACATGGTCTTTAGCACCAGACTTGGCATCATATTCTCCATCTGAAAAGCTGCCGCCAGCACTACTATTTGCGGCTCCTTCCAGATCCATATCCTTTTCTGTCACTCCGCCTGAAACAAGATCCATTCCCGGCATTTCCATCTCCTCTTCTTCTCGAGGATAATCCGGCACAGTTTCCCCATTCTCCATTGCTTGTTCTGACCATTCCTCATTTCCTTCTCCCATAGGAATGGGGTCATTTTCTTCCACATTTTCTGCATAAGCAGTTCCCTGCTCTGTATCATCTTCAACTATTCCTGTAAAGGACTCTGATGTTTCTCCATCATTTTCTACCATACCAGCGTTTCCAAACATCTCATCCTCCCCTGCGCTTGGCACAGGATTGCCGTCTTCATCGGTCAATATCGTTTGGTCTCCATTGCTTTCAAAGATTGCCGCCGCTCCTGCATCCTTTTCCTCTGTCTCCGTCTGATCCATTTCTGGAGCCGCACCCATTTCTTCCAAAACATCGTTCTGATCATCCGCTTCGTCGAATCCTGTATCTGCAGAAAATGCTTCTGTACTTTCTCCTTCTGTTTCTTGAACCGGTGACTGATTCATTTCTTCCGGTTCTACACCACCTGGGCTCATAGGGATTGGACCGCTCCCGCCTGACATATTTGCTTCTCCTTCGCCATTATTCGAAGAGGACTCATTTTCTGATGAAGCATTTCCCGTTCCACCAAAATATCCTGAAGTATGAGAAAACAATCGGCTTGCGGCCATCATCAGGCCCATTGCACCGATACCATTTGAAGGTCTTCCGAGATTCACTCCAAGGGCTGCCATATAGGAATCCAGCTTATATGCAATTTTACAGAACCCTACTAAGCACAAGGCTGCAATAAAAAATTGTGTAAACCCTAACCCTGTTGCCATCAGATTACCATAGCCGCTCAGGAACATCTTCATACACCATGCATTCATAATAATCAGAACAACCTGGCCGCCGAACATCTTCGCCCATGAAGCAAGAATATTGTTTGTAGCCTTGGATCCTCCTGTCGCAAATGCAAGCGGCGACGTATAAGAAAAGACTCCTAAAAGGACATATCTTTCCGCTATAATAAAAAGCATTTTGAAATAATTCCAGGCTACAACAAACTGCATGATCAGCATCAGAATCGTAATGCTTAATGTGCTGATTCCCAGTCCTGCCGAAAGCGCATCCAGGGCATTTACAAAATCTGAAAAACTCTCTACTTCAATTTCTGTTCCTGCTACCCATTGATAGGGAGTTCCAGCAACGCTTAGGATATAATTTGCAAGAGGTCTGGCAAAAATCACAAAAAAGAGGCAGATACAGCTCCGGCAGACCAATTCTACAGGGTCTTCTGCTGTAACGCCTCCTCTACCAAACATGGTTTTAAATAACTGCCATACAAGAATTAACAATAGGATTGCGATTCCCAGCGGCAGGATTGCATTCTCATACAAATCTTTCACCACGCCAAACAGATCTTCAAATAGGCTTAAATCACAAGAGACTAATTCCGTAAACATATTGGTCAACAGATCCATCATATCAACCAAAAACTGGGAACAAACCTCTCGTACTCCTTCAATTAACAGTTCTATCAGCCAGCTCAACTGCCGTCATATACCTCCTTTCTCTGACCGGGAGAGCGCCGGCTTTTATCGTTTTTGATATTAAGATGTAAACTGCTGCTTTGGAACCAATTCTTCCATGTAATTAACGATCGCTCCCAAAGCCATCAGAACTGCCCAGCAGATAATGATCCGCTTCAACCAGATCCGGGATTCATCCACAGTTCTGCCTGATTTTGAAAAATTCATTAAAAACAGGCACACCGCAGAGCATACTACTGCAGCAACTGTCGCAATGCCGATGACATCATTGTAAACTTTCTGCATTGCATCTTTTGCCATTGTAAAAATATCTTCGGCAAAAACAGGTTGAATCATAAATGCTGTCAATCCTGCTACGAGAAAACAAATGAACATAAACTGGGGAATCCATGCTGTCATGTTACTTATAGATGGATTCCCCAATTGTTTTCCCGTTCCATTATGAAATTGTCGTTTCAGCTTAAACAAGCACCAGCCTCCTTCCTTCTGTATTTAAAGCATGAAAAAAACAGCCCTTTCGGACTGTTCCTCATGCTTTATTATAAGGTTTTGCGGCTCTCCATGTACACGTTCCACATGCACAAAACTTTACGATATCATTCTATAACGTATGAAATCGTCTGTCAATTTCATTACAGACGCAATTATATCTCATTTTTGTTGCAATTATATCTCATTGGAAATAACGAAGAAAAAAAGAAGCGGAAACACTTTTTCTGTGTGTGACCGCTTCCCTTTTTTGGATAATCAAATATATAAATTAGAGACTATGATCCCTTATCCATTTTTAGAAATTTTAAGGTATGCCTTCTTCTTGCCAGAATAATTTTTTAAATTCCTATTTCTAGATCCCCGGGGACGTTTATTGAATTCTGATTTTTTCTGAAACAGATAAATATTTTTTCTTGTATTCTTCTCATTCAAAATTCCATGAAATTCATAACATTTTTTTCTCCATTCTAATGCACTTTGGGATTTTGTATTGCTTAAAAGCTGAAGGATTGACAAAGGACATTCCTGCTCCTGTGGAAAATCTTCTTCATACTTTTCGCAGCAAAATAAATTATATGTGCTATGTTCTTGAATCCTGATTTTAAAAACAGCTGCCTTCGTATGGCACTTACCAGACAAGGTGATTGTCCGAAATGCAGCATAATAGACATCTTTGTAGATACAGGATTTTATTAGCTCCGTTTTCGGGTACCAAAATCCATTATCCTCGTGTGCTTCCTGTGTCAGCATCCGGTCGCATTCCTCTTTCACTTTCTGTTCCCACTGTTCTTTATTTTGAGGTAATTCGATTTGGAAACAAATCCAACTCATTTCGTCGTCTCCTTCTGTGTAATAAGTTCATAATCAGACGGAATAAAAGCTATCCTCCAACGGTACATACCGTCAGTCCAATACATACGTTTTCCATTCCTTCCCTGGCGTTTAGTCAAGTAGATTCTCTGTCCCGGCTGTATCATATTTCCTTGAAATTCTCTTCTATTGATAAATGTTATTCTTGATCCCAGTGGCAGTCTATTTAATCTGGATTTGATTTTTAAATTCTCATGGTAATCCCAGCATTTCTTTCTCCATTCAATCGCCACTTCATTTGTCGTCTCTGTTAATAGTTTCAGTATGGATACAGGGCATTTGCAATATGGGGTTGATGGTCCCATTGTCTCATCCATATCCTTATAAGCAAAATTATCCGTTAATGAACGATCAAATGAGGTCAAAAAAATCGCTGCCCATATCTCGTAGTCCTTGTCTGATTTCGGTGTCTGCACCGCAGCATAATATGTACTTCCAACCATAGCAGATTTTAAGATCTTATGTTCTTTCCCTATACCCCTGTTAAGTACTTCGTCACATTCTTTCTTCCTGTCAAAAAATAGTTTCCCGTTTTTTATATCAGTATCTACATGATAAGATACCCATCCCATAGTTTCAACTCCTTTCATCAGCAGAAAGAGGCGTACCTCTTTCTGCCTTTTCCCGATCAAACAGATTTCACTTATGCTGCAGCCATTGCTGATGCGGCTTCTTCCTGCTGGAACTGAATATTGTAAACAAATCCTTTCGTTTCCACTACAATACGTTCTTTATCTGAGCGAATAATCCGTTTTACATCCTCTGTCCTATGCCACTTGCCATTTCTGTAGTAGTTTACCGGACGCCCTGTAGCAATTGGGAATAATACAGAACCATATGTAAAAATCATACGCTTGATTTTTACTGTTTTTTCTTGTTTGGTATTTTTCATCCTGTTTCCTCCTTTTCATTGATGTGGTTTTCTAACACATTTTAAAAAAAACAAAAAAAGGCATTGATTACTTTCACCAAAATAATCAATGCCTTTCTGCTCTTAAACATGCAATGCTTTTGCCAAAATTGTCTTCCAGCTATTCTGCTGGAATAAAATTCTCATAACTGGCTAAAAAGTTACAGTTATAAAATGTGTTACTTATATCATAGAAAAAGAGGCTTGCTTTGTCAACAGGCTTTCTTTAGTAAATAGAATTCCAATTGACTTCTATCTGCTGTAATACCGCTCTTTGAAGTCTTCTGTAAAAATCTCTTCTTCTGGATCTGCTTCAAAAGCAGCAATCGCGCGTGACAATCGGCACATACATTCTATATCATCAAGCATTTTAGCCCCACTGTAGGATGTTTCCAAATACTCTAAAATTGCATTATAGTTTTTCTCATCCATCTTCTTGGTCCTCACACAGTTTTATTATACTTAACCTTTTGTTTCATAGTGATTATACCTTCTCACAGCTTCTTTCGCAAGTCTCTTCATATGACATAAATAATCATTCCGTCAGTTCTTTCTTGGTCTTTTCCAGGGGAAACTTGAAAATACATTTAAGGGTTGTATACACAAGTTCCTGATACAAATCTTCCTG
>DWUY01000303.1 GCA_019120515.1 Candidatus Blautia avicola | reverse complement strand
GGAGAGTGTAAAAAAACTGAAACAATTATTGATAAAGGAAAAAAACAGAGAGTGCAGACGGCTGGCGCGGCATTCTCGGAACAGGAGGAAAAAGTGGCAAAAATAACATTTATGGGAGCAGGCAGTACAGTCTTTGCCAGAAATGTGCTGGGAGACTGCATGTGTTCTGAAGCATTGAGAGACAGTGAGATCGCCTTGTACGACATTGACGGGAAGCGGCTGGAGGATTCTCAGGTAATCCTGAATGCTATCAACAAAAATACAAATCAGAACAGGGCCAGGATCAAAACCTATCTGGGAGAGGAAAACAGGAAAGAAGCATTAAAAGGAGCAGATTTTGTAGTGAACGCCATCCAGGTGGGCGGCTATGACCCCTGTACTATTACAGATTTTGAGATCCCTAAGAAATATGGCCTCCGTCAGACTATTGCGGACAGTCTGGGCATCGGCGGGATCATGCGGGGGCTTCGGACGATCCCTGTACTGGAAGGATTTGCCAAAGATATGGAAGAAGTGTGTCCTGATGCCTGGTTTTTGAATTACACCAATCCTATGGGAATCCTTTCCGGATATATGGAGAGATACACAGGGGTGAAGACTGTAGGGCTGTGTCACAGCGTTCAGGTCTGCTCCAAGACTCTTCTGGAAGAATTGGGAATGGAGGACAAACTGGAAGGACGCACGGAGACCATCGCAGGAATCAACCATATGGCCTGGCTGCTGGAGATCCGGGATAAAGAGGGAAATGACCTGTATCCGGAAATCAGGAGAAAAGCCGCTGAAAAAAATGAAAAAGAAAAACATAACGATATGGTCCGCTTTGAATATATACGGCGGCTGGGCTACTACTGCACAGAATCCAGCGAACATAATGCAGAGTACAATCCTTTCTTTATAAAGGACAGATATCCGGAGCTGATCAGTCAGTACAATATTCCTCTGGATGAGTATCCAAGAAGATGCATTAAGCAGATCGCAGAATGGGAAGAAGAGAAAAAGAATATTCTGAATGACGGAGAGATCACCCATGAGAGGAGCCGGGAATATGCTTCTTATATTATGGAAGCAATGGTTACAAATAAGCCTTACAAGATAGGAGGCAATGTGATCAATAGGGGACTTATTGAGAATCTTCCCTCTGATGCCTGTGTGGAGGTTCCCTGCCTGGTTGACGGCAGCGGCATTACCCCCTGCCGTGTGGGAAGGCTTCCTGTACAGCTTGCGGCTATGAATATGACGAATATCAATACACAGCTTCTTACCATTGAAGCGGCACGTACAAAGGATCGTGAGGCGATCTATCAGGCGGCTATGCTGGATCCCCATACAGCCGGGGAACTGAGCATTGACGATATTGTGAAAATGTGTGATGAGCTTATAGAGGCTCATGGAGACTATATGAAAATGTACCGCTGAGAAATGAGGCAGACTGGGAAGTGTAAATCATCGGACATAGAAATAGGGGAAATCTGAGGGCCATGGAGCAAAAGACCTTGCGATCCATGGCCCTTTTTAACTTGAAGCATATTATGCCACGCCTGTTCGGTTGTTTTTGAGTTAAGGCTGTTTTTTCGGCATATGATGTTTCATACGTTTTTGCCTGAACGCCTTCTTTATTATGAGGAACAGCTTTCGTATGCTGTAAGCAACAGGATTACGTCCACGGATAAGAGGAATGGCTAATACCTGCTGGAAGATATGGATCAGGGGACCGGTAAAGAACATGGTGATCACTGTTCCAAGACCTACCTGGGCGCCGAAGATAAATCCTATGATTACGCATATGATATCGCTGCCCATGCGGCAGTACTGAAATTTGATGGGGGTACGCTCAGACAGACATAAAGCTATGGCGTCATAGACCGATACACCCATGTTGGCAGTAAAATACAAAGCTGCGCCCAGACACATAATGGTTATGCCTATGAGCAGCATAAGGAGCCGGAAGAAAAAGCCGCCGCCTGGAAACAGCGTGGCAAAGAGCCAGGAGAAAAACTCCGTAATATATCCCAGAAGGAACATATTAATAACGGTTCCCAGACCAATTTTTTTCCGGTCCATGATCAGTGTAAAGATAAGAAGAAAAAGGCTGAATATGGTATAGAAAGTTCCGTAGCCTATAGGTGTCAGATTCCAAAGCCCATGAGCCAGAACCTGAAAAGGATCCATACCAAAGGCAGAATAATTGAAAAATCCTACGGCCACGCCGCTGGCGGTAACTCCCGCTATGGTCATTACCACACGTCTTAATTTTTCTGATGTAAATTTCATTGACATAAAAATTTCCCTCAAAATACAAAAATATTTATAATCCGTTTATTTCTGCGAGCAACGAGCCAAGCGGACATGTCCGCAGGAACATTTGGCGGCTGCCGCAAGGGTCAAATAACCGATGCCTGTATCTGGGTATTTGACATCCATGCTAGAATAGATTAAAGAAAAAAGAAAAAGAAAACTATTACAATACTTTCTAAAAATATTAAGATCGTACCAAAAGGAGGAGACAGATATGCTTCTGATAAAGCCGGAGGAACTTTCTGTAAATGATTCGATGTGTGAAATACAGGTACATGGAAGCAGAGATTTTCCCTTTCAAGGCTATATAAATGAGAACAGGTCCCTTCAGGGAGAAGGATGGCACTGGCATAAGGAGGCGGAGTTTCTCCTGATTCTGGAAGGAAATATACGCTGCGGGAGCAACGGAGAGCAGTATGTGCTGAGAAAAGGAGAAGGGATCTTTATTAACTGCGGCGCCCTTCACATGGCAGGGAACCACAGTGATGACGGCAGAGGAAAGTCCGTATCTTTTGTATTTTCACCTAAATTTATTTCTGGGGAAGACTGTGGACTGCTCTATCAGAAATATGTACAGCCAATAGCTGATGATACGGATTTCAAAGGCTGTGTTTTAAGGCAGGAATCCGGCTGGCAGACAGAGACCCTGGAGTGTTTGAGAAGCGCTTATGCTTTGTGTAAAGAAGAAAAATGGTCCAGTGAACTTCTGGTGCGCAACGCTCTTAGCAGGGCCTGGGCAATCCTGGCAGAACAGGAAAAACCGGACAGCGGAATCTATGCGGAGAAATCCACAGGAAGCAAATACGAACAGAGGGCCAAGAAAATACTGAAATATATAGAAGGACATTACGGGGACTATATTACTATAGAAGATATGGCCCGGCAGGCAAACATCAGCAGGACCGAGTGTTTCCGCAGCTTTCACAAGATCACCGGACAATCTCCCATGGAATATCTGACTTTCTACAGACTTTCACAGGCAGCCTATAAGCTGCGCAATACAGACAGCAGCATTACAGAAATCTGCATCAGCAGCGGTTTCAGCCAGCCCAGCTATTTCGGTAAGAAATTCCGGGAATATTATGGGGTTTCCCCATTAAAATACAGAAAACAGTGCATAAATCATGGAAAATAAGGAAATGTTAAATCTGGAATGTTAAATGTAAAATGTTTGGAATGAAATGTCAAACAGGCATTTTACATACATTTAACAGAAAGAAGATTGGTGATTTTACAAAACTTCTTTATATTTAATCCTGTCAAAAATAAATCAAGAAAGCAAAAAGCAAACACAAGGAGCGAGTATAATAATGAAGAAGAAAGTATTAGCAGCAGTATTAATGGGAGCAATGGTATTCAGCATGGCAGCCTGCGGTTCAAACGATTCAGGCAGCAGTTCAGACAGTACAACAACAGAAGACAGCGCATCTTCTGACAGCGGTTCTGATGCTTCCGCACCAAGCGGAACAATTTCCGTACTTTCCCGTGAGGAAGGTTCCGGTACAAGAGGAGCTTTTGTAGAGCTGTTCGGTGTAGAGGAAGAGAATGCTGATGGGGAAAAAGTAGATAACACTACCGCAGACGCCCAGGTAACAAACAGCACCGCCGTTATGATGACAGGTGTTGCTCAGGATCCTCAGGCTATCGGTTATATTTCCCTTGGTTCCTTAGATGACAGCGTAAAAGCTCTGAAAGTAGATGGAGCTGAAGCATCTGCTGAGAATGTAAAGAACGGTACATACAAAGTATCCCGTCCTTTCAATATTGTAACAGGTGACAGTCTCAGCGATGTGGCTCAGGATTTTGTTGATTATATCCTCAGCTCTGACGGACAGGCTATTGTAGGAGAAGATTATATTCCTGTAGATGATGCGGCAGAAGCTTATGCAGGAACATCACCGGAAGGCAGCGTAGTAGTTGCAGGATCCTCTTCTGTATCTCCTGTAATGGAAAAACTGAAAGAAGGATATGAAGCTGTAAATCCAAACGCTTCTATCGAAATCCAGACAAGCGATTCTACAACTGGTGTAGAATCTACTATCAGCGGTATCTGTGATATCGGTATGGCTTCCAGAGAACTGAAAGATACAGAGACATCTGAAGGCGTTACAGGAACTCAGATCGCTATTGACGGTATCGCAATTATCGTAAACAATGAAAACAGCATGACAGATATCACATCTGATCAGGTAAAACAGATTTATACGGGAGAGGTTACAAACTGGGAAGATCTTCAGTAATCGTAATCTGAAAAAAGAGGAGTAGGAGCAAAGTACAATGAAAGACGTTAAAGAAACAGTTATGAAATATGTGTTTCTGGTATGTGCATGCGCTTCCATCCTGGCAGTAATTTTGATTTGTGCATTCCTATTTGCCAATGGCGTACCTGCCATTGGCAAAATAGGAGTTTTTAATTTTCTGCTGGGGGAGACATGGAAACCGGGAAATGATCTGTATGGAATCCTTCCCTTTATTCTGGGAAGTATTTACGTAACAGCAGGAGCCATCATCATCGGCGTTCCTATCGGACTTCTGACTGCTATTTTTATGGCAAGGTTCTGCCCGAAATCTATTTACAGATTTATGAAACCGGCAGTAGATCTGCTGGCAGGTATTCCTTCTGTTGTGTATGGTTTCTTCGGTATGGTAGTGCTGGTGCCTTTTGTCCGGAACTTCTTCGGACGGACTTTAGGATTCGGAGGAAACGGATCCAGTATGTTTACAGCGTCCGTAATGCTGGGGATCATGATCCTTCCTACGATCATCAGTGTGGGAGAATCTTCTATCCGCGCCGTGCCGAACAGCTACTATGAAGGTTCTCTGGCTCTGGGGGCTACCCATGAGAGAAGCGTGTTCTGCACCATCGTACCTGCGGCAAAATCAGGTATCATGGCCGGGATCATCCTGGGAATCGGAAGAGCTATCGGCGAGACCATGGCGGTTATCATGATCGCCGGAAACCAGCCCCGTATGCCAAAAGGAATCTTTGAAGGCGTCCGTACCCTCACTTCCAATATCGTTATGGAGATGGGATACGCTACAGACCTTCACAGAGAGGCACTGATCGCTACAGCGGTGGTACTCTTTGTATTTATTCTGATCATTAACCTGTTATTCTCACTGGTGAAGAGGAGGAGCGCAAATGGATGAGGCAATAAGACCAATTAATGTGCAGACGACAAAGCAGCGTATCAAATCTTATTCCAGCAATCCCGGCTCTCTGATCCTTGCCGTGCTGGTAGGACTTGCTGCACTGATCACTTTCTTGACTTTAGTATTTATTATCGGATATATCCTGGTTATGGGAATCCCGAACCTGAAACCCAGCCTGTTCCAGCTGGAGTATAATTCAGACAATGTTTCTATGCTGCCTTCGATTATCAATACCATTGGTATGACCCTGCTGTCTCTGCTCATTGCAGGACCGCTGGGAATCCTGGCGGCTGTATACCTGGTAGAGTATGCGAAAAAAGGCAACAAACTGGTAAGCGTTGTCCGTGTAACTGCGGAAACTCTCACTGGTATCCCTTCTATCGTATATGGACTTTTCGGTATGCTGTTTTTTGTAACTGCACTGAAATGGGGATATTCCATGCTGGCAGGGGCATTTACCCTGGCGATCATGGTCCTTCCTGTTATCATGAGGACCACAGAGGAAGCTCTTATGGCAGTGCCGGATATGTACCGTGAGGCCAGCTTTGGTCTGGGCGCGGGAAGGCTGAGAACGATTTTCGTAGTGATCCTTCCTTCAGCTGTACCGGGAATCCTTTCCGGTGTTATCCTGGCTATTGGGCGTATCGTAGGCGAGACCGCCGCCCTTATGTACACCGCAGGTACCGTTGCAGAAATGCCTAAGAGTGTTATGTCTTCTACAAGGACACTTTCCGTACACATGTATACCCTGGCCAGCGAAGGTCTTCATATCGACGCGGCCTATGCCACAGCAGTAGTCCTTCTGGTGGTGGTACTTCTGATCAACTGGGTATCCGGAAGAGTGGCCAAAATGATAAAGAAAGGATAATTAAGAAACATGAGCAAGAGTAAATTTTCGATTTCCAACTTGGATCTTTATTATGATAACGGAGCCTTTAAGGCCTTAAAAAATATTAACCTGGAGATTCAGCCTAACGAGATTACTGCATTTATCGGTCCTTCCGGATGTGGTAAATCCACACTGCTGAAATCCCTGAACCGTATGAACGACCTGGTAGAGGGATGCAAGATCACCGGACAGATTCTTCTGGACGGAGAGGATATTTATGGTAATATGAATGTAAACCTTCTGAGAAAAAGAGTAGGTATGGTATTCCAGAAGCCTAATCCTTTCCCAATGAGCATTTATGACAACATTGCTTACGGACCCAGAACCCACGGCATCCGTTCTAAAGTAAAACTGGATGATATCGTAGAGCGCTCTTTAAGAGGCGCAGCCATCTGGGATGAGGTAAAGGACAGGCTGAAATTAAGCGCCCTGGGAATGTCCGGCGGACAGCAGCAGCGTCTCTGCATCGCCAGAGCTCTGGCTGTAGAACCGGAAGTCCTTCTTATGGACGAGCCTACTTCCGCTCTTGACCCGATTTCTACTTCTAAGATCGAGGAACTTGCAGTAGAGTTAAAGAAGAATTATACTATTGTCATGGTTACTCATAATATGCAGCAGGCAGCCAGAATTTCTGACAAGACCGCATTCTTCCTTCTTGGAGAAGTTATTGAATACGGTGAGACTGAGCAGATCTTCTCTATGCCGAAGAATAAGAAAACTGAGGAATATATTACAGGGAGGTTTGGCTGATGAGACCAAGATTCGACCAGCAGCTTGAAGAATTAAATCTGGAACTGATTAAGATGGGTTCTCTCTGTGAGAGAGGGATCCGCAAAGCGGTAGATCTTCTTATGGAAGAGAATACAAATGCCAGCATTAAAGATGTGGATATTATAGAAGAGGAGATCAATCAGAAGGAGAGAGACATTGAGACTCTCTGTATGCGGCTCCTTCTTCAGCAGCAGCCGGTGGCTACAGACCTGCGGAATATTTCTTCTGCCCTGAAGATGATCTCTGATATGGAAAGGATCGGAGACCAGGCCCAGGATATCGCGAATATGGCAGAGTTTGTGAAAGTACAGGAGATTGCTCACAAGATCCATATCGG
>DWUY01000032.1 GCA_019120515.1 Candidatus Blautia avicola | reverse complement strand
CCAGTATGAGGATAAGACCGAGGAGATTTCTTTCAGTGATCTGTGGGAAGGAAGCCTGCCGGGGGATTCTCCAGTGCATGCCGGGCCAGATCTTCCAGAGAAATAGTCTCTGTCCGGTCTTTATATTTAATAGTAAGCACCTGGTCCTCACTGAAATCCATATTCTGGCCGTCTAATCCCATAACCGTATCTTCATCAATAAAAGTACAACTCCAGTAAGCATTGGGATTGTAGGTCTTTGCAAAGGGAACTTGCTTGCTTTCTACTATTGTAATAGTATTATCTTCTCCTGCTTCTGCGTAAAGCTTATAATTTTTCTTTTCTGGTGCAAAACGAAGGGTAGCAATTCCGCCCTGAGCATCTATAGTCATCTTCACGTCTTCAGAATCTGCCGTCCAGGTTCTTCCGTAATACAGAAGACCTCCCCAAAAGACCAGGGCGCAGACCAGAACCGCTCCCCCTGCAGTCAGAAAAATCTTCTTTCTGGTTTTCTGACGTAGTTTCCGAAAAGGCTTAACAGCTTCCTTATTCTTCACAGGCTGGTTCTCACCTGCAATATCTTCCTTCATCTCGTCCAGATATTCCCGGCATGCCCCGCATTCCTCCAGGTGTTCCTCTATCAGTTCATTACTCTCCCGGCTGGTCAGTCCATCTATGTAACTTGGAAACAGATCCCGGATAATCTCACACTTCATCTTCATACTTCTTCATCCTTTCACTAATTTCTGTTTTGCCCGGTAAAAAGTTACCCTGGCCCAGTTTTCATTCTTTCCGAAAATATCTCCGATCTCCCGAAAGGAGAATTCTCCTGTCAGCCGAAGAAGCACTACTTCCTTCGCTGTTTCCTCCAAAACATGGACCTTCCGGAACAATTCCATCTTCTCTTCTTTAATACATAATTCTTCTTCCAGGGCTGCTTTGGGGGAAACAAGATTTTCGTCCAGCTGACTGGTCCCTTTTCTTTTTCTTCGATCCAGCTCCTGATACCAGAGATGTTTGGCAATCTGGCAGAGCCAGGTAGACACCTTACAGGAGCCGTCGTATTTTCCCGCGCTTTTCACCGCCTGATAAAAGGTTTCCTGAGTCAGCTCCTGTGCCGTATCCTCCTCATAGCAAAGCGTCATAAGATATTTGAACACTGCATTTGCCTGCTCTCTGTATATGGAGTCCATATCCATCATCTTGTTCCTCACCTCCTTTACCCATATATCCAAAAAAGAGAAGATTCGTTACATATATTTCTAAAAAAGTCTAAAAACCTTGCGGCAGCCGTCAAATGGACATGCGGGCATGTCCGCTTAGCTCGTTGCCCGCAGAAATTTTTCTGATCGTAAGACATATCTGCCATTTATCCGGTTTACATAAACAGAGACGGATATGCAGCCTTTGAAGCTGAGGCACTAAATATTCTCAATTTCCATTTAATGCCTCAGTTCCATTGCTGTATTATCCGTCTCCTTTTCTGTCAGAAAAGCCTTAAGCTGTTCCTGCCATCATTTTCTATTCCACTACCTCCTGGTAAGTCGCGTGTTTTTCCAGAAGCTGTGTCATCTTTGCCATAGCGCTGACGTCTCCGATCAGGATCACGCCGCAGAGCCGGTTATTCAGGAAATAATATTTCCGGTACTGTTTTTTGCCCATATCTTTAAATTCCACTGTTTTATATACCAGATTCGTATTCTTTCCGTTATCTCCTGCTGCAAACAAGGCCGTTCCCATACCGTGGAAATTCAGGGCCGCAGATACACCTTCATAAACAAGAGGTTCTCCTGCCGCATTGGCGCCGGCAACTTTGCCCTGCTCCATAGCCTGAGGCCAGATAGCATAGTTGATCCCCTGGTACTGAGCACAGTCGCCGCAGGCATAGATATCCGGGATATTGGTCTCCATTCTCTCATTGACTACAACTGCCCGGTCTGTTTCAATGCCTGCTTCTCCGGCAATGGCTGTATTGGCCCTTACGCCAGCGGAAACAATGACCAGATCTGCCGGGAATACTTCTCCCCCTGCCAGCTTCACGCCGGTGACATGGTCTTCTCCGAGAATGTCTGTGATCTGGGCTCCTGTGTGGATCTGGATATCCTTTCCTTCGCTGATCAGCTTGAGCATATCGGCGGCCCCTTCATCCAGCTGTCTTCCCATAAGGAGAGGCGCAGCTTCCAGCACAGTTACATGGCATTTGGCTTTCTTCATCTCCCAGGCTGCTTCCAGTCCCAGGACGCCGCCGCCGATGACCACCACATTTCTGATCTGAGGAAGCATAGCTTCGATCTTCCGGATATCTTCCAGACGGCGGATGGCGATAACCTCTTTCTTATCCTTTCCATTGATAGGCGGGATAAAGCACTCAGATCCCAGAGCATAGATCAGCTTTGTATAAGTCAGCTTCATGCCCTCTTCCAGGAACACTTCTTTATTTTTCGTGTCAATGCCCGTAACCTGTTTTCCCAAAAGAAGATGGACATTATTTTCCTCATACCACTTTTCTTCTTCAATAGCGATCTGATCTTCATTTAGCTCTGCCATGATGGCCTTTGTCAGCATAGGACGGTTATAGGGACGATAAGGTTCGTTGGAGATCATCACAATAGAACCGGTCCTGTCTCTCTCCCGGATAGCAGAAGCTGCGTAAAAGGCTGCTGCTCCGCCTCCCAGGATCACATAGAAATTCTTTGTGTCCATCCTGTAGGAGCTTTCTTCCACGTCTACAGGCACAAAATTTTCTTTGCCTACGCCGCATACCGGGCAGACTTCCAAAGAAGCGTCAAAGATCTCTCCGCACACCAGACATTTCACCAGTTTCTTCGGTCCCGTGGATTTCTTTACATTTTCTTTATTCTGAAGCAGACAGCCGAAATTATATCCATAATCATGAGCGTCGATCAGGTTATCCTGGCTTGGCTTAAACTTCACCCGGAATCCTTCGTCAGGCACTCTCATCTTTAACTGTTTCAGCCGTTGGATGAGATGAGGAACTGCCTCGCCGCTCCAGCCGTAACTTCCGAAAGCACTGGCCAGCTTGCCTCCATGGGTTCCCGCGAAAATGGAAGTAGTCAGATCCCAGATAGGCTTTAAGGCCTCTCCCACAATAGTAGGAGATCCCAGAAGGAATCCATCGGCAAATCCCAGTTCTTCCAGAACCTTTGCCTGATCTGCTTCTACCATATCGTAGCACCGTACGTCAATATCTCCGCTTTCCTGGATTCCCTGAGCAATGGCCCCTGCCAGTTCTTTCGTGTATCCATAAGCGCTTACATAAGGAATGATCACCGTCTTTTTCTTGTTTGGATTTACCACTGTACACCATTCCTGATAGGTATCCAGGATAAAATCGATCCTGGTATCCAGGACCGGACCGTGTCCGGTGCAGATCATGGAGATATCCAGCTCTCTGACTCTTTCCAGAGCCTTTAACATATAAGGCTTAAAAGGACCGATAATGTTATCAAAATAATATTTAGTAGCTCTCATGTATCCTTCCTGATCCGTAACTTTGCTCAGAAGGATATCTTTAAATCCGTAATGAGAACCGAAAGAATCACAGGTCACCAGGATCTGTTCTTCTTCTATATAAGTATACATGGTATCCGGCCAGTGAAGGTTAGGTACGATCATAAATTTCAGAGTCTTGTCCCCGATCTTCATCGCCTGATTATCCTTTACAGGAAGAGCGGTAAACTCTCCGTTTACGATCTCCTTCAGGAAATTAATGGCACAGCCTGTAGCGATGATCTTTAAGCCCGGGTTGATCTCCAGAAGCTTTTCCACACTTCCCGCATGATCCGGTTCCGTATGATTCACTACCAGATAATCAATCTTTTCCACATCTGTGATCTGCTTTAGCTCTTCCAGATATTCGTCAAAAAACTTTGCCTTGGCAGTCTCAAATAAGATCGTCTTGTCTCCAGCCTTCATTACATAGGAGTTGTAGGTAGTTCCAAATTCCGTGTACATAATGATATCAAATACCCGAAGTTTGTCATCTACAATACCTGTCCAGTAAAAATTGTCTCTCAGTTTCAGTGTTTCCATCATGAACCTCCTTTTCTGGCTTTTTTCAGTGATTGTTCCCTAAATTTATCTGCTTATGCAAAGATCAGCCATTTCCGCCTGTAGGGATAAACGGACGGATAGCCTCGGCTACTCCTGAGATTGGCATAGTCTGCAGCCAGATCTTTCCCGGTCCTGTCAGCACCGTATTGAAGAATCCTTCACCTCCCAGAAGTTTGTTTTTGATCCCCGCCACCTGACGGATATCAATAGAGACTCCTGGTTCAAATCCGGCTACGTTTCCTGTATCTACGATCATCTCCTCGCCCGGAGCCAGGTCATATTCCACAAGCTCACCATCGATCTCAGCAAAGGCCATCCCGCTTCCGGAAAGTCTTTGCATGATAAATCCTTCTCCGCCGAAGAATCCCGCGCCCAGTTTTTTGTTAAAATGAATATCCAGCTTCACACCGCTCTCTGATGCCAGGAAAGCCTTCTTCTGAAGGATGATCTCTTTTCCCGGAGCAATCTCTATAGGAAGGATCTTTCCCGGAAAACTGGATCCGAAAGTGATCATAGCCGGACCCCCCTGGGCCGTATAAATATTCTGGAACATACTCTCTCCGGAAAGGGCCTTGGAAAACATTTTCCCCAGGCCTCCTCCTGAAGTCTCCATCTTAACATTAGGGCTCTGCCATACCATAGAGCCTTTTTCTGTGATCATTTTTTCCCCGGCTTCCAGATAGCACACAACAATAGGAAATACACCGCCTTTAATCTCATACCTCATAAAAACCTCTCCTTTATTTTTATTCTTTTTCTTTCACTCCCAGCAGACTGTCCAGTTTTTCGCAGTTCCTGCCGCCGGCGTGGAAAATATTTATATGATCCCAGTCGCAGCTTCTGTCTGTGAATGCCGGATATAAGAATCCCCAGAAAGGTTTATCCGGTT
>DWUY01000302.1 GCA_019120515.1 Candidatus Blautia avicola | reverse complement strand
CCTCCGGCACAGTCTGATGAAGTGAATATGACCTGGGCAAAAGATGAGAACGGAACCGTGACTCTTGGCTTCTTCCCGGAGATCCTAGGGGTTTATCTGAAGGTGGAAGATGCAGGAGAAGACCAGATCCTGATTCGCCAGTATTATGACAGCCAGGAAGAGGCGGCAGAGAACGGGGCTTTCTATACAGTAAACTTTATAGATGAAGAAACTATCCGGCTGCCAGACGGTACAGAACGGACTATAGAGGAAGGAGACTCTTTGAAGATCCAGTATGAGGATAAGACCGAGGAGATTTCTTTCAGTGATCTGTGGGAAGGAAGCCTGCCGGGGGATGCGCAGGACGATTAAAATAAGAAATCTGCATATCTGCTCGTACCTTTTTGAGCCTATGAACGGTTACATCAGCAAGAACTTGATTTGCAACCGTACAGCGGAGTAGAAAAGTACGGTTAAATTTTCAAAAATTCGGTTTTTAACCGTATAGCGGAGCAGAAAGTACGGTTAAATTTCCAAAAGCTCGATTTGCAACCGTACAGAGGAATAGAAAAGCACGGTTAAATTTTTGAAAACTCGATTTGCAACCGTACAGCGGAGCAGAAAGTACGGTTAAATTTTCAAAAACTTGATTTGCAACCGTACAGCGGAGCAGAAAAGTGCGGTTAAATTTTCAAAAATTCGATTTGCAACCGTACAGCGGAGCGGAAAAGTACGGTTAAATTTTCAAAATCTCGATTTGCAACCGTACAGCGGAGTAGAAAAGTACGGTTAAATTTTCAAAAATTCGGTTTTTAACCGTACCAGGCCATAAAAGCACAGTCCTGTCTGCTAGGAGCGGGTTATCGGGTCATAGAAAAAAGAAACTGCCGGAAGGTTCATGTCATTCCTTGATCGACATGGATCTTCCGGCAGTTTTCAGCTTATGGACCTGCGCACCGCATTGTCCTGGAACCGGAAGTAATCCGGCCGGTGCCGGGACTGGGTAAATTCAAACATGACCCCGTCGCTGTTATAAGTGTGACTGGAGATCACAGCCAGACAGTTATAGTCATTTACATCCATCTGCAGATATTTTTCATCGATCTGGGTGATCTTTTCCACGGTCATCACCCGTTTGCTGTTTACAATGGTCATGTGGAGAGTGTTTTCCAGATATTCATAAATAGAATTTTCCGCGATTTCCGGAGTCAGGCCCGGAACGGCGCTTTTCAGGAAATAGTTGTGATTTAGGATCAGAGGTTTGTCGTCTAAAAAATGGAGACGCTGAATATAATATAATTCAGAACCCACCGGGAAGCCTGTCCGCTTGGAGATCTTCTGGTCGGCGGTAAGCTCCATAAACTGGAGGACCACAGAACGGCCTTTCTTATGATTCCGGATGGAGGATTCCTTGAAAGACTCGATGCCGCCGATGGTATAGGCGGTCTGTTCCACAGGCCGGTAGATATTTCGGACCCCTTTCCCCTGCAGGGTCTGGACATAACCGTCTGTGACCAGACGGCTCACTGCCCGCCGGATGGTATTTCTGGAGCAGTTATAAGTCTGTACCAGTTGATTTTCTGAAGGAAGCAGCTCCTGATAAGGATATTCTTCTTCTTCAATTTTTTGCTTCAGATCTTTGTAAATAGATTCATACTTACTTTTCGGCATAGTAAATCACGTCCTGTCTTGTCTAAACATCTTCTGTTTTTAATTATATAAAAAAAGTGAAGAAAGTCAAGAAAATAATGTTGACATGTTTAAACAAGTGTGCTATTTTATACTTGTTCAAACAAGTTTGTGAAAAGAAGGAGGTACGAGCATGGCTAAGTATACAGATGACGTCAAGTCGCTGCTGGAACTGATCGGCGGAAAAGAGAACATTGCGGCAGTGTCCCACTGTATGACAAGAATGAGATTCGTTCTTGTAGACGAAAAGAAAGCAAACGCAAAGGAAATTGAAAAGCTGAAAAGTGTAAAGGGAACCTTTACCCAGGCAGGGCAGTATCAGGTGATCATCGGAAATGATGTATCTACCTTCTACAATGAGTTTACCGCCTATGCAGGGATCGAAGGTGTAAGCAAAGAAGCGGCCAAACAGGCGGCTAAGACCAATCAGAATCCCATCCAGAAGATCATGAGCAACCTGGGTGAGATCTTTGCTCCTATCATCCCGGCTCTGATCTGCGGCGGTCTTGTCCTGGGCTTCCGTAATGTGATCGACGCTATTGATTTCTTTGATAATGGGACAAAGACCCTGGTGGAAATTTCCCAATTCTGGGCAGGAGTAGACAGCTTCCTGTGGCTTATCGGTGAAGCGGTATTCTGGCTGTTGCCGGTAGGTATCGTCTGGTCTATCACCAAGAAGATGGGAACCACCCAGATCCTCGGTATCGTATTAGGTCTGACACTGGTATCTTCTCAGCTTCTTAACGGTTTTGACGTAGCCTCTACGCCTGCGGACCAGATACCCTATTGGGATTTCGGATTTGCCAAAGTTAATATGATCGGTTATCAGGGACAGGTTATCGCAGCTATGCTGGCCGGTTTTGTGCTGGTATATCTGGAAAAATTCTTCCGAAAGATATGTCCGGCTGTGGTCAGTATGATCGTGGTTCCGGTGTGCTCTCTGGTTCCGGCAGTATTTATCGCTCATATGGTAGTAGGTCCTATCGGATGGAGCATCGGAAACGCTATTGCAGACGTGGTTTACGCAGGTCTGACTTCCAATATCCGATTTGTATTCGCGGGAATCTTCGGATTCTTATATGCGCCTATCGTAATGACAGGTCTCCATCATATGACAAACGCTATTGACTCTCAGCTGATCGCTGGTCCCAGCAAAAGTACCATTCTGTGGCCAATGATCGCCCTGAGCAACATTGCACAGGGATCCAGTGTCCTGGCTATGACTGTTCTTCAGAAGAAGAATGAGAGAGCTCAGCAGGTTAACGTTCCCGCATGTATTTCCTGCTACCTGGGCGTAACAGAACCGGCTCTCTTCGGTGTAAACTTAAAATACGGATTCCCTCTGGTATGCGGTATGATCGGTTCCGCCTGCGCCGCAGTGATCTCTGTAGGATTCGGAGTGGAAGCTTTAAGTATCGGCGTCGGCGGTCTTCCTGGTATCTTATCCATTAAACCGGAGTACTACCTGATCTTCCTGCTGGCTATGGCAGTAGCGATCGTGATTCCTTTTGTACTGACCTTTATTGTAGGAAAGGCAAAATTAACTGCAGCAGACAGACTGGGAGAAGATTACGCAGAGGAGTCCCAGGGTGTTGAAGAAGTAGAAGGACCGGCTGCTCAGACAGAAGAAGCAGCAGAACCTCTGACAGAATTAAAAGCCGGACTTACCGGTAAAGTGATTCCTCTGGATGATGTTCCGGATGATGTATTTTCACAGCACATTATGGGCGACGGTGTCGCCATCGAGCCTGAAAATGATACAGTAGTCGCTCCTGCAGATGCAAAGGTGGGAGTTGTTATGGCTGATTCAGGACATGCCTGCGGCCTGATCTTTGCAAATGAGATGGAACTGCTGATCCATGTAGGCGTAGATACCGTTGATATGAACGGAGACGGATTTGAGCTTCTTGTAAAAGAAGGAGATAAAGTAAAACAGGGGCAGCCCCTGATCCGTTTTGACAAAGAGAAGATCAAAGCGGCAGGTCATCCTTATGTGACAGTGTTCATTGTTACCGAAGAAGGACAGGCGAAGAATATCCAGTACCTTACAGGTATGGAGGCAGAGGCAGGAAAGACACCGGTTATCAAGTTTGAATAAGGAGGAGTTTCCATGGCAGATTTTAAGAAAAGCGTTGTTTATCAGATATACCCCAAGTCCTTTTATGACAGCAACGGAGACGGACTGGGAGACTTAAGAGGCGTAATAGAAAAACTGGATTATATAAAAGAGCTGGGTGTGGATTACATCTGGATGACGCCGTTTTTTGTATCTCCCCAGAAGGATAATGGATATGATGTAGAAGATTATTATAACATCGATCCCAGATACGGCACCATGGAGGATGTAGAAGAGCTGTCACGGGAAGCTGAAAAAAGAGGTATCCGCCTGATGTTTGATATGGTGTTCAACCATACATCTGACAGAAACCAGTGGTTCCAGAAAGCTCTGGCAGGAGATCCCAAATACAAAGATTTCTATATCTTTAAGAAAGGACCAAAGCCGGGAGTGCCTCCTACTAACTGGGAAAGCAAGTTCGGCGGCAGCGCCTGGGAATATGTAGAAAAGTTTGACGAATATTATCTCCATCTTTTTGATGTATCCCAGCCTGACCTGAACTGGGAAAACCCGGAAGTAAGAAAAGAGGTCCAGAATGTGATCAAATTCTGGATGGGAAAAGGGATCAAAGGCTTCCGTTTCGATGTGGTGAACCTGATCAGCAAGGATAAGTACGAGAACGATTATGAAGGAGACGGCAGAAG
>DWUY01000301.1 GCA_019120515.1 Candidatus Blautia avicola | reverse complement strand
AGAGGAAGGAACAAAGAAACTTTCATACCCCGCTTTCGTCCTTGCGGCTGCAAGGACGAAAGGCAAGTGCTGTGAGCGGCGACGTAGGAGCCGAGCACAGTGCTTGAGTGCTTGCACCGGGGTAGTTGATTTAAGAAAATGTACAGTGTGCCACAAGTCGTTTAGATGGAATGTAAATACCCGATGTATTTGCAATGAGTGTAAGATGCAGAATGCTTCAGGAGTTTCACATGAAGTGGTGACTAAGAAATTGTTTATACCTATTAGTCATAAGAAAGTGTTAAAGGCAAGTTAATTGTAGTTTTTCAGGAACTGTTATGAATTTTGTATAATGGTGAGTATTGGATAAGCTGATATCAGAAGGAAGAAATGATGGTAGTGGTTATGAAGGAAAAGGAAGTTATTGAAAGAAATCGTCAGATGCTTTTGATAAAGCAGTATTTTGGTAGAAGAAGAGAAGTGTTTGAGGAAAGACAGCATATGTTTTTGAAGATGTATCCGTATAACGGATTAGGGCGTGGAGCGGATCTTAGCAAATTTAATGCTATTGTCAAAAAGGCAGATTTACGTCAAATGGATATTATTATTCGGGCATTTCAGCGGGAAAAAGATTATTGGAATTCCACTTATGTTGTGAATAATTGTAATTGTAGTGTTCATGCTCATATTATCTCAACATTGGAGGCTATGGAAAAAATTCTTTCGAATATGTGTTATTCATTCGATGATACTATAGCATCAGTAAATCAGAATATTGAATTAATGGAAAAATCAGCACCAAAATCGAAATCAGCTAAATCAACAACGATTTCAAAGAATATTGTAGATGGAAATCATTGGGGGCGTATCGGTGAAGAGTCTGTAGATTATGTTTTGAAGTGGCTTCCTGATATGTATTATGTAATCGAAAAGGACTGTCACGGAAAATATGATAACAATGTAATTCTTCTTGAGAATACGTCATTTATTGATGAAGCACAAGAATTCGACCATCTTGTTATTGGCCCACAAGGGATTTTTAATATTGAGACGAAGAATTATACAGGAAAACTTTCAATTGATGAGAACAATAATTGGTTCCGTCTCAAGAAGGGAGAAACGGAATGGGGTGCAGAAGAGAATCCTGCTCAGCAGATTTTTAGGCATCATATTCTTTTACAGAGTATTGTTGGTGAGGGTATTCCGATAGTTGATATCATCTGTATGGCACATCCCAATTTAATGATTGTAGGACAGGAGAATAGTTTTATTCCTGTGGTTAAGAGAGATTTGCTGGCGGATTTTATTATGAATTATCGCCCTGCAAAATTGTCAAAAGATCAAATTAGAATGATTAAAAATAAAATTAACAGATATAAGATTAGCAAATAAACTAATAGGATCTACAAGGAATATTTATTGATATAGCTTTGAAGGTAGTTGATAATATGCATATTTTGTAGGTTTTTCAAATATAAGTTTATTTATTTTGTTTTATACTATAGTCAGACTTAGAAATAATATTCTAAATGAGTTTACTTTTTGTTAGACCTCGGAGATGAGTTAGGAGGGCTCTAGAGGAAGTACTGTAAATATTTTAACATAGGTAATTGTTAAATGTAAATCATCCCGATTGTGGATAACTTCTCTCTATATAAGGAGAGAAAAGCAGGTCAATCTTCAGAATTGTTTCTGAATTGACATAGATCATCAGATTTTGGGCGTATTTTAATAAGCCCTGGAGAGTTTTCTGAAAATGAAATATTGTTTCAGGCAATTAACGGCTTTAAGCTCCGGATGTATTGTGGATAACTTAGCCGGTGGGCAACGATTACCGTGAGCTGGCCTGCAATACCGGCGAGAAAAACATCTGCCTTTGTAGTGACATGATGGCGTGACTTCCGCCCGGCGACGCACATATTCGTCTTAAGGTGGTTGATCGCGCGTTCTACGATGGTACGGATCTTATAAAGAGCATCCCATTCCTCAGAGTCCCTCTGGATCCCGGGAAATCTGCGGAAGTCCATGTTTTCATAAGTATAGGCAGTGCGCCCCTTTTTCGCAGTACTGCATGGATTGTCACAGCTGCAGACATACTGCCCTTTCACCATGTGGACTTTTGGACAGCCCCATTTTTCGCGGTCGGCCCTGCCTTTTTCATGGCAATGCCCGAGATGTTTCATGGCGAGGGAAGGGTCGTTTGGACAGGTGGGATAACCGTAAAGGTTATATCCGACTTCAGGCAGGGAACTTTCGTTACGGACGTTATAAGGGATCAGAGCTTTGGAAAAATGGAATTCCTCTTTCAGGAAGCCATAGGTTTCGATGGTGTCAAAAGCAGAATCCCCGAGGAAGGTATCCGGCGAAAACCGGGGATGAAGGGAAAAGTAGTCGGACAGGACCGGATGAAGGGAGGAGGAGTCCCCGATGGACTTGTCCTCGTCCGGAGAATCCGATTTCTTATCTACCGTCATCTCAGGATGAGCCTTTTTAAAATCATCGTCCAGGAAGGTGATATGCCGTATGATCCCGAGACCGTTTGTAAGGACCGCGAATTTATCGGCATAGCAGAAATGGCCGTTGATGTACTGCTGTTTGGCATCGGGACAGGAGGCTGCCCGGGAGGGCATTAAAGCATAAGCCAGCCTGTAAGGGTCGACATCCGGATTATCCCTGTAAAAAGCCTTAAGTCTTTTAATCAGGGAGTTGAGAGTTTTGGGATTGTTTTCGGTAACATAAAGCTCAATGCCGGAAGTGTCGAAGGTAAGGACGTTCGCGAGGGAGGAATCGATCAGGTGGCAGATTGGTTCGGTGAGATCGACCAGCTTGTGGAACATGTGCTCGATATAAGGATCAAAGGAGGTCCTGAAGCGGGAAAAAAGAGGGGCATCGGGAACTTTGGAGAAGCCGCAGAAGTCCCGCAATTCCCGGCAGAGGCCAAGGAAAAGGATGAGCAGAGAGTCTGAAGGGATGGAAAAGATTTTCTGAAGGATAAGGGCAGAGAGGAAGCCCTCCAGGGGATAAGTCCGTTTCCGACCGAGAGCCAGGTAAAAGGCACGGTAAAAATCAGCGGGGATGAACTCGGAAATGTCAAGAGTATCATTGAGAAGCTGGAAAAAGGAA
>DWUY01000300.1 GCA_019120515.1 Candidatus Blautia avicola | reverse complement strand
TACACGCCGGTACCTACTGTTCCAAGACCCAGAAGGGCCACATTAATCACTTTTTTGCTCATTCTTTTCTTCCTTTTTTACTTCTACTCTTTCTACATACCCCTTCTTTAGCTTATTGCTCCTGCTCAGGGCTTTGCTCCAGCCCCCCACTTTGTTATACACCCAGAAGGAACGGGAAAAAAGGCCTTTTGCCTTTCCCATTTTTTCTTTGGTCGTATTGGTATAGATCGAACCGCCGCACTCCATAGGAGTTCCCTTTATGATATGGGCGATCAGATCAGACTCGCAGGTCACATCATCAGGGATCTCTGTATAAGCCAGGCCGATGCAGTCTGACTTATGGGCATCGCTTCCTCCGGTTCCCGGAAGGCCGTACTGGCTGGCTATGGCTTTCGCTTTATCATTCACTGCCTGTGGCTCACAGGCATTAAAAATTTCCATAAAGTCAAATTCCTTCAGGATATCCGGATTTCTCTGATAGGCCTTGGCATTCATAAAACTCATGTATTTCTCCCCGCAGGGATGAGCCGGTCCCAGAATGCCGCCGTAATTGTGGACGATAGGGATCAGCATCTGCACCGGGATCCCCCGAAGCTCCAGAAGACGGAGCTTTATGGTCTCCGGCATGATCACCAGGATATGTCCGGCGTCCAGAGTATCATACTCTATCCCTTTCAATACCAGAAAGTCCTGATACTTGTCACCTTTAATATTTTTCTTCCAATAACGGTATCCCCCATAAGAATCATGATCTGTCACCAGCATACCGCCGAATCCCTGATTCCGCAGCATGCGGATATACTGTTCAATAGGTACTTTTCCATCTGGGGAACCCTCCCGTGTATGGCAATGCATATCAATCTTCACGACAACCTCTCCTTTCCTGATCAGATACTCAGAAAATGTCCGGCTACTTGCCGAATCGCTGTCTCAGTCCCTGGATCTTTTCTTTTGGAATGATCAGATTAAATCCCTGTGGATTGATAATGATCCCTTTTGCCACGGGGATCAGCACCTTTTCCAGGTTATCAAAGCCTACCAGCAGGGCCTGAAGTTTTTTCTCTTTATCAAATTTGCGAAACTCTTCCGCATCTGTAAATAAAGGCTGATAGATATCTCCCTGGTTATTTTTAATATAGGGCACCTGGACATTTTTCGGATCCTGCCCCTGCTCCGGTCTCTGCACCGCCATCAGATATCTGCTCCTGACGGTATTTGCGGCAACCTCTTCCTCCAGTTCCGGAAGATCCTTTTTTTCTTCATTTGCCCCTCCTCTGCGCAGCTCCTGCATAAAATAAATGCCGGATAACTGAAGCTGAGGATTAAATAACGGCTGTTTTTCTTTAGGCAGGGAGGAAAAATCCGGTTTCTTTACGATTTCTTCCAACTCCAGTTCTATCCCTTCCCGGTCCTTTTCATAAAATACTACAGCATTTACTCCCAGGGTATACAAAGTAGTATAAAAGCTTAAATAGCTTTTATTTTCAACTTTAATAGCGGCAACAGGATTTTTCTTGTCTGTAAGAGGTTTTACCGCCTTTTCCAGATCTTCCTTGCTCTCGAAAACCCATACCTGGTCATTAAAGCTTTCTGGATCACAGACCACATAGGGCAGCCTGGTGGCCCTGGAAAGAATGGTATAAACCTCTCCCAGCGTCTGTATTTTTCTGATCAGTTCTTTTCTGTTATCATCCATTTTGTTTCTCCTAATATGTTCATCTTTCTTACGTGACTAGTATACACCTTTTTCTGTTATTTGTCCCTGGAAATCAGGAAAAAAACAGAAGGCTGAAAAAGGCCACTTCTCCCTGGCACCAGTAGGGCATGCCGCATTCTTCGGCCAGTTTATCCACCTGAATACAATATGCGGAGAGACAGGAAGCCACTCTTTTGGGAAAGCGGCAGGGTTTCCCCTCCTTCTTTTCACATCTCTCGCAGATCTGGCAGGAGCCTGCCATAGCCGGGAGAAAATCTTCCAGCTTGCCGGAAAGCCGATCGATCAGTCCCCAGGTCATCTGATTATGCCGGTGTTTGATGACCCTGGTCTCCTGCTCATCTGTAATATCTTTTACAGGAGTAACCGTCTGGAGTACCAGCACCCGTTTAAACTTTCTGGTCTTCTCTTCCATTTCCTCAGGAGTCCCGCATTCCGGCGGACATGAATAGTTATTCCCATAATTTCCGCAATAATTTATCTCACAGTACTTTCTCAGAGAATGATCAAACTGGATCTTCTTAACAGAAAGTATTTCATAATTGTCAAATCCTGCTTCTTTTGCTTCTCTTAACAGTTCTTCTTCCTGTATCATCTTTGTTTCCTCCCTGAATTACTAAACCTCTGTTAGAATATATCAGAGCTGTCCCATCGGCATGTTCCACATCTTAATTAACGGAACAGTTCTATCATTTTATCATGTTTATTGAGACCGCCCTACGCGAAATCCGTATTCTACAGTTCCCTGATCCCACTGGCCCTGTACCAGATATACGGAGCCGGGCTGGGCGGTAAACTCCAGATTTCCCTTTTCATTTTTTGTCACTTCCACATCTGTTCCGTCCGGAATCTGGTCATTACCGTTCTGGTATTGTCCCAGAAGGGCCTCGTCCCATACCAGAAGTTTTACACTTCCGGGCGCCTCGTCAAACTGCAGTTCCATGGTCATGGGTCCTGAAAGCTTCTTCACTTCCACTGGCTCTGTCTGGAGGACATGGGCCGCGTCTGTAGTCACAGTCTGGCTTTCCCCGCTTTCATCGGTATAGGTCCAGGTATAGCCAAGAGGATCCGGGATCATCACCGTCGCATCTGCCAGTTCATCGGTATAACACACATTCAGATAAGGCAGTTCTGAGGGATCCTTTTCTACAAACAATTCCTCCAGATAGTGTCCGTATTTCTCAATATACTCCTGGTTGGACTGCTGGGTTCTTTCCATTTTTGTGATCCCATTGTACTGGGCAGGATAGGACTGGGCAATGACGCCGTTTCCCCAGATGTTCAGCACATCTCCGCTGTTCAGGTCTTCCTGGGTGATCTTTTTCCCATCCTCATCATAGATTTCTCCCTCCGGTATGTTTCCTGTGAAAGGATATTCATCTGTTAAATTTACAAAAATACTGTTTCCATCCTCTTTCTTTAAATAAACGGCCTTCAGGGCATATTCCCCCTGGATCTGGGTCTCCTCCTGGGGCTCCTCTGAAGAAAATTGATTTCTCAGCATATTGGCCGCCACCAAAATGACCAGCGTCACCAGCAGTACGCCAATATAGACAATAGGACTTGTATTATTATTTCTCATAAGACCTCCTACTCATTTTCTGCCTTTAAGGATACCATAATCTTCTGCCTGACACAACGGGGAGGTTTGTGGGCTATGAAAAAAACAGCCTCAAAAAGAAGCTGTTTTTTACGGACTCTTTAAAAATTTTCTGCTTTAAGAGCCTTTGTTTTCTACTGATGTTTTAAAACTTCTTCATATAAATTATTGCCCTGGGAATCGATGACCACGATCACCGGAAGATTTTCCACCTCCAGTTTCCGGATAGCCTCTGTTCCCAGATCCTCATAAGCGATCACTTCCGCCTTTTTTATACACTTGGAAAGAAGTGCGCCTGCGCCTCCTACAGCGGCGAAAAAGACTGCGCCGTTGCGGACAATGGCCTCTGTGACCTCCGGCTTTCTCTTGCCTTTTCCGATCATCCCCGTTAGGCCCAGATCCAGAAGTCTCGGCGTATATTTGTCCATACGGCTGGCTGTGGTAGGTCCTGCTGAACCGATAGGCCTGCCTTCTCTTGCCGGGGTGGGGCCCATATAATAGATCACATTGCCCTCCAGCTCAATAGGAAGTTTTTCTCCCCGGTCCAGAGCCTGAGACATCCGCAGATGGGCCGCATCTCTGGCTGTATAAATGGTTCCTGTAATATAAACATAATCCCCTGCTTTCAGAGTTTTAACCTCTTCCCTGTCCAGGGGGGCTTTCAGATATCTGTCCATGTTCCTTCCTCCTGTAAATCATTAGATGGTCCGCACAATATGGCGGTTTACATGGCAGCACATATTTACTGCTACCGGAAGTCCCGCAATGTGGGTGGCATAAGTATTGATATTCACCGCCAGGGCAGTTGTATCTCCTCCCAGACCGGCAGGCCCCAGACCGATCTCATTGATCTTTGCAAGGAGTTCCTCCTCCATCTCTCTGATATGAGACAGGGGAGAATGGACGCCGATCTCTCTGGTCAGGGCTTTCTTTGCCAGGATAGCAGCTTTTTCAAAGGTGCCTCCGATACCAACGCCTACTACTACAGGAGGACAGGCGTTTGGACCGGCTTCTTTCACTGTATTGATAATAGCATCTTTCACCCCTTCTGCTCCGTCTGCCGGCTTCAGCATCCAGATCTTACTCATATTCTCGCTTCCGAATCCTTTTGGAGCCAGTGTGATCTCCACCTGATCTCCGGGAACGATCTCATAATGGATCACTGCGGGAGTATTATCTTTGGTATTTACTCTTAAGAGAGGATCTCCTACCACGGATTTTCTCAGGTATCCTTCTTCATATCCCTGACGTACCCCTTCATTTACAGCCTCTTCTATACTGCCGCCTTCAAAGTGTACGTCCTGGCCGATCTTCAAAAATACCACCGCCATACCGGTATCCTGACAGATAGGGATCATGTCCTTTCCCGCAATATCCAGATTTTCCAGGAGCTGTCCAAGTATCTGTTTTGCCAGGGGTTTTGATTCCTTCTCATAAGCCTCCCGCATAGCTTTTTCCATATCGGGAGCCAGATAATGATTGGCCTGGATACACATTTCTTTAATGTTTTCTGTAAGCAGACGGGTATTTACGTCTCTAACCATGTCTCTTCTTTCCTCCATTTTTCTAACTTCTGTGAAGCTGACGGTTCAGGTCGATCCGGTTCAGATCATGGATATCATCTGTCCGGTTGCTTCCGATCAGACCGATCAGCATATAATATCCTGTGGCAGGATCCTGGGGATAATCTTTGACCAAAGTAAAATCTTCGATCTTTCCCGTACTGGATATATGCATTCTGGGCCCCAGACATTCCATAACATGATCTCCGATCTGTACATGATTTTCATCATAATAAGAAACCGGAAGATCTTTTTTTACCGCTTCACGGACCTGTTCTTCAAGCCAGTGCAGATCCACCGAAGGCTTTTCCTCAAAAAGCAGGACAAAGCCATGGCGCACGTCCGACCTGGGACCGTCCTGGGCATATCCTTCTCCCATAAAGTAAACGCACAGATCCTCCAGGGTATGGGCCATTTTTCTGTAAGCCACAGATTTATGTACGATCTTGGCAATGTTCTCTGGCAAAGGTCCGAACATATTGGGTCTGGTGATAATGATCTCCTCGCCGATCCCGACCAGAAGATCTGCGTTTCTATTCAGAAAAGGATGGATCAGTTCAAAATGTTCCACGATCACCATCTTTCCATATCTGGCGGCCTCCAGGATCGCTTCTGCCAGCACATGCATCTGAGTAAAAGCAGATTCAAAACGGATATCCAGATGATAGGTATGGGGAGAAAAAGGATCTGACAGATCTTCATGCAGCAGAGGCAGAGGCCGGATATTTACCCCTTCGTCGTCATTGGTCAGATCCAGCCCCGGAAACATTCCTTTGATCAGCAGACTTTTTCCTGCTCCCGCATCACCGATGATCCCGATGATATGATCAAAAGGGCTGAGATACATCTGACTCAGCTGCATTCCCAGATCTGCCATACGGCGGTTTCCTCTGGGAGCAAAATAAAAACTGTACAGGTTGCTGTCCTGCATTTGTCTTGAATATGCCATAAAATTTTCCTTTCACACTAAAAAGCAAAAGGCCAAACACGCTTTAAGAATCCTTCTGCAAGCGGTTTGGCCTTTCCATTTTACTGGTGTTTTCCTGCCTTTCTAAGAGCAAGGATCCTTTCCATCTCATTGTAAACAATCATATAGCCTTCGTCAACACCCATACCTGGCTTTGCCAGGATCTGATCCGGCTTTGTAGCCATGGCGCAGTTTACACATACCTGGGCAGAACGGTCTGTTTCGTTACAGGTTCCTCCCTGATAAGCGCCAAAGCCTTTTTCCTTGCAGTAAAGAACGGCTTCTACGATATTGTTGATCCCGCCCAGGTCGGGAGTCTTGATCTGAGCCATATGCCCTGCCTTATTATCCGCAAAATATTTCACATCTTCCAGGGTATTGCACCACTCATCGGCAACCAGTTCCACGTTAATGCCTCTTCTGTCCACT
Organism: Candidatus Blautia avicola; assembly: GCA_019120515.1. Taxonomy (GTDB): domain Bacteria; phylum Bacillota; class Clostridia; order Lachnospirales; family Lachnospiraceae; genus Blautia; species Blautia avicola. The sequence goes on along the minus strand of DWUY01000300.1, from coordinate 11,632 downwards.
TCTTCTCTCAGACCCTTCAGGCAGAGCATCTGTTTTTCTCTCTCCTCGGCATCCATAGGACCCTCGATCCTTAAGTGGAAGGGCTTTGCCGTCTCCTCCAGTTCTGCCAGATAATCCGCCATAGCCGGATAATTGTCTACTCCGAAGATTGCTCCGATAGTTCCATATACATCAATATGGAAAATTGGCATATAGCTTTCATCATGACGCAGTTTCAGCACACGGTCTCTAAGCCAGCCCACATACTCTTTCAGGATCTCTCCATGCTCTCCCAATTTGGTCTTTACATTATTGATCAGAGCATGAGGCATAACAGCGGCGCCTTTTAAGATCATCTTATCTGCATTATCATAACGGCTGTCTCCTGACTGGGTAAAGATAGGAATCGGTTCTTCTGAAACTGTCGTGCCATACTCATCTGCTACTACTTCACACATGAGACGCTTTGTAGATTTTGCCACAGCATCCAGGATCGCCTGGCTCACGCCATAGCGGATAGCCGTGTGCAGCCTCTTACCATCTACCTGGATATTCTCCAGCATTTCGCAGAGATCCTTAAAGCTGTCTGCTTCCCGGCCAACCAGCTCCGGTTTAATATATTTTTCAATAATAGGAATAAAATCTTCTGCCAGAAACAGCGGGTCGCGTCCCCCTGCTCCGGAATACTGGACAGCTGCGCAATCTCCCCAGGCAATCTGTCCATCCTCCAGGATCAACATAACAGAAATGGCTTCTCCAGCCTGTCTTACAGACTTAAATCCAGGAGTTACAGTCTCTCCGAAATAAGCTGCGCCGTCAGATACGGCACCTTTTTTGATAGCTCTCTGATCGTCAAAGAAAAATCCGGTTCTGGCTTTAGAACACACAAGATCTACTATTTTCATTTTTTTCTCCTTTTTTGGTGAGCCGGAAGGTGTTTTAAGCAAAAATGGAGGCGGCGGGAAATGAGTTTATCATGTACAGTCCCTTTCCTGCGATTTGTTCACCTCAGAAAAAACAGGGGCCTTTTCTTGCTCAAAACCGTCTTCAATTCGCAGAAAAGGCCCCTATTTCTCCTTCGGTGTTCAGATTTCTTGCGGGGACTGGGATTTGGGTTCCTTTTCCCTGGTTCTCATTTTCGGTAATATACAGCCGGCGGCGGCTCCGCAAAAACCTGCCGCCTGCCCATCCTGCTGTTGTTTGTCCGGCTCCGGTAAATTACTGTTGATTCAATCTACATTTTCATTTCTGAAACGGCAGCTTCTTCTCATTTGACTTGTGCTGAGTGTAAAAACTGTATCCCAGTCCCACAAGGTCCAGGTGGTGGGGGATAGGTGAATTGAAAATGGTTTTGAGCCTAGCCCCCACTTCCTGGTCCTTATGGGGCTGAACATAACCATTCTGCCACCAGTCCTCCTGAGAACTGCCGTTCAGTATCACTTCGGCTTACCTACCAGCCTTCCTTTGCTGATCGCATATACGTCATCAATCACCATCTGGAAGGAGGCTTTTCTCTTTTCCATTTTTGCTCTGTGCTCGATCTTATTCCGGTTGTAGTTGATCAGTTCTTTCGGCAGCGGCACATGGGCAGGATTCAGATACCGCACTGCGCCTTCAAAATCACGGGCAGGAAGCATCTTACCATAATTGTATTTGCTTGGGGCAAATGGAATGTCGATCACTCCTGCCTTTACTGCACGGATGGCTCCCAGAGCCAGATCTCCTTTACCCAGTTCAAAGCTCTTGTCTACAATCGCTCTGGTTTCTTCCTTGATAATAGCTTTTTCCAGCTCCAGGGCAGAACTTTTCAGTTCCTGATCTGCCAGCAGGGAAATGGCCTGTTTCGTACAGCGAAGACCCTGAGCATTGGCTTCCATAGTAGGTACGCCAATGGCTTCGTGAGGTGTTTTTACGATAACTTTTGTGGCCTTTGCCAATGCTGCCACTGAACTTCCCCAGGAGATTACGGCAAAGGCTTTCGCCTCATCCTGTGGGAATCCGCCCATCCACTGATGGAGAACTGTAGTTACTGTCACATCTTCATAGCCGTACTGATCCAGATACTCCTCTGTCAATTCTTCCAGAACACGGAGAGCTGCTACGTCCTGTACCAGATTTCCGCACTGTCCGTATCCTACAGTAATGTTTTTCACACCCTGTTCTGCTGCCAGCATAGCCTCTATGATAGCTACTGCATTAGACATAGACGGGGGAACCAGGGTTCCGGTAAGGGGTCCGTAAGGCTCCCGGTTAATGGATACCCCTGCCTCTTCATAGATCCCGGTAAGACGGTCTACATACTGCCAGTCATAAATAGTCCTTTCCAGGGGAACATCCTTCGCATAGGGAATATTATAGGAAATTCCTCCTCCTTCGTAGCTGGTAAATCCTCCCGCGTAACAGATCTCTGTAAGAAGCCGGGCATCCGGAGTGCCGTGGCGGACCTGTACCGGGATATCCAGATTCTCAATGATCTGACGGCAGCCATAAACCCCGTGATTTACGGCCGGAAAACCGTTAAGCATGGACTTCCGGGTATGTATGGACTCTTTGATCCCGTTTTCTGCTTCTTCATAACGGTTCTGTCTGGTATAAGAATCGATGGTGGTCGGAAGCAGATCAGCCTCTCCTTTATCCTGAAGATACTGGAGCAGCTTAATATGCTCATCGATCAAAGCCACACCGGCTCTTGGCTGGATCAGAGTTTTCCGTTCTTTTTTCGCTGCAGCCAGCTTTCTTGAAAAACTCTTTGATTCAGGCATGCTTTTGTGATACTCAATGGATTCGTCAAGATCTACGTCTTTGCCCGTAGGCCATTGTCCCAGAATTTCTTTTCGGATAGCGTAAAATTCGTCATCCGACAGCTTCTTATTCATTATGTCCATAATCAGCAATCTCCTTCTTCATTATTTCCAAAGCAGCCACCGGGTAGTATTGAGAGAGCAGACCCATAGCTGCCAGAATATACTTTTCATCAATCAGTATCTTAGCATTTTCCGGTCTCAGGGAATTTGGTGTTCCAGGATCATAAAGAGCCTTTGCCGCAATTTCTTTCACATTTTCGGCATGGATCAGGGCCCCTCCTGTAGCTACCACATACTTCACTTTTCTAAGGTCCTTTCCTGTCTGAAGAAAAGTAAGCCCTGTAGGCGTATAGACCTGTTCCAGAGTTCCTGCATGGCGGGAAACCGCCGTCTCCACTGCCCCGCAGGCCAGAGCAAAATCCATATGTCTCATCTCGTCATTATCCGGAATATAATCTGTATGACTGCCAAGAAAATCCACCAGTTCCGGTATCCGTTTCCGTGGTATTCCGGAGAGAAGGGACAGTTTCCGGTCTCCCACAGCCTCCAGTATCCCATGGACACTGTAGCGCATTCCGATATCCCCTTCTACGCTTCTTTTTGAATAAGGTTCCTGAAGGCCTTTCATCACAGTTCCCACATTCACTGGATTTCCTTCTGCAACAGAATACACATCTGTAGTGGCTCCTCCCAGATCCACCGCGATCAATTCTCCGATCCCCGGGTGATCCTCCCAGCCTTCTGACAAAAGTTCCATTGCTTCCATCATAGCAGAAGGGGTAGGCATGATGATCCCGGATACCAGATCCGCGGCCTTGGTAAGCCCTTTGCCCTGTACGATCCTTTTTAAAAAGATCTCCCGGATCTGTTTCTGGGCAGGGAGTACGTTCAGTTCTCCCAATCTGGGCATTACGTTTTCACATACATAAGTGCTCCGGTCTTTCAGTATTTCCTCACACTGATCGGCAGCATTGCGGTTTCCCGCGATCACGATAGGACAGTCATAACTTAGCGTGGAAAGAACCTGGGCGTTATACAGGATATTGTCTGTGTTTCCTCCGTCTGTGCCTCCCGTGAGAAGGATAATATCCGGATGATACTCTTCGATCTCTTTTAAATCTCCTTTTGTCAGTTGGAAGGAATACGTCTTCCACACCTTTGCGCCGGCTCCCAGGGAAGCTTCTCTGGAAGCCTGAGCTGTCAGGTCAGGAACCAGGCCGATAGAGATCATCTTCAGTCCCCCTGCCGCACTGGAACAGGCATACCGCTCTCCAAATTCCAGAGGACCTGTTGTTTTTTCCAGGATCTCCAGTGCATTATCAAGGCCTTCATTAATATCTGTCTCCACTGTGGTATATGCAGCAGCCGTTCCCAGGATCCTGCAGTCTTCTACATCCACAGCCGTTACCTTTGTATTGGTACTTCCAAAATCCACCAACAGGATTGGTTTCATTTTCTTCACCGCCTTGCTTATCCTTCTTCTGCTTCCGGTTTCTGTATCCCAAAGTCTTCATATAAAGCCGCGATGGTCGTTTCCGGAGCGGTCCCCGGTCCGAATACCCGGTCAAACCCCATGGCCTTAAACCTTTTTTCCACCTCATTAAAGGGCTGTTTTCCTACAACAATATTTCCCCCTACATAGAGAAGGATCCCTTTCAATCCGGCCTCATCACATTTGTCTCTCAGGCCCCTGCAGTCCAGCTCTCCATGTCCATACAGAGAAGATACCAGAATCGCATCTGCCGCAGTCTCAATAGCCGCAGAAATATATTCTTCCTGAGATACCATAACTCCCAGATTGATCACTTCAAAGCCTGCATCTTCAAATGCATGCTGGAGTATGGTGTTCCCCACCGCATGAACATCTGCGCCTATGACGCCGATCACCAGTTTTTTCTTATCCACTGTAAAACCTCTCCCTTCATATTTCCTGTTTTTATGTCTCTGCCGCATTATAATCTTTTTAGCCTGGCATCACATTATGGATCGTATCCAGCACAGTGCCATCACGGTAAAGGACTTTTGCCACGACTCTCTCTCCCATTTTCACAGAACGGGGAACACCGGCAATCTCCTCTGCCATGTTTTTCAGTTCCCGGATATCGCGGACAGGAAGTCCTGCTTTTATCAGTTTTTCTTTCAGATCATTCTGTCTCGGATTTACGGCAATGCCTCTCTGGGTAACGATCACATCCACCGTTTCTCCGGGAGTGGATTTACAGAGGACCTGATCTACGATCAGCGGCAGCCTGGCTCTTATCAGCGGCGCTACGATAATAGCAAGCTTAGAGCCTGCCGCCGTATCGCTGTGTCCGCCTGAGCCTCCCATAATGTAACCATTAGAATCTGTATGTACATTTACATTAAAATCCAGATCCACCTGAGTTGCTCCCAGGATTACCACGTCCAGACTGTCCACCGCCGCACTCTTTGCTGCCGGAGAAGCGTAACGCATAGCTGAGATTTCCCGGTGTTTCGGATTTTCCCGAATGGATTCAATAGCCTTCAGGTCAAAACACTGGACGTCCAGAATAGTATCAAAGAATCCTTTGTTTGCCATATCCACCATATATCCGGTAATACCGCCCATACAGAAACTTCCTTTGATATGATCCTGTTCCATCATCTCTTCCACATATTTGGCCACAGCCAGAGAAGCTCCTCCTGCCCCGGTCTGGAAAGAAAATCCATTGGTTAAATATCCGGAATGCTTCACCACCTGAGCAGCCAGTCCCGCGATCCGCAGGCCTACCGGATCCCTGGTGATCTTTGTAGTTCCGGAAACGATCCTGGCAGGATCTCCGATCTGAGGCACCTGGACCACATAATCCACATACCCTTCTTCAATGGAAACATCTCTGAGAGGATAGGGAACCAGATAGTCTGTAACCGCCACTACCTTTTTTGCATACATTGCGTCTGAAAAAGCATAGCCAAGGGATCCGCAGGCGGAAGGTCCGTACTTTCCACTGAGGTTTCCCATAGGATCCGCACAGGGAGCCGCCAAAAAGGCGATGTCGATCTTTGAGGCTCCCCTTTCCATATCTCCGGCCCGGCCTCCATGTGTACGGAAGATCACCGGTTTTTCCATGATCCCCTGGGAAATAGCTTTACCAACTTTTCCTCCCATATAATTACATTCAATCTGGGTCACCACCCCGTTTTTGATATGTTCGATAAGAGGTTCATGAATATCAAAAATCGAACTGGCATTTATGGTCAGATCCCGGATCCCCATAGCCGCCGCTTCCTCCAGGACCATGTTCAGTACATAGTCGCCGTTGCGCATATGATGATGGAAAGATATAGCCATCCCGTCTTTGAGTCCGGCCTTTTCTATAGCCTCCCGGATGGTTCCGATCAATTTACTCATCTGCAGCCACCTCCGTATATCGCCTTTTCCATTTCCAGCACCTGCATAGCCCGTTTTACGATAGGCGCATCGATCATCTTGCCCCGAAGGGAAATGACCCCTTTGCCCTGACGTTTGCCTTCTTCAATGGCTTCCATCACATCATGAGCATATTCGATCTCCGCTTCTGTGGGAGAAAATACTTCATTGACAATGTCCACATGTCTGGGCGAGATCACCGCTTTTCCCGCGAATCCCAGACTTTTAGCAAACTCCGTATCCTTTCGCAGCCCTTCCATATCTTCCACATCGGTAAAAGGCGTGTCATAAGCCTCTATACCGCAGGCTCTGGCCGCGCATACCAGACGGGTCCTGGCATAGAAGATCTCCTGTCCTTCTTTTGTTCTCTTACAATGGAGGTCTGCTGTAAGATCTTCTCCTCCCAGAAACAGTCCTGCCACTCTGGGATCTGCGGAAGCAATATCAAATGCTTTTTCTACTCCCAGGGCGGTTTCGATCAGGGGAAGGATCTTTACAGTTCCTTGGGAAATCCCCTGTTTTTCTTCTACCTGTCCTATGTAATCAGAAATCTCCCGGATCATCTGGCCGCCGCTTACTTTGGTAGGCATGATCATATCAGGCTTCAGCGGGATCACCGCCTCCAGATCTTCCTTCCAGAATCCGGTCTCTGTGGGATTGATCCGGACCACAACCTCGCACTGGGCGTAAGACTGATATTTCAAGGCGTTTCGCACCAGTATCCTGGCAGCATCCTTCTCGTCAGGAGATACTGCATCTTCCAAATCAAAGATGATAGTATCTGCTCCCAGCGTATCTCCGTTTATCAGCATATTCGGGGTATTCCCCGGCAAAAACAACATGGTCCTCCTCATTCTTTTACAATGCCCCCTCTTTTCAGCGCAGTCTCCATACGGGCCCGTATCACACAGTCCAGAGCACCTTTGTCCTGAATAAATATTTTCCCTGTAGAAACATTAAATTCTTTTAAAGTATCCAGAACTGCCCCCCGGATGGCGTCCATATACTGATTTGCCACTATGGAATTGATTTCCAGTATCAGTTCCGTATCATCCGGCTCTACCTGGATAAACAGGTCGCTGGACTCCAGAGTCCCTGCTACTGCATTTTTTAAAATCTTCACAGGTATCCTCCTTTCCTTCCCCAAAACTTATTTGGCCGCGCTTCTGGAAACCTGAGACTGGGCCAGGATCCTGTTCTCCATTTCCACAGCCTTTTTTTCCAGTTCCGCTACTTCTTTTCCAATACTTTCTACATATTCCGGATCCTTAATAGATTCCAGATTGATCTTTACATTAAATCCTGCGCCTAAAACAGCCGTTCTGGCCATCATAGCTGCTACAAGGGCGTCTGTCACCGCTGTCTTATTTCCCTTTGTCACCATCGTCTCTGCATAAGGCAGGATACTGCAGGCTGCCTTAGCCACAGATAAGGGAACCGCTACCGCTGCCTTCAGCCCATTCTGCATAGCCTCTGTCCTGGCTGCTTTTTCCTCCTCTGTATCCTTTGGAAGGGTCAGTGCCTGCATATACTGGTCAAAAGATTCACTGTCTCTTTTAATATCCTCCAAAAGCTGGTCCCGAACCGGCTGCATAGCTTCTATAGCCGCCTTCATCTCCTCTTCAGCTTCTGCGTATTTTTTCTTTCCGATAGTCAGACCTGCTACCATTTCCGTAAGTGCCGCCGCCAGAGAACCAGCGAGGGCGGAAATACTTCCGCCCCCTGGTACTGGTTCATTAGAGGCTGTCTGCATGGCAAACTGTTGAATGGTCATATTTTTCATGGCATATACCTCTTATTTATTTTTTGATACAATTATTATAGTCTTGTCTCTAATACCTGTTTGGATTCAAAGCCTTCCAGACCTAAATAATATTCCGCACAATCTACCAGAGCCTGAAGGGGGATCAGTCCTACCACTTCACTTCCCAATAAATTGACGCCGTAACGTCTTGCTTCCATACGAACTGTTTCAAATACCGTATAAACAGAAGTCTTAGTATAATCTGTCAGGTTCATGGATACCTGGGCAATATTCCGGTCTTCCAGCATAACGCCCATAGCCTTGCAGTAACGGAATCCTCCCTTGATATGACGGATCTTGTCTGCGATCTTCTTTGCGATCTCCAGATTAGAAGTATCCAGATTGATATTGTAAGCGATCAAAGGCATTCTGGCGCCGATGGCTGTAACGCCGCCTGTAGGATGGATGGTATCCGGGCCAAAATCCGGTTTCCACATAGGATCTTTCATCTTCTCTGCCATACCCTCAAACTGTCCCTGACGGATCTTTGCCAGATTTTCTCTGTGAGGAGCTGTAGCAGATTTTTCATAGAGGAAGAATGGCTGTCCAAATTTTTCAGAAGCTTCCTTAGCCACAGATTTTGCCAGGGCATCCGCCTCTTCGACAGTTGCATTTCGGATAGGGATAAAAGGAACCACATCCACACAGCCCATACGTGGGTGCTGTCCCTGATGTTTTGTCATATCGATAAGCTCTACTGCCTTTCCGATGGCTGCAACCATTGCCTGTCCCAAAGGCTCCGGCTCTCCGATAACAGTAACAACGCTTCTGTTGTGGTCTTCGTCAGAGCTGTAGTCCAGGAGTTTTACACCTTCTACATTCCGGAAGCAGTCAACGATCTTCTCAATTTTTTCTTTGTCTCTTCCTTCACTGAAATTTGGTACGCATTCAATAATCTTATCCATGGTCCTGTTCTCCTTTATCTCTTATGCTATTCCATGTTTTATACCCATTTTTTGTGGTACACAGTTTCTCCGTTTTTGATTACGGTTTCGACCAGGTTGATCCCGGTATGATAAGGCAGATAATAAATAGAAGGATATTTGAGAAATACTATATCCGCCTGTTTTCCCGGCTCAATACTGCCGATCCTGTCTGCCCGGTCAACAGCCGCCGCTCCGTTAATGGTCAGGGCTGTGATCACTTCTTCTACAGACATGTTCATGTAAATACAGCCCAGCGCGATCAGCAGAGGAATGGAATTAGTAAAGCAGCTTCCCGGGTTCAGATCGGAAGCGATAGCCACTGCACAGCCTTCATCGATCATTTTTCTTCCCGGTGCATACTCCTCTTTCAGGCAAAAAGCCGTAGCAGGAAGAAGGGTGCTGATCACCCCTGCTTCCTTCATCTGCCGGATCCCTTCCTCAGAGGCCTTGAGCAGATGGTCTGCAGATACAGCGCCTACTCTGGCAGCCAGCTGGGCTCCTCCCAGAGGATACATCTCATCTGCATGGATCTTCAGCTTAAATCCCATCTCCCTGGCTTTTGTCAGATAATATTCCGAATCTTCAATATTGAAAACTCCCTGCTCTGTAAAGATATCTGCAAATTCAGCCAGATCTTCTTCCCGGACTTTCGGCATAACATTTCGGATCATCTCATCCAGGAACTCCCGCTCTTTGCCCTTCCACTGGGGAAGGACACTGTGCGGTCCCAGAAAGGTCCTTACAATGTCTACCGGATGTTCTTCATCCAGTTCTTTCATGACACGAAGCTGTTTCAGCTCCGTGTCACAATCCATACCGTAGCCGCTTTTGCCTTCTACGGTAGTGACTCCAAACTCCAGCATACGGTTCAGACGATCCCAGCCAGCTGCTTTTAGTTCTTCTTTTGAAGCATCCCGGGTGGGGGTTACTGTGGCATTAATGCCTCCGCCTCTTTCCATAATGGACATATAGCTGTCCCCTTTTAATCTCCAGGAAAACTCGTCTGCCCGGTATCCGCCGAAGATAAAGTGCGTATGAGAATCTACAAATCCTGGAAGAACCGTTTTCCCGGAAGCGTCCAGGACTTCATATTCTTCCATATGGATCTTCTGATCCAGTTCTTCCGTGGTCCCTGCTTCTACGATCTTATCATCATGGATCAGCACGCCGCCGTCCCGTATCAGTCCGATATCCGCCATTTCCTTTCCGAATTTCGGTGCCTTTCCCCGGCAGGTAACCAGTTCAGAGGCATGACGTATATATCTTTTTTTCATTTTCCGCCTCCTGTTATGCAGCCGCGACTTAGTGATGTTTGTGATGATGAACTTCCGGAACTACATCTTTGCATACTCTCTCGATCAGCTCTTCGCTGGCCAGATACGGCATGGTAATATAGTCCTGTCCGTTTCTCTTCTGATTGTACTCAGCCACAGTCTCGATAGAATGTTCACATCTGCCCCAGCTTCTTCTGGAAACACCGATCATAGTATCCCACGGGATGGCTGCATTGATGATCTCGTCTACTCTCTCGCTGCCGTCCAGTACCAGACCAAATCCACCGTTGATGGCTTTGCTGATACCTACGCCGCCGCCGTTATGGAGAGCTACCAGGCTCATGCCTCTGGCTGAGTTTCCTGCGTAGCACTGTACTGCCATATCTGCAGTAATATTAGAGCCGTCATAAATATTGGAAGTTTCTCTGTATGGAGAATCTGTTCCGCCGGTATCGTGATGGTCACGTCCCAGCATAACCGGACCGATCTCTCCGTTTCTTACCATTTCATTAAATTTCAGGGCAATATCTCTTCTTCCCAGGGCATCCTGATATAAGATACGGCACTGGGTTCCAACTACCAGTTTATTTTTCTCTGCGTCACGGATCCAGATATAGTTATCTCTATCCTGGCTTCTTCTGTTAGGATCGATCACTTCCATAGCCGCATGATCTGTCTTTCTCAGATCCTCCGGTTTGCCGCTTAAGCAGCACCAGCGGAAAGGTCCGTATCCATAATCAAAAAGCTCTGGTCCAAGGATATCCTCTACATAAGACGGGAAGATAAATCCTTCACTGGTATCTTCACCGTTCTTGGCGATATCTTTTGCTCCTGCGTCAAATACGGCCTTCATAAAGCTGTTGCCGTAATCAAAGAAGTAAGCGCCTCTCTCTACCAGCGTTTTGATCAGATGATAATGTTTGATCAGTGTCTGGTCTACCAGTTCGCAGAAACGATCTTTGTCATTTGCCAGCATTTCGGTTCTCTCTTCAAAGGTAAGTCCCTGTGGGCAGTAACCGCCGTCATAAGGCACATGACAGGAGGTCTGGTCAGACAGCAGTTCGATCTTAATATTGTTATCCACTGCATACTGAAGGAGATCCACAATATTGCCATGGTAGGCAATAGAGATTGTCTCTTTCCTGTCCATATATTCTTTCGCTACCCGGAAAGCCTCTGCCGCGTCTTCGATCACCAGACTTACCCAGCCCTGATCATGACGGGTCTTGATCCTGGAAGCGTCTACTTCCGCAATGATACCTACGCCGCCGGCAATCTCAACAGCTTTTGGCTGAGCGCCGCTCATGCCGCCAAGTCCGCTGGTAACAAAAAGATGCCCTGCCAGATCTCCGTCCTGAGGTACGCCCAGGAACTTACGTCCTGCATTCAGGATAGTATTGAAAGTGCCATGAACGATTCCCTGGGGACCGATATACATCCATCCGCCGGCTGTC
>DWUY01000299.1 GCA_019120515.1 Candidatus Blautia avicola | reverse complement strand
TATACAGAAGGATGGAATCTCAGTCCGCCCTTGTATGGTCCGATGGCGCTGTTGAACTGTACACGGTAGCCTTTGTTTACATGTACATTTCCATTGTCGTCAACCCAGGGAACACGGAACATGATCACTCTTTCAGGCTCTACCAGGCGCTCCAGAAGAGCTGCTTTGCGGTATTTTTCCTCATTTGCCTCTACAACCGGCTTTAAGGATTCCAGTACTTCTCTTACTGCCTGATGAAACTCAGGCTCCCCCGGATTTTTCTTTTCAACTAATTCAATTACCTCATCTACGTATGACATGGCTTTCCTCCTGTTGTTTCACATTTTTTACTCTGTGTTGTATTATAAAGCCTTTATAGATAATTTGCAAGTTTATTTTTCCATTCCTGCATATTATTTAATTATATCTGTTATTCCAGATTATTATAATGTTTTTTTGAATCCTTTTTATTTCTTTGTTTCATTTCCTTTATCTTTGTAAATCAAAGCTGTCTAAAAGCGCTCTGCGCCGTTTTTCTTATGCTTTTTCTTGTATCTCCCAGGCTCAGCGGCTATAATATTTCTGAAAGAGGTAAAACATTATGATCGTTTATGAAGATTATCATTTTGGGGAGCCCAGGGAGATCTCTCTGTACCATATCCGGGAATTCAGCCATTTTGCCCATCTTCACAGAAGCTATGAACTTCTCCGTCTGAAAAGCGGAAAACTCATGGCGACAGTAGACGGAAGAGATTTTCTTATGGAGCCGGGAGATCTTATCCTCATTCTGCCCTATGAGATCCATTCTTATACCAATCTGGGAGGGGCTCATTGCCAGGTAAATGTATTTTCTCCCGACTACATTGAAGAATTTCATAAGATGACAGCCAAAAAGGCCCTGGACTGTCCGGTCTTCCATCTGGAAGACCAGGTTTTTTCCCACATGGAAAAGCACCTGTTTATAGACAGTTCAAAGCCTTTATACTGTAAATCCTGTTTATATTATATTGCCGCCCGGCTCCTGGATGAGTCAGGACTTTCGCCAAGAAAGGCGCCTGCCTCAGATCTGCTCCACCAGATCCTGATCTATGTCCAGGAACATTATCTGGAGGAGCTTACTCTTCAGGATCTGGCAGTCCGCTTAGGATACAACCGGATGTACATCTCCAGATTTATTAACAGCCATCTGAACCTTTCCTTTACAGATCTGGTAAATCAGCACCGGATCAATTACGGCGCTCATCTTCTGAAGACCACAGATACGCCCGTCAGTGACATTGCCTTTGCCTGCGGCTATAACAGTCTCCGGTCTTTCAACCGGTGTTTTAAAGAGATCCATCATATGACCCCCAGGGAATACCGCAGTCACTGATCCTTCTGTCTGGATCAGTCTTCCTGTTCCCCGGCTGTCTGCTGCCTGCAGCAGCCCTGGCAGGAGGGCATGCTCCTGTCATCTCCCATCAGATCCTGGGCGCTGGTAAGAGCGCATACTGCATGGGCAGAGATTCCCTCCATACTGCCGGTAAATCCCAGCCCTTCCTCTGTAGTAGCCTTAATATTCACCTGGTTTTCCTCCAGATGAAGAGCCTGGGCTACATTTTTGATCATCGTGTCTATATAAGGGAGCAGCTTCGGCTTCTGGGCAATGATGGTTGCATCAATGTTATTGATCACATACATATGCTCCTCCAGAAGTTTCCCCACATGCTGAAGAAGGAGGATACTGGAGATCCCTTTATACTTTGGATCGGTATCCGGAAAATGTCTTCCGATATCCCGAAGAGCCGCCGCTCCTAAAAGAGCGTCCATGATAGCGTGGACCACCACGTCTGCGTCTGAGTGTCCTAAAAGTCCCTTATCCCAGGGGATATTTACTCCTCCAAGGATAAGGTCTCTTCCCTCTGTCAGCTTATGAACATCATATCCCATTCCTACTCTTATCATAATCTGTCTCCTGTTCTGCAATTCCTGCTTTTTATCTTTTACTGTATACATCTTTCATTTTCTCTGGCACCACCGCTGTTGCAGAAATCTATACTATCTGCTCATCCCAGGGCCACATCCAGGATCATCATCAGAACAAATCCTGCGGCAAATCCGATGGTTCCGATATTGCTGTGTTCCCCTTCGCTGGTTTCCGGGATCAGCTCTTCCACCACTACATAAATCATAGCCCCCGCGGCGAAGGCCAGGAGATAAGGAAGAAGAGGCTGGATAAAACTGAATAAAACTATGGTAAGCACTGCTCCCAATGGCTCTACAGCCCCGGAAAGGGTTCCGTAAAGAAAGGCCCTTCCTTTTCCAACCCGCTGCTCGCTTTTCAAAGGCAGAGAAATGATCGCTCCTTCTGGAAAATTCTGTATGGCGATCCCCACTGACAAAGCCATAGCCCCCGCCAGAGTGATCTGGGCGCTGTCTGCCATCATTCCCGCAAATACCACGCCTACCGCCATTCCCTCGGGAAAATTATGGAGCGTCACTGCCAGCACCAGCATAGTGGTCTTTTTCAGGTTACTCTTCCGGCCTTCCGGTTTCGTCTCACCCAGATGTAAATGGGGTACCAGACGGTCCATAGCCAGAAGAAAAAAAATCCCTAAAAGAAAACCTGCCGCCGCCGGAACGAAAGCAAATTTTCCCATAGAGTCTGACATATCCATAGCTGGGATCAGCAGGGACCACACAGAAGCCGCCACCATCACCCCGGAAGCAAATCCCAGCAGACCTTTCTGGACCAGGGGCTTTAGTTCATCCTTCATAAAGAACACACTGGCAGACCCCAGGCAGGTCCCGAGAAACGGGATCATAATTCCTATAAAAAGTTCCATGTCCATCTCCTTTATTAAGTTTTCTGTTTCGTTGTTTTACATCATGATATCATACTCCGGAACAAAACGCATGAACTTTTTTGCTTTATGATTAGGATATGCAGATTTATAGGATTTGACTCAAAAAGCTGCCCCGCAGATAAAAATTGATATTTTTGTATTATATGACAAAATTTCTGTCTCCCATGCAAAAACATTCTCCCTTTAAAGGAAACATGCTACAATCTCCTTATAAGAAATTATTCAGGAGGCGGGCTTATGTCCAAAAAAGAATCTTATGAAAATCCCAGGATCCCCAGATATCCCAATTCCGGCTTTCATAAAGCTCTGAATCTTTTTTCTATTCTCGCACTGGTCCTGACTTTCCTCTATCCTTTACTGAAATGGAATCAGATTCCGGATACCATCATTACCCACTGGGGATTCAGCGGCCAGCCGGACGGCTGGGGGCCAAAAGGCACGATCTGGATCATACCGGTAGTCAGTCTGGTCCTCTATCTGCCTCTGACCATACTGGAAAAGTTTCCCTCTGTCTGGAACGTGCCTGTCAGAACTACGCAGAAAAATCAAAAGTGGGTCTATCAAAACATAAAAACCATGCTGATCCTTATGAAATTTCTCATGACAGCAGAATTTACCGTCATTACATACCACAGTGTTCAGGAAAAAAATCTGAGCACTCTGCATACAGTCCTGTTTCTGGTCTTCCTTTTCGGTTCCATGATCTTTTTCATTATAAGGAGCGTCCGAAAACCCCCGGAAAACTACCGCTAAGAAACAGTCCCCTAAGAAGCCCGCCTGCTCTTTTCAACATAAGTACGGTTAAAAATGGAAATTTATCTTTTCCAACAGGACCTAATATCTCCCTCCGCATAAAAAAACACCTGGAAAATATCTGGTCTGCCAAGAGTCCCAGACACTTTCCAGGTGTGCATTCTATTCTTTTATCTCTTATTTCTGTCCGTAATAAGCGTTGGCTCCATGTTTTCTGTAATAATGTTTATCCTGAAGTTCCTGTGGCGCCGGCTGTACTCTTGGATTGATCATCTCGCATCTTGCCGCCATCTTGGCTACCTCTTCCAGCACTACTGCGTTATGGACTGCTTCATGGCCGTCTTTGCCCCAGGTAAAGGGACCGTGGTTTTTACACAGGACTGCCGGAACTGCCTCATAATCTTTATCCTTAAAATAGTCTGCGATAAGGACTCCTGTATTCTTCTCATAAGCAGTGTCGATCTCTTCTTTTGTGAGACATCTTACACAGGGGATCTCTCCGTACATATAGTCTGCATGAGTGGTTCCGTAGCAGGGAATCCCTCTTCCTGCCTGAGCCCAGCTTGTAGCCCATGGAGAATGGGTGTGTACAACGCCGCCGATCTTTGGGAAAGCCTTATAAAGCTCGATATGGGTAGGAGTGTCAGAAGACGGATTGTATCTGCCCTCGATCTTGTTTCCTTCCAGATCCATGATCACCATATCCTCTGGAGTCAGCTTGTCATAATCCACTCCGCTGGGTTTAATGGCGAAATAGCCTGTTTCTCTGTCGATCTGGCTTACATTGCCCCAGGTAAAGGTTACTAGACCATACTTAGGCAAAAGCATATTTGCCTCATAGACTGCTTTTTTTAACTCTTCTAACATTTTAATTTTCCTCCTTTTTCCTTCTGTCTTTTACCGAATTTCTTACGATCAGTTCCGGCTGGATCAGCCTGGGGATCTGGCTTTTCTCTTCCGGAACCTCCCGGATTTTTTCCAGCAGCAGTTCCGCCGCCATCTCCCCTAGTTTTTCCTGGGGGTGTACGATAGTGGTAAGAGAAACATCCCCTCCGGCCATCACAGAATTATCGTATCCTGTAATAGAAATATCCTCCGGCACATTTTTCCCCATTTCCCGCAGAACATGTACCACGCCTACCGCGATCTGATCATTGTAGCACACGATCCCGTCTACAGGAAGGCCCTGATCCAGAAGCAGTTTCGTCATCAGGCCCGGCTTAGTCTTTCTGTCCTCTGTATGGAACCAGATCACCCGGTCCGGATCATAACTGAATCCTGCCTCCTGAAGGGCTTTTACATAACCTTTATGGCGCTCCTGCCCCTGAAGATCATCTGCCTTAAAAATTCCCAGAAGATCTTTATGCCCCATATCCAGAAGATATTTTGTCACCAGGTAGCCGCCCTGGCAGTCGTCCATAAGGATATGGGGCTTGTCCTTCATCTGGGAATAGACCCCCTGGATAAAAACATAAGGGATCTGATACTTGTCCAACAGCCCATACAAGTTCATATGCCTGCACAGGATCTGACTTTTGGCCGGCTCGATGATCAGACCATCGATGTCTTTGGTCAGGATATCCTCCAGCACCTTAGCCTCCTTTGTCCTGCTGTTGGCTGTATTCTTCAGGATAATACTATAGCCGTTTTCTGTAAGCACCCGGTCCATCCCCTGGATCAGTCTGGGGAAAATATAGTCTGATATGTAAGTGGTGATCACTGCGATGTTTTTAGACTGCTTCAGATGGCCCATCCGCTGAGAACAGAAAGTCCCCCTTCCATGCTCCGCCACGATATATCCCTCCTGGCCCAGGATGGAAAGGGCCTTTCTCACGGTATGTCTGCTGATATGATATTTCTCAGAAAGCTGGTTTTCCGAAGGCAGCTTCTCACCGGCTCTGATCTTTCCGCTGAGGATTGCTTCTTTTAGTTCCTCCATCAGCACATAATACTTTGTTTTTCCGCTTTCCTGTGTCATAATCTGCTCCTTTTGTAATCATTCTACAACTTGTACGGTCCTCTTAACAAGTTGTTCTTATTCCTTTTTCAGAAACTTTTCTTCCCTGATCTCCACCAGGATAATATCCTCTCCGATCTGACGGATACAGGAATAAGGGATCACATATTCACTGGTAGGGCCGAAAAATCCGCACATTTTTCCCGGAAGAGGTACGATCAGCGCCTGAATGCAGCCGGTCTTACAGTCAAATTCTACATCCAGCGGACAGCCCAGGGTCCTGCAGGAGCAGATATTGATCACTTCTTTTTGTCTAAGTTCACAGACACGCATAAAAAATCCCCTGTGCCATAACCTGTTAATATAGATTATGTGCACAGAGGCTGTATGGTTACCCGTTATCTGTCCATTTCCAGCTGGATGCCGGTATTTTTGTGATTTTTTATGATCCGATCGATCTCTTCCAGACCGCAGGAAGGCAGATCTCCCGGGATCGTATTCTTCACGGAACTGGTAGCATTGCCATATTCCAACGCCTTCTGGCAGTCAAAATCATGGGCCAGCAATCCATAGAGCGCGCCGGAAATATAAGCGTCGCCGCTTCCGATCCGGTCTACCACTTCAATATTCCGGTAAGGCTCCTCCTGATAGAACTTGTCCTCTTTCGCATTATAGATCACGGATCCAAACGTATGCACCTTTGGACTGTGAACGATCCTCTGGGTGGAAGCCACGATAGACAGCGGATATTCCCTTGCGAAGCTCCGCATGATCTGATATACATCTCCTTCTTTTAAGAAGGTCAGCTTTGCAGTCTCCTCAGAGCAGAAGAAAATATCCACGTAGGGAAGTATTCTTTCAATACACTCTTTTGCTTCAGGTCCGGTCCAGAGATTCCCCCGGAAGTTTACATCAAAAGAGATCAATGTGCCGTTTTCCTTAAAACGCTTCATCATCTCAATGGCGACTTCCCTGGTGTTTTCAGAAAGCGCCAGGGTAATGCCGCTGGTATGGAAGCATCTTGTGGAAGAAAACATAGATTCCGGCAGTTCCTCCAGAGAAATCTTACAGAAAGAAGCATGCCTCCTGTCGTATACTACACTTGGTTTTCTCGGATAAGCCCCATCTTCATAATAATAAATTCCAAGACGGGCGTCCTGGTCATGGTCATAAACCAGGTAGTCATCGCTGACCCCGCAGAAGCGGACACGGTTTTTCGCATAGGTGCCCAGCGGATTTGCCGGAAGCTTGGAAATGATCCCGGTACGCAGTCCCAGAAGAGACACCCCGGATACTACGTTAAGTTCCGCTCCTCCTACCTGCTTCTGAAAAGTCTCACCCCTTACGATCCGTTCATTGTTCGGCGGCGAAAGCCGCAGCAATATTTCCCCCATTGACAACAGATCAAAATCTTTTTTCATAGTCCTGCACCTCCATTATTTTTCCTTACTCTATGATCATCCGTTCAGAAGACGGCTGGAAGTCCATCTCTTTGGCCCGATGGATCCTGAATGATAAAAAAGTGCCCTGAGAAACCTGCGTAATAAATATATTTGTTTCTCAGGGCGCCCCTTTCTATTTAAATGTTCCCCAATGGCAAAAGGGTTTTCATTTATCCGTATTTAATTATCTCTGTACACGGCCTGAACCGTCGCCGCCTGCCAGTTTCAGGACTTCGTCCATGGAAACCATGTTGAAATCACCTTCGATGGAATGTTTCAGGCAGGAAGCAGCTACTGCGAATTCAATAGTCGCCTGAGGATCGTATCCGTTTAAGCATGCGCAGATCAGTCCGCCGCCGAAGGAATCGCCGCCGCCTACACGGTCTACGATATGCATTTTATATTTTTTGCTGAAGTAGTAGTCCTTTCCGTCATAAAGCATAGCAGACCAGTTATTGTCGTTTGCAGACAGGGACTCTCTCAGTGTAATGGCAACTTTCTGGAATCCGAAACGGGCAGCCAGCTGTTTTGCCACATCTTTATAACCTTCACGGTTTACTTCACCCTGAGTTACATCTGTGTCTGCGGCTTTAATACCGAATACATCTGCCGCGTCTTCTTCGTTAGCGATGCATACATCCACGTACTTGCACAGTTCGCCCATAACTTCGCCGGCTTTTTCCTTAGACCACAGTTTGTTTCTGTAGTTTAAGTCGCAGGAAATAGTAGCTCCTGCTTCTTTTGCAGCTTTGCAGGCTTCCAGACAGATCTTTGCTACTTCGTCGTTAAGGGCTGGAGTAATACCTGTGAAATGGAACCATTCTACGCCTTCAAAAATCTTCTTCCAGTCAAAGTCAGAGGAAGAAGCAGTTGCGATAGAAGAACCTGCGCGGTCGTAAATAACTTTGGAAGGTCTCTGGGAAGCGCCTTTTTCCAGGTAATAGATACCTACCCTGTCTCCGCCTCTTACGATATCTGTTGTATCAACACCGTATTTTCTCAGAGAATTTACAGCAGCCTGTCCGATCTCATGTTTTGGAAGCTTGGTAACAAACTTTGCGTCAAAACCATAGTTTGCCAGAGATACTGCAACATTTGCTTCTCCGCCGCCGTAAGTTGCTCCAAAGGTATCTGCCTGAACAAAACGGTAATATCCTTCCGGGGCCAGTCTTAACATAATTTCGCCAAAAGTAACAACTTTCTTTGCCATGATCGTTTCTCCTCTATTTCTCTATGTTTCTTATTTATTTCTGATCTGAGCTGCCAGTTTTACAGCTTCTTCTGTCAGTGCTTTGATCTCGTCAAATTTTCCTGCTTTTACCAGATCGCCTTTTACCATCCAGCTTCCGCCGCAGGCTACGATCTTGTCGCAGCTTAAGTAGCTCTCCAGGTTCTTTGCGTTTACACCGCCGGTAGGCATGAATTTCAGGCCTACATAAGGAGCTGCCATAGCTTTGATGGTAGCTACGCCGCCGAACTGTTCAGCAGGGAAGAATTTTACAACCTTTAATCCTCTCTTAACAGCCTGCGCTACTTCAGAAGGTGTGATACAGCCTGGGAATA
The DNA here is from genome assembly GCA_019120515.1 of Candidatus Blautia avicola. Lineage (GTDB taxonomy): Bacteria > Bacillota > Clostridia > Lachnospirales > Lachnospiraceae > Blautia > Blautia avicola. Next base: position 6,164 of record DWUY01000299.1, on the reverse strand, counting down.
CAGGAATATCCTTGCTCAGACAGTAATCTACGACCTCGGGATCGAATCCCGGGCTTACGATAAATTTTGCTCCTGCTGCTACGGCTCTGTCTACCTGATCGATGGTAAGAACCGTACCTGCTCCTACGAACATATCCGGATACTCAGAAGCCATGATCTTAATAGATTCCTCTGCTGCATCTGTACGGAAAGTTACCTCTGCACAGGGAAGTCCTCCCTCTACTAAAGCTTTTGCCAGAGGAGCCGCATCTTTTGCGTCCTCCAGGACCACTACCGGCACTACGCCTAACTGGGCAAATTTTTCTGCTGCTGTACTCATAATATTTCCTCCTTATACGCTTTTTATTTCATATTATGGAATGCTGTTTCGTCATGTGGTATGTCTTTATCTGCATTATACTACCCCTCTGCCAAAAGTCAAGGCTTTTTTTCCAGTTGCCACATTTCCTGGAAAGTGATACAATAGCGCCGGAATCATTCTTAAATCTTTACAAACAGGAGTGTTTGATCATGGAAGATAAAAATCCTATCCAGGTAGCTGACCGGCTGTTTCTTGTGCTGGAAACACTGGCCGACACAGGTTCTGTCACGCTGGCTGAACTCTGCCGCCAGTTAGGCCTGAATAAAAGCACCCTTCACCGCCTGCTCAGCTCCCTGATCTATATGGGCTACGTCAAACAGGACAGTGAAACCGGAAAGTACAGCCTGACTTTAAAGCTCCTTGGCCTTTCCAACAAACTGCTTGGTCATATGGATATCCTGGACGCTGTCCGTCCAAGTCTGAAATCCCTTGCTGAAGAAACAGGCGAGACCGTACATTTCGTCCAGCTGGAAGGCACAGAAGCAGTATATATCTACAAGGAGGAATCCACTCAGAACTCTGTCCGCATGGTATCTAAAGTAGGAAACCGGATCCCTCTTTACTGTTCCGGTGTGGGAAAAGCCATGGCTGCAGATATGGAAGAGCCTCAGATCCAGTCTATCTGGAACAACAGCACGATCCGAAAACTGACACCTCATACTATTATTGATTATAACCAATTCCTGGATAAACTTAAAGAAATAAGGGAAAAAGGGTATGCTCTGGATGATGAGGAAAACGAACTGGGAGTCCGGTGCATTGCCGTAAGTATCCCGGACTATCTCGGACGTCCCCGGTATGCTTTTTCCATTTCCGCTCCCGTGGCCCGCATGACCGATGAACGGATCCGCAAATTATCGGCCATTGTGCTGAAAACGAAAAGAGAAATGCTGTCAGCCATGAGCTGACAGCATTTCTTTTTCAGATATTTCACTGATCAATTCTCGACAATACATGAATATCTCCTGCAAAAGCAGACATTTTCCAGTCACCGCCGTTTTTAACCACCTGGTACCGGCATTCCTGGGTCATAAGCTGCAGAGGTTCGCCCTGCACTCTCACATAATAGGTTTCCCTGGTAGTCACGATACAATTATTTTCATCTGAATATTCCGCCTTTACGATTTCATAAGAATCCAGCTGCTCCTCAATTCCCCTTTGCACATAGGCTTTCTGATCTTCATAAATACTGCTTCCAGGCAGAAGACAGTCTTCAATATAAGAAAAATCCATGTTTGTCATAGCATCATCAAAGTTTTTCATATATTTTTCTACAACCGCTTCCGGGCCGTCTGTATACAATACATCTGCGTCTACACTAAGCAGCGTGTTTGGGGTATATACATATTCGCACTCTCCGCCGTATTCAAGACTGCGGTATCCTACCTGAATATCTGCCTGATCTGTAATCTCTGCCCCGGAAGTATCTTCATATTCCAGAAGATACAGTTCTTTTTCCATGCGGTAAATTTCATCATAGATCCCTTCAATGCCATATACATCCTGACTGTTATAATATTTGCCGCCTGTCTGCTCTGCGAGCTCTTTTACGCCAGAGTAATCTGCATCTCCGATTCCGATAATAAATACTGGAATGTGATAGCGGTTTGCCAGATTGATCACATCATCTGCCGAACACTGGCTGTAATTATCCAGTCCGTCTGTAAAGGCGATCACACATCTTGCTCCGGTCTGAGAGGCCGCTCTGCCTACCGCCGTATACAGGGCGTCATACAAACTGGTCATATTGTCTGTATGCAAATCATTAATCGCGGCAATAAGTGTATCCGGATCACTGGTAAATTCTTTTTCCAGATAAACCCCATTTGAAAACGCCGTCATTTCAACCATATCGCCGGCCTGGAACTGCACGCTGTTTACAAAGTTTTTCATAATGCTCTGGGCCTCTGCCATAGGGCTGCCTGACATGCTGTCGCTTACGTCTGCGACCATATCTACCTTCAGCGCTTCCTGTTCATTTAACTGATTTACTGCCGTCACAGTCTCTTTTATGTACTGAGCATTTGCGTCTTTTTTATTGATATAGAAGAAGGAACTTTCTAAATCTTCAGGAACTTCCCCTGTATCTGAATTTAAAATTTGCAAATATAGTTTTACTTTTGGGAAATCTGATGCATCCACCTGTTGAACACTGACAGAAAGAGGATTCTCAGGTTCTATATACATATAAACGGTCGCATCCATCTTAGCAAATGCTTCTTTGAAAGCGGCGTAATCCTTTCCATTCTCGGCAGACTCCAGACTATCTAAAGTTTTCATATTTTCTTCATATCCGGCTTTTACATCTGCATCGGCATTCTCCAGGTCTAAAGATTCATACAATTCCATCCGTTCCTGAATATAAGCGTCATTGGCGCTGATCAGATCTTCCCTGGCCTGCTCTGCCTGGTCATATAAGGCAAGTGCCTCCGACGCTCTATCTTCATTGATCGCCGTTTCGCATGCGGTAAGAGCTTCAACATAGGCTGAATATTTTACCTCATCTAAATTATAAGTTTCCTTTTCATTTTCCAGATGTTCAACGTCTTCTTTACATTCCTGAAAGTTTTCCGCTTCCGTCTTAATATCTTTTAATTCATGGATAAGGTCATTTTTCTCCGAAAGATCCAGGATTCCCGTTGATCTCCATTGGTCTTCCAGACTGTCCGCCTGCTCCGTATATTCCGGGATCTGCAGCTTCTCGATCTCTGAAACAACTTTTTGCCGCTGATACTCCGGCAGCAGCAGAAGTCCCCCCGCCGCTGCCGCGGCGGCAAGAACGATCACAGCCAGCACAGCAGCGATAACCGGTATTTTAGATTTTTTCTTAGCTGCCGTATTTTGCTTAATATTTTTTAACCCCTGATCATTTTTAAGCCCCGCAGGTATCTCCGCCTTCTCCACCTTAGCGCCGCAGTTCATACAAAATTTATCCCCTGGTTTTAATTCTTTTCCGCATCTTTTACACTTCATCTTACTTCTTTTTCTCCTTCGATAAATTTTCTTATTCCATTTCCTCCGGAAGCAGGCCGAACCCTTCTGCGATCCCTTTAGCGTCAGCCTCTGCCCATCGGTCGATCAATCCTCCCTCTGCCGCCTGCTTTCGGACCTCTTCCACTGTATGGAAACCATGCTCAATGATAAAACCGGGAACGCCTGCCTCGGCAGCTCCCCGCAATACCCCATAATAATCGCCGTTATTCCCGGTTCTTCTGCAGATAGTACCCGGGGTATCCAGGCTGTCATTTAAGGCATCAGACCATTCTAAGAGACTTTCACCGTCCATATTGGTCTGGAACGTATCCTGAGAAGAAAGTCCTGTTTCCCTGTACATCTGTGCGATATTTTTTCCTATGGAATTTCCTGTCTTTAATGCCGTTTCCTGCTGACACGCTATCTGATTAGCAATTATGATAGGTTTATTGATCCCAACAGGCTGAAAATAAGTATCAAATCCATTCGCTCCATCAAGATTTGCATTTGTATGCAGTGATAAAAACAGATCAGCCCCTTGCGCGGCCTTCCCTCTTAAAGAAATATGGGAATTATCTAACGTTTCATTACTATATCCGTCAATCGTAATTGTTTCTGTATCTCTTGTCAGGTAGGCGCTGATCCCATAATCTTCTTTCAGGATCTTCTGTAAGGTTTTTGCGATTTCCAAAGTAACGTCTCCCTCACAGTAATAGGTACCTGTATCTGTGATAACCTCATTGACGCCTCCGAAATGACCTGGATCGATACATATCCGTATATCTGTCTGAAGTACGGTTTTAGGCGCTTCCTCTACTTCTGTATCTTTTTTTGTTTCCTCCGGTCCATTTTTCTCTTCTGTTTCTGCTTTTTCCTCCTCTGCGGTTTTTTCCCCGGATTTCTTTGCCTGTACTTCCGACTCTTTCATCTTCTCCCCTGTTGCCGGCATTTCTCTGCTTATTTCCCCACCTTCTGTTTTTTCACATCCTGTCAGCAGCAGTAATCCTGACAATAAGATTGCCGCACAAACAGTATATCTCCGTCCTTTCACTTATCTCCTCTCCTCCATGCAAGTTCATTTAAATCTATTATAATAAAAATCCCCTTCCGAATGCAAGTATACCTGACGCTTAATCAAAGAAACGGAGCTGTCTGTTTGACAGCCCCGTCATATTTTATATCCTGTTTTTATTCATATCTGACAATTTCTTTTTTCAATCTTTTCATGATCCTCTTTTCCAGCCGGGAGATATAAGACTGGGAGATCCCCAGCAGATCTGCCACTTCTTTCTGGGTCTTTTCTCTGCCGTCCGGCATATTGATCCCAAACCGCAGCCGTACAATAGTCTGTTCTCTTTTTGTCAGTTTCCCGATAGCTTTTCCCAGAAGATTTCTTTCCACCTCATTCTCAATATCCTTATAGATCACATCCTCGTCTGTTCCCAGGATATCCGAAAGGAGCAGTTCATTCCCGTCCCAGTCCACATTCAGAGGCTCGTCAATAGAGACCTCCAGCTTTGTCTTGCTGTTTCTCCGCAGATACATGAGGATCTCGTTTTCTATACACCGGGAAGCATAGGTAGCCAGCTTGATCTTTTTCACCGGATTAAAAGTATTGATGGCCTTGATCAGACCGATAGTCCCGATGGAGATCAGGTCTTCTACCCCCACTCCTGTATTATCAAATTTTTTAGCAATATAGACAACCAGACGGAGATTATGCTCGATCAGGGTGGATCTGGCTTCCTGATCCTCCTGGTTCTGGAGTCTCTCGATCTGAGCGCTTTCCTCTTCCGGGGATAAAGGCGCTGGCAGGACCTCTGCTCCTCCGATATAATGGAGTTCATTCCCTGCCGGCAGTAAAAATCCTGTAAACCTTGAAAACTGAAATCCTTTTTTCATACAAACATCCATATTCACAAAACTCCTCCTTAACTAACTGTCCAGAATCTTGGGACTGATGATCATCTCGAATTTTCTGTAAGGAGACAGGGGAGCGGCAGATAGTCCTATAGCGGCCTGGGAGATACTTTTTTTCCTTCCCTCCCAGAAGATCTCCAGCCGGTCTGCAGTCACCACAGGGAGCAATCCTTTTTCACAGCCCAAAGCTGTATAAAAGATAAATCTGGGATTCAGGCTTCCCAGATCCTCTCCTTTGATATTGTTCAGACTACAGAAGCTTTCCAGCGCCTCCCGCTGCTTTTTCTCCAGCATACTGGAAAATCTGTCTTTTTCCATGACGCATACCGGTTTTCCGGTATTCCTGTCAGTCAGGCAGTTTCCTGTATCCAGCAGTCCTTCTAATTCCATTTTCTGTCCTCCGGTCTCCAGGACCACCCGGCACCGGGAAACAGCTTTTCCTTTTAAGTATTTAAAGAGTCTTATGCTTGTGTCCAAAATCCAATAAGCGGTAAATGTGATCGTAAAAAAAATCAGGATTCCTTTTCCTGCCTGAAGAGGCAGCGCGTACAACAGTCCTCCAAGCAAAAAAGATATGCCCCAGCAGGTCAATAGGCCGGCGAGCAGTTCTTTTCCCCTTCTAAGGCCGCAGCCCAGCCGGACCATCACCAGGGAGGTCCCAAGGGAAAAAATCAACATGTTTCCTGTATTGATCTCTTTTGCAGTCCAGAAAAACAGGGAGATCAAAGCGGCTCCCGCCAAAGCTCCCCCTAAAGCTCTCCAGGGTCTGGCAGTCCCCTGAAGGATCCGGTTTGTCAGGCAGAGAACCAGGAAATCCATAAAAAGATTTACTACGAAAAACACATCTATGTAAAATTCGTAGTACACAAAACACCCCCTAAACCTCTACATGACTCTCTTACTTATCTGG